>CAMJNN010000008.1 GCA_946407325.1 uncultured Prevotellaceae bacterium | reverse complement strand
TTGTTCTGAAAGACTTTGTAGCAATTCGTCCACTTCATCCGGACGATTGAAAACAGGAACAATAATAGAGAACCTCATGCCTTTGTAGCTTTCTAAGATAACAAGACTGCTCCTCTGTACGAAACAAGGGGAGCAGTCTTGATGTTTTAGTTCTGCATATTACTTGCTGGTAACACGACTTACATAAGAACCGTCACGTGTGTCGATCTCAATCGTATCTCCTTCGTTGATGAACAGAGGTACGCGAACTTCAGCACCGCTCTCAACGGTAGCAGGCTTCAGTGTGTTGGTAGCTGTATCGCCCTTCAGTCCTGGTTCTGTGTAAGTAATCTTCATTTGAACCTTAACAGGAACGTCAGCATAGAGGATAGTCTCTGTCGATGCGTCAGAAACCACATCCACTACCATACCTTCCAACAGGAAGTCAACGCCATTGATAATTTCCTTGGCGATAGGCAGCTGGTCGTAAGTTTCCTGATTCATGAAGATAAAATCTTCACCTTCCTTATAGAGATATTGATATGGACGACGCTCTACGCGTACATCTTCCAACTTCTCACCGATGTTGAAACGGCGCTCTAATACATAGCCACTCACCACGTCTTTCAGTTTGGTGCGCATGAATGTGTTACCCTTACCTGGCTTTACATGCAGGAAGTCAATGCAGAAATACAATTTGCCATCCATGCGGATAGCGGTACCGATTTTAATGTCTTGGGCATTAATCATACTCGTTTGTTTTTATAGTTTTTATTCGATTTTACTCATTTTTGCGTTGCAAAGATAGCTGAAATTGATAAAAAACACAAAAAGTTTCGATATAAAAAGAATTATCTCTTGCTTATTTTAGAAAAAGTATCTAATTTTGCAGCCCGATTGTGATTAAAATAATAACGTAAAAATATATTGAGCAATGAAAAGAACATTCCAACCTTCTAACAGGAAGAGAAAGAACAAGCACGGTTTCCGTGAAAGAATGGCAACCGCTAATGGTCGCAGAGTGCTGGCTTCAAGACGTGCTAAGGGTCGCAAGAAACTGACTGTTTCTGACGAGTACAATGGCGTGAAGGCATAAGCCACACCGTCAGCTATAAGATAACGAGCTGTTCCCCCGTAGGGAGCAGCTCGTTTCTTTATGTGTTGTGGATTGTTCCCCCGTAGGGAACTACCTGTTCCTACGGGGGGAACAGGCAGTTCCCCTGGAGGGAACAGACTATTCCCTTATTGGGGATGAGGGGGGGCAAAAATCTAAACCTTATTTGTATTTGTTCATACTGGTTGCTGGCCTCTACTGGAGTGCCAATGACACACCTTATTTATATATATAAGCATGAGAAACGCCCCTTTTGCGATATTTTTAAAAATATTTAAGAAAACGGCATTGTTGTTTCAAAGATTATTTGTAACTTTGCAGCCCAAAATGTATAGTTTTGAATTTAATTAAAATAATAATATATAAAAAACAAGTAAAATGCCTACAATTCAGCAATTAGTAAGAAAGGGCCGTCAGGTGCTGGTTGACAAGAGCAAGTCTCCTGCATTGGATTCATGCCCTCAGAGAAGAGGCGTTTGCGTGAGAGTTTATACAACTACTCCCAAGAAGCCTAATTCAGCTATGCGTAAAGTAGCTCGTGTTCGTTTGACCAACGGTAAAGAGGTGAACTCTTATATCCCAGGTGAAGGCCATAACTTGCAGGAGCACTCAATCGTTTTGGTACGTGGTGGCCGTGTAAAGGACCTGCCAGGTGTACGCTATCACATCGTTCGTGGTACTTTGGATACCGCAGGTGTTGCAAGCCGCACTCAGCGTCGTTCTAAGTATGGTGCTAAGAGGCCTAAAGCTGCTAAGAAAAAGTAAACCTCTTCTAAAAGAGTTAAAAAACAAAAGTATTAATTTCGTTTTTTAGTTATTGGATGCATTAAAGGTTGAGTAAATATCTCCAGTGGGAGATGTTGAAGAAGACAGAAGCAAACAACCAAGAACAAAAAACTAAAGGTTTTAAACAAAATGAGAAAAGCAAAACCAAAGAAACGCCAGATCCTCCCGGATCCAGTTTATGGCGATGTGAAAGTTTCCAAGTTCGTTAACCATCTGATGTATGATGGCAAGAAGAACACTTCTTATGAAATCTTCTATGCTGCACTGGAAACAGTTGGTAAGAAGTTGCAGAGCGAAGAGAAGTCTGCTCTCGAAATCTGGAAGAAAGCTCTTGACAACATCACTCCTCAAGTAGAGGTTAAGTCACGCCGTATCGGTGGTGCGACTTTCCAAGTACCTACAGAAATCCGTCCTGATCGTAAAGAATCAATCTCTATGAAGAATATGATTGCCTTCGCGCGTAAGCGTGGTGGTAAGGGTATGGCTGAGAAGCTGGCCGCTGAGATTATGGATGCTTACAATGAGCAGGGTGGCGCATTCAAGCGTAAGGAGGATATGCACCGTATGGCTGAGGCTAACCGTGCATTTGCACATTTCAGATTCTAATATAGGTTTTTAATAGGTTTTTAAGATAACAAGAATGTCAAAACAAGACTTACACTTGACGCGAAATATCGGTATCATGGCACACATCGATGCTGGTAAGACTACTACATCTGAGCGAATCTTATTTTATACTGGTATGACCCATAAGATTGGCGAGGTTCATGATGGTGCTGCCACCATGGACTGGATGGTTCAGGAGCAGGAGCGTGGTATCACCATTACATCTGCTGCTACCACTTGCCGCTGGAAATGGAACGACAATACCTATAAAATTAATTTGATTGACACTCCGGGACACGTTGACTTCACTGCTGAAGTAGAACGTTCTCTGCGTGTGCTCGATGGTGCTGTAGCTACTTACTGTGCAGTAGGTGGTGTTGAGCCACAAAGTGAGACCGTATGGCGCCAGGCAGATAAATACAATGTTCCTCGCATCGCTTATGTGAATAAGATGGATCGTTCAGGTGCTGACTTCTTTGAAGTAATGCGTCAGATGAAGGACGTTCTGGGTGCAAACCCTGTTCCTGTGATGATTCCAATCGGTGCAGAGGAAAATTTCAAGGGTGTAGTTGACTTGATTCAGATGAAGGCCATCTTCTGGCACGATGAAACCATGGGCGCTGAATATTCTACCGAGGATATTCCTGCTAACCTGGTGGAAGAAGCTGAAGAATATCGCGCTAAGTTGATCGAGGCTGCAGCTGAGTATGATGACGCTTTGATGGAGAAGTTCTTTGATGATCCTTCTACCATTACAGAAGAAGAGTTGATCGCTGCTGTTCGCAAGGCAACCCTGAGCATGTCAATAGTTCCAATGACTTGCGGCTCATCTTTCAAGAATAAAGGTGTGCAGACATTGTTGAACTATGTATGTGCTTTCTTGCCATCACCTCTTGATACTCCAAACATTGAGGGTACCAACCCTTCAACTGGTGATATTGAAGAGCGTAAGCCATCTGAGGATGAGAAGACATCTGCATTAGCATTCAAGATCGCTACCGATCCTTATGTAGGTCGTCTTACTTACATCCGCGTTTATTCAGGTAGCGTGGTATCTGGTTCTTATGCTTACAACACCCGCTCTGGCAAGAAGGAACGTATCAGCCGCTTGTTCCAGATGTTCTCTAACCATCAGAATCCTGTAGATGAGATTTCTGCTGGTGACATCGGTGCTGCTGTAGGTTTGAAGGATATCCGCACTGGTGATACTCTGTGTGATGAGGATGCACCAATCGTATTGGAGTCTATGGACTTCCCAGATCCTGTAATTGGTATTGCAGTTGAGCCAAAAACCCAAAAGGATATGGAGAAACTTTCTAACGGCTTAGCTAAGCTGGCAGAAGAAGATCCTACCTTTACTGTTCATACCGATGAGCAGAGTGGTCAGACCGTGATTTCTGGTATGGGTGAACTTCACCTTGATATCATTATCGACCGTCTGAAGCGTGAGTTCAAGGTAGAGTGCAACCAGGGTAAGCCTCAGGTGAACTACAAGGAAGCCATTACCAAGACTGTTAATCACCGTGAGGTTTACAAGAAGCAGAGCGGTGGTCGTGGTAAGTTTGCAGATATCATTGTAAATATCGGTCCTGTTGACCCAGATTACACCCAAGGTGGCTTGCAGTTCGTTAACTCTGTAACGGGTGGTAATATTCCTAAGGAATTTATCCCAGCTGTTCAGAAGGGCTTCGAAACTGCTATGAAGAGTGGCGTGCTTGGTGGTTATCCTATGGATTCCATGAAGGTAGATTTGTTGGACGGTTCATTCCATCCAGTGGACTCTGACCAGCTGTCATTCGAAATTTGCGCCATTCAGGCATACAAGACTGCTTCTTCAAAGGCAGGTCCTGTATTAATGGAGCCTATCATGAAGCTCGATGTGGTAACTCCAGAGGAGTACATGGGTGATGTGATTGGTGACTTGAACAAGCGTCGTGGTCAAGTAGAGGGTATGGAAAGCACTCGCTCTGGTGCCCGTATCGTGAAGGCTATGGTGCCACTGGCAGAAATGTTTGGTTATGTAACAGCGTTGCGTACCATCACTTCTGGCCGTGCTACCTCAACCATGAGTTATGATCATCATGCAGCTGTTTCTACCTCAATCGCAAAAGCTGTGCTTGAGGAAGTGGGGGGCCGCGTGGATTTATTGAAGTAAGAACGAATGACCTTGGGTTAGTGAATGACTCTTAACCCAAGGCTTTCAAAATTAATAGTAACATTAATAAATTTAAGAAAATGAGTCAAAAAATCAGAATCAAACTGAAATCCTACGATCACAGCTTGGTAGACAAGTCAGCTGCTAGCATCGTAAAGACTGTAAAGTCAACTGGAGCTATTGTCAGTGGTCCTATTCCATTGCCAACACACAAGAAGATTTTCACAGTTAACCGTTCAACCTTCGTAAACAAGAAGGCTCGCGAACAATTCGAGCTCTCTTCTTACAAGCGTCTGATCGATATTTACAGCTCAACAGCTAAGACTATCGATGAATTGATGAAGCTGGAGTTGCCTAGCGGTGTAGAAGTAGAAATCAAAGTGTAATTTTTAATTATTAAGTGAAATGCCAGGATTATTAGGAAAGAAAATCGGAATGACATCCGTGTTCAGTGCCGATGGTAAGAATGTACCATGCACTGTTATCGAAGCAGGTCCTTGTGTTGTTACTCAGGTTAAGACTGTTGAGACCGATGGCTATGAGGCTGTTCAGCTCGGCTTCCAGGAGAAGAAGGAGAAGAACACCACCAAGCAGATGATGGGTCACTTCAAGAAGGCTGGTGTAACACCAAAGAGACACTTGGCTGAGTTCAAGAATTTTGATACCCAATTGAATTTGGGTGATACTGTAAACGTGGAGCTGTTTTATGACGCTGCTTTCGTTGACGTTATTGGAACCTCTAAAGGTAAGGGCTTCCAGGGCGTTGTGAAGAGACATCACTTTGGTGGCGTAGGTCAGCAGACACATGGTCAGCACAACCGTGGCCGTAAGCCAGGTTCAATCGGTGCTTGCTCTTATCCTGCAAAGGTGTTCAAGGGTATGCGTATGGCTGGTCAGATGGGTGGCAACCGTGTAACGGTTCAGAACTTGCAAATATTAAAGGTAATTGCGGAACACAATTTGCTCTTGGTAAAGGGCTCTGTTCCTGGTTGCAAAAATTCAATCGTTTTAATTGAGAAATAATGGAAGTTAGCGTTTACAATATTAAAGGTGAAGACACCGGAAGAAAGATTACGTTAAACGAATCTATCTTTGGAATCGAGCCCAATGACCATGCAATCTATCTGGACGTGAAGCAGTTTTTGGCTAACCAACGCCAGGGTACTGCTAAGTCTAAGGAAAGAAGCGACATCAGTGGCTCTACTCGTAAATTAGGCCGTCAGAAAGGTGGTGGCGGTGCTCGCCACGGTGATATCAACTCACCAGTATTGGTTGGTGGTGGTCGTGTGTTCGGCCCAAAACCAAGAGATTACTCTTTCAAGTTGAATAAGAAAGTTAAGCAATTGGCTCGTAAGTCAGCCCTCTCTTATAAGGCTCAGAATGGTGGCGTTATGGTAGTTGAGGACTTCTCTTTTGAAGCACCTAAGACTAAGGAATTCGTAGCTTTGTTAAATAATCTTAAAGTTTCTGACAAAAAGCTACTGTTAGTTTTACCCGAAGCTAATAAAAACGTATATTTGTCGGCTCGTAACTTGCAGCGTGCCAAGGTACAGACTGTTTCTGGCGTAAATACCTACCGTGTATTGGACGCTGGAGTAGTTATGTTTACTGAAAAAGCACTTTCAGCAATCGACGATCTGTTAGATAAAAAGGAGGCGTAAAGAATGGCAGTTATTATTAAACCATTGGTAACAGAGAAGATGACAGCGATGACCGAGAAGATGCCTAATCGTTTCGGTTTCATCGTTCGTCCTGATGCTAATAAATTGGAGATTAAGCATGAAGTTGAGGCACTCTACAACGTGAAGGTTGTTGATGTGAACACAATGAAATATCAGGGTAAGAGCAAGAGCCGCTATACCCGCAGTGGTCTTTTGAAGGGTCGCACGAATGCTTTCAAGAAGGCAATAGTAACCCTGAAAGACGGTGATACTATAGATTTTTATAGCAATATTTAATTAAGATGGCAGTACGTAAATTTAAACCCACAACACCGGGTCAAAGACATAAAATTATTGGTACTTTCGAAGAAATTACTGCACGTGTACCAGAGAAATCTCTTGTGTTTGGTGTTAAGAAGTCAGGCGGTCGCAACAATACTGGTAAGATGACCATGCGTTATATTGGTGGTGGTCATACCAAGGTGATCCGTAATGTTGACTTCAAGCGTAATAAAGACGGCATTCCAGCAGTTGTAAAGACTATCGAGTACGATCCTAACCGTTCAGCTCGTATCGCACTGCTGTTCTATGCAGATGGTGAAAAACGCTATATTATTGCTCCTGATGGTTTGCAGGTAGGTGCTACCTTGTTGTCAGGTCCAGATGTGGCTCCTGAAGTAGGTAACGCTCTCCCTCTGCAGAATATACCTGTAGGTACAGTGATTCATAATATCGAGTTGCGTCCAGGTCAGGGTGCAGCGCTTGTTCGTTCTGCTGGTAATTTCGCACAGTTGACCTCTCGTGAGGGTGACTACTGTGTAATCAAATTGCCTTCAGGTGAATTGCGCAAGATCTTGAGCGCATGTAAAGCTACAATTGGTAGTGTTGGTAATTCAGATCATGGTCTGGAGAGCTCTGGTAAGGCTGGTCGCTCTCGCTGGTTAGGACGTCGTCCTCACAACCGTGGTGTTGTTATGAACCCAGTTGATCACCCAATGGGTGGTGGCGAAGGTCGTGCTTCTGGTGGTCACCCAAGATCACGCAAGGGCTTGTACTCTAAGGGTCTCAAGACTCGTGCTCCGAAGAAGCAGTCTTCTAAGTATATTATTGAGAGAAGAAAGAAGTAATCTGAATAAATCGAATATATTATGAGTCGTTCATTAAAAAAAGGTCCGTATATCAACGTGAAGCTTGAGCAGAAAGTCCTCGCCATGAATGAGAGTGGCAAGAAGGATGTTGTCAAGACATGGGCTCGTGCATCAATGATCTCTCCTGATTTTGTTGGTCATACCATCGCGGTGCATAACGGAAATAAATTCATTCCTGTTTACATTACCGAGAATATGGTAGGTCACAAGTTGGGTGAATTCTCTCCAACACGTACCTTCAAGGGTCACTCTGGTAACAGGAAATAAAGACAGGTAAAAATAGATAAAAAGTATTATTAAATAATGGGAGCAAGAAAGAAAATATCGGCTGAAAAGAGAAAAGAAGCCCTTAAGACTATGTATTTTGCTAAGCTGAACAATGTTCCTACTTCCCCACGTAAGATGCGCCTGGTGGCAGACATGATTCGTGGTATGGAGGTGAACAGAGCGCTTGGCGTACTGAAGTTCTCTTCTAAGGAGCCCGCAGCTAAAGTTGAGAAACTGCTGCGTTCTGCTATTGCAAACTGGGAGCAGAAGAACGAGCGCAAAGCTGAAAGCGGAGAACTGTTCGTGACCAAGATTTTTGTTGACGGTGGTATGACTCTCAAACGTATGAGACCAGCACCACAGGGTAGAGGATATAGAATCCGCAAGCGTTCAAATCATGTAACGCTGTTTGTTGGTTCTAAGGTTAATAACGATGATCAAAATTAAGGTTTATGGGACAGAAAGTTAATCCGATAAGTAATCGTTTAGGAATCATCCGTGGATGGGATTCTAATTGGTACGGTGGCAAGAACTATGGTGACCGTTTGTTGGAAGACAGCAAGATTCGTAAGTATCTGAATGCTCGTCTGGCTAAGGCAAGCGTTTCACGCATCGTTATTGAACGTACGTTGAAACTTGTTACAATTACAGTATGCACTTCACGTCCAGGTATTATCATTGGTAAGGGTGGTCAGGAAGTTGATAAGTTGAAAGAGGAGTTGAAGAAGATCACTGACAAAGAGATCCAGATCAATATCTTTGAGGTACGTCGTCCAGAGTTGGATGCTGTTATTGTAGCTAACAATGTAGCTCGTCAGGTGGAAGGTAAGATCGCTTACCGTCGTGCCATCAAGATGGCTATCGCCAATACAATGCGCATGGGTGCTGAAGGTATCAAGATTCAAATCTCAGGTCGTTTGAATGGCGCTGAAATGGCACGCTCTGAAATGTATAAGGAGGGAAGAACTCCATTGCATACCTTCCGTGCAGACATTGACTACTGCTTGGCAGAGGCGCTGACTAAGGTTGGTATTCAGGGTGTGAAAGTGTGGATTTGCAGAGGTGAGGTTTACGGCAAGCGTGACTTGGCACCTAACTTCACACAGCCAAAGGATTCCGTTCGTGGCAACAATGGCAACGGCGGAAGAAACTTTAAGAGAAAAAAGAATAACCGCTAATTAATTTTAGTAATTATGTTACAACCAAAAAGAGTTAAATACAGAAGACCGCAAGATGGTCGTGGCCGCAAGGGCGATGCTCACAGAGGCACAACATTGGCATTCGGTTCTTTCGGTATTAAAGCACTGGAGCGTAAGTGGATTACCGCTCAGCAGATTGAAGCTGCTCGTATTGCAGTAACAAGATATATGCAACGTCAGGGTCAGATCTGGATTCGTATCTTCCCGGATAAACCTATCACTCGTAAGCCTGCTGATGTGCGTATGGGTAAAGGTAAGGGTGATCCAGCAGGATGGGTTGCACCTGTTACTCCTGGTAGAATCATTATTGAAGCCGAGGGCGTTCCTTTTGATATTGCAAAGGAAGCTTTGCGCTTGGCTGCTCAGAAACTGCCTATCACAACAAAGTTTGTTGTAAGGCGTGATTACGATTATCAGAATCAAAATGCGTAAAAGATATGAAGATAGCAGAAATTAGAGAATTAACTACCGCTGACCTGAAGGAAAGAGTAGAGACTGAAAAAGTTAGGTTGCACCAGATGATGTTGAATCATGCAATCTCTCCTCTGGAAGACCCTTCTCAGATCAAGAAATTACGCAAGACTATTGCACGCATGTTGACAATCCTGCGTGAAAGAGAACTTAACAATTAATTGATGGCCTTGATGGAAGCAAGAAATTTAAGAAAAGTGAGAACAGGGGTTGTCCTGAGCAATAAGATGGATAAGACTATCACTGTAGCTTCTAAGTTTAAAGTGAAGCACCCCTTGTATGGCAAGTTCGTCAGCAAGACGAAGAAGTACTACGCTCATGATGAAAAGAATGAGTGCAATATCGGTGATACTGTACGTATCATGGAAACTCGTCCGCTGAGCAAGCTGAAGAGATGGAGATTAGTAGAAATAACTGAAAGAGCTAAGTAATTATGATACAAGTAGAGACCAAACTTACTGTATGCGATAACAGTGGAGCACGTGAGGCTCTGTGCATCCGTGTCCTGGGTAGTACCGGACGTCGTTATGCTTCTGTTGGCGACGTTATCGTTGTTGCCGTTCAGAATGTTATCCCTTCAAGTGATATTAAAAAAGGTGCAGTGTCAAAAGCTTTGATTGTTCGTACGAAGAAAGAAATCCGTCGTGCTGATGGTTCTTACATTCGCTTCGATGATAATGCTTGTGTGTTGTTGAATAATGCAGGCGAACTTCGCGGTAGCCGTATCTTCGGCCCTGTTGCCCGCGAGCTTCGTGCTACTAACATGAAAGTAGTCTCACTAGCTCCTGAAGTACTTTAATTTTTTAAAGTTTTAAACTAATGAGTAAATTGCATATTAAAAAGAACGATCAGGTATATGTAAATGCCGGCGAAGATAAAGGCAAGACTGGTCGTGTGTTGAAGGTTCTTGTTAAAGAGAACCGTGCCATTGTTGAAGGTGTCAACATGGTTCAGAAGAGCACCAAGCCTAATGCAAAGAACCCTCAGGGTGGTTTTGTAAAGAAAGAGGCTCCTATTCATATTTCAAATTTGAATCCTCTGGATCCTAAGACAGGCAAGCCTACTCGTATTGGTAGAAGATTGGGCGATAATGGTAAATTAGTTCGTTACGCTAAAAAATCAGGAGAGGAGATTAAGTGATGAGTAATACTGCAAGTTTAAAGAAAGAATATGCTGAGCGTATCGCTCCTGCTTTGAAAGCTAAGTTCCAGTACACTTCTACCATGCAGATCCCTGTATTGAAGAAGATTGTAGTAAACCAGGGTTTAGGTGGTGCTGTAGCTGACAAGAAGATTATTGATGATGCTATCAACGAGCTGACTGCCATTACTGGTCAGAAGGCTGTTGCTACTCTCTCTAAGAAGGATATCGCAAACTTCAAGTTGCGTAAGAAGATGCCTATCGGTGTGATGGTAACATTGCGTCGTGAGCGTATGTATGAGTTCTTGGAGAAGCTGATCCGTGTGGCGCTGCCACGTATTCGTGACTTCAAGGGTATCGAAAGCAAACTGGATGGCCGTGGGAACTATTCACTGGGTATTCAGGAGCAGATTATCTTCCCTGAAATCAATATCGATAGCGTGCAGTCTATCAAGGGTATGAACATCACGTTCGTTACTTCAGCTAATACCGATGAAGAAGGATATGCTTTGCTGAAGGAATTTGGTTTACCTTTTAAGAACGCTAATAAAGATTGATATATTATGGCAAAAGAATCAATGAAGGCACGTGAGGTTAAACGTGCGAAACTTGTAGCAAAATATGCCAGTAAGAGAGCAGCTCTGAAAGAGATCGTTAGAAAAGGCGAGCCAGCTGATGCTTACGAAGCAGCTCAGAAACTGCAGGCTATCCCAAAGAATGCCAATCCAATCCGTTTGCACAACCGTTGCAAGATGAGTGGTCGTCCAAAAGGCTACCTCCGTCAGTTTGGCATTTCCAGAATTGCATTCCGTGAGATGGCTTCTAATGGTTTGATTCCTGGCGTACACAAGGCAAGCTGGTAAATGTAATGTTTAAATATTGTCAGGGTAGTCCTGATTAATTTAATTATTTATTATATGACTGATCCAATAGCAGATTATTTAACGAGGTTGAGAAACGCTATTCAGGCTAAGCACAGAGTAGTAGAGGTTCCTGCCTCAAATTTGAAAAAAGAAATCACTAAGATTCTTTTTGACAAGGGCTACATTCTTAATTATAAGTTTGTAGAAGATGGTCCTCAGGGCACCATCAAGGTGGCGCTGAAGTATGACCCAGTGAATAAGGTGAACGCAATCAAGAAGCTCGTTCGCGTGTCTTCTCCTGGTTTGCGTAAGTACACTGGTTACAAGGAGATGCCAAGAGTTATCAATGGCTTGGGTATTGCTATTCTTTCAACATCTAAGGGTGTGATGACAGACAAAGAAGCTGCCGAGCTGAAGATTGGCGGCGAAGTATTGTGTTATGTTTATTAATAGGAGGATTTAGCATGTCAAGAATAGGAAAATTACCCATTAGCATTCCTGCCGGAGTTACTGTAAACTTCAAGGATGATGTAGTGACCGTAAAGGGTCCTAAGGGCGAATTGAGCCAGTATGTTAATCCTGCTATCAAGGTTACTATCGAAGATGGCCATATTTCATTCGTTGAGAATGAAGAGACCATGCAGGACGATCCAAAGCAGCGCCATGCATTCCATGGACTGTATCGTGCGTTGGTTAACAATATGGTGATTGGTGTATCTGAGGGATATAAGAAAGAACTTGAACTGGTAGGTGTTGGTTACCGTGTTTCTAATCAGGGCAACATCATTGAGTTGGCTTTAGGCTATACTCACAATATTTTCATCCAGTTACCTCCTGAGGTGAAGGTGGAAACAAAGTCTGAAAGAAACAAGAATCCTCTGATTTTGTTAGAGTCATGCGATAAGCAGCTCCTTGGTCAGATTTGCGCTAAGATTCGTTCTTTCCGTAAGCCTGAACCTTACAAAGGAAAAGGCGTTAAGTTTGTTGGTGAAATTATTCGCAGGAAGTCTGGTAAGGCTGCTGGCGCGAAGTAACATTTAAATTGTATATATCATGACAGCAAAGATAGAAAGACGAATTAAGATTAAATATAGAGTACGTAATAAGGTCTCTGGCACAGCTGAAAGACCACGTATGTCCGTATTCAGAAGCAATAAGCAGATCTATGTACAGTTGATCGACGATCTGACTGGCAATACACTGGCAGCAGCTTCATCTCTTGGTATGACTGAGAAGATGCCAAAGAAAGAGCAGGCAGCTAAGGTTGGTGATCTGATTGCCAAGAAAGCTCAGGAAGCTGGCATTACGACAGTTGTTTTCGACCGTAATGGTTACTTATATCATGGTAGAGTTAAAGAAGTGGCTGATGCCGCACGTAACGGTGGACTTAAATTTTAATCATTATGGCAGAATTAAATAGAGTAAAAGTTTCTAGCGATACAGAGCTGAAAGACAGATTGGTTGCTATTAATCGTGTAACCAAGGTAACCAAGGGTGGTAGAACCTTCACTTTCGCTGCCATTGTGGTGGTTGGTAATGAAGATGGCGTTATTGGCTACGGCTTAGGTAAGGCCAGCGAAGTTACCACTGCAATTGCTAAGGGTGTTGAGTCTGCAAAGAAGAACTTGGTAAAGGTTCCAGTATATAAAGGAACAGTTCCTCATGAGCAAACAGCAAAGTTTGGTGGTGCTGAGGTATTCATCAAGCCTGCTTCTCAGGGTACTGGTGTTGTGGCTGGTGGTGCAATGCGCGCCGTTTTGGAGAGCGTGGGCATTACTGACGTGCTGGCTAAGTCAAAGGGTTCTTCTAACCCTCACAACTTGGTAAAGGCAACAATCAAGGCACTGAGTGAAATGCGTGATGCTTACATGGTTGCTCAGAATAGAGGCGTAAGTATGGAAAAAGTATTTAAAGGATAAGGAGGATAACATGTCAACAATTAAGATTAAACAGATTAAGAGTAGAATTGGTGCTCCTAAGAACCAGAAAAGAATCCTTGATTCTCTGGGCCTGCGTAAGCTGAATCATACTGTTGAGCACGAAGATAACCCTTCTATCCGTGGTATGGTAGAGAAAGTTAAGCACTTGGTTACCATCGTTAAGTAATTAGTTGTAGAATATAAAAAGAATTACAATATGGATTTAAGTAATTTGAAACCTGCTGCAGGATCTACTCCTTCAAGAAAGAGAATCGGTCGTGGCCCAGGATCTGGTTTAGGCGGTACTTCAACAAGAGGAACCAAGGGTGCTAAGTCAAGATCAGGCTATAAGAAGAAAATCGGTTTTGAAGGTGGTCAGATGCCTCTTCAGCGCCGAGTTCCTAAGTTTGGCTTTAAGAACATTAACCGTGTAGAATATAAAGCTATCAACCTGGATACAATTCAAGCGCTTGCTGAAACGAAGAATTTGCAGACTGTTGATATCAATGAATTGGTGAATGCAGGATTTGTTTCTTCAAAGCAGTTGGTAAAAGTATTAGGTAAAGGAACCTTGACCGCAAAGGTTGAAGTAGCAGCACATGCTTTCTCAAAGTCTGCTGA
The DNA here is from genome assembly GCA_946407325.1 of uncultured Prevotellaceae bacterium. The sequence goes on along the minus strand of CAMJNN010000008.1, from coordinate 16,425 downwards.
AGCTGCTATCGAAGCTGCAGGTGGTAAGGTAGTAAAACTCTGATTCGATGAGAAAAGCTATTGAAACATTAAAGAATATATGGAAGATCGAGGATCTGAGACAAAGGATCCTCATCACCGTATTGTTTGTAGCAATATACCGTTTTGGTTCTTATGTAGTATTGCCGGGCATCAACCCCTCAATGCTTACACAATTGCGTGAACAAACAAGTGAGGGCCTGTTAGCCTTGTTAAACATGTTTTCTGGTGGAGCATTTTCTAATGCGTCAATTTTCGCATTGGGAATTATGCCCTACATCTCAGCCTCTATCGTAATCCAGTTGCTGGGTATCGCAGTTCCTTATTTCCAGAAGCTGCAGCGTGAGGGTGAGAGTGGTAGAAGAAAGATGAATCAGTACACAAGATACCTTACTATCTTTATCCTGCTGATTCAGGGTCCTTCTTACCTGCTCAACCTGAAATATCAGGCTGGTCCATCCTTAAATGCTTCATTAGATTGGACTCTGTTTATGTTTACCTCCACCATCATCTTGGCTGCCGGTAGTATGTTCATCCTCTGGCTGGGTGAAAGAATCACTGACAAGGGTGTTGGCAATGGCGTATCGTTCATTATCTTGATTGGTATCATTGCCCGTCTGCCTCAGGCTTTCTTCCAGGAAGTTGTATCTCGTATTACTGACAAGACCGGTGGTTTGGTTATGTTCTTGATTGAGATTGTCATTTTGCTGATAGTGACAGCCTTGGCAATTCTTCTGGTTCAGGGTGTAAGAAAAGTTCCTGTACAGTATGCTAAGAAAGTTGTTGGTAACAAGCAGGTGGGTGGCGCACGCCAGTATATCCCTTTGAAGGTGAATGCTGCCAATGTGATGCCTATCATCTTTGCTCAGGCCATTATGTTCATTCCAATTTCATTGATTGGTTTCACCGACCTGAACAATTCAAGCAGTTTCCTGCGCTCACTTACTGACTCTACCAGCTTCTGGTACAACTTTATCTTTGCCGTCTTGAACATTCTGTTTACGTATTTCTATACTGCTATTACGATCAACCCGACTCAGATGGCAGAGGATATGAAGAGAAACAATGGTTTCATCCCTGGTGTTAAGCCAGGCAAGAAGACAGCTGACTATATCGATGATATTATGTCACGCATCACCTTGCCAGGTGCTCTCTTCCTGACTTTCATCGCTATCATGCCTGCTTTCGCTGGTCTGTTTGGCGTGCAGAATGAGTTCGCTCACTTCTTCGGTGGTACATCATTGCTGATTACCGTGGGTGTGGTACTTGACACGTTGCAGCAGGTTGAGAGCCATTTGCTGATGAGGCACTATGATGGTTTGCTCAAGTCTGGTCGTATCAAGGGTCGTAGCGCTGGCATTGCAGCTTATTAAATTCTGTGATTTATGGCAAAGCAGTCAGCAATAGAACAGGATGGAGTAATAGTTGAAGCATTGTCGAATGCAATGTTTCGCGTAGAATTGACTAATGGGCATGAAATAACCGCTCATATCTCTGGCAAGATGCGTATGCATTACATTAAGATATTGCCAGGCGATAAGGTGAGGGTTGAGATGTCTCCTTATGATTTGTCAAAAGGTAGAATTTCATTTAGATATAAATAAAAAGATATGAAAGTTAGAGTATCCTTAAAGAAGCGTACGCCAGACTGTAAGATTGTGCGTCGTCGTGGCGTTCTTTATGTAATTAATAAGAAGAATCCTAAGTATAAACAGCGTCAAGGATAATAATATTATTTTTGCAAAGAAATAATTAAGTATATGGCTATAAGAATAGTTGGTGTAGATTTGCCTCAGAATAAGAGAGGCGAGATTGCGTTGACCTATATTTTTGGAATAGGTCGCAGTAGTTCAGCAAAAATCTTGGAAGCTGCAGGTGTTGACAAAGACCTGAAGGTAAAAGACTGGACTGATGATCAGGCTGCTAAGATTCGTGAAATCATAGCTGCAAACTACAAGGTGGAAGGTGATCTTCGCTCAGAAGTACAAATGAACATCAAGCGCCTCATGGATATTGGTTGCTACCGTGGTGTTCGTCACCGTTTGGGTCTTCCTGTTCGTGGTCAGAGCACAAAGAACAATGCTCGTACACGTAAGGGTAGAAAGAAGACAGTTGCTAACAAGAAAAAGGCTACTAAATAAATAATTTGATATGGCAAAAAAACAAGTTGTAGCAAAGAAGAAAGTTGTGAAGGTTGACGCAATGGGTCAGTTGCATGTTCACTCTTCATTCAACAACATTATCGTCTCACTGGCAAACAGCGAGGGCCAGATTATCTCATGGTCTTCTGCAGGTAAGATGGGATTTAGAGGTTCTAAGAAGAACACTCCTTACGCAGCTCAGATGGCTGCACAGGATTGTGCCAAAGTGGCTTATGACCTCGGTTTGAGAAAGGTAAAGGCTTATGTAAAGGGTCCAGGTAATGGTCGTGAGTCTGCCATCCGTACTATCCACGGTGCAGGTATCGAGGTTACTGAGATTATCGACGTAACACCATTGCCACACAACGGTTGCCGTCCTCCTAAGAGACGTAGAGTATAATTTATTATTGGTTTGAATTAAAATAGAGATAAAATGGCTAGATATACTGGACCAAAAACAAGAATCGCTCGTAAGTTTGGAGAGCCTATTTACGGCCCTGATAAAGTTCTTGCAAAGAGGACAAATCCTCCTGGACAGCATGGTGCTTCACGCAAGAAGACTTCTGAATACGGTATTCAGTTACGCGAGAAACAGAAAGCAAAATACACTTATGGTGTGCTGGAAAGACAGTTCCGTAACATGTTTGAGAAAGCTGCCAAGAAGAAGGGTATTACAGGTGAGATCCTTTTGCAGATGTTGGAGTGCCGCCTCGACAATGTGGTTTATCGTTTGGGTATTGGAAAAACCCGTGATGCTGCTCGTCAGCTTGTAAGCCACCGTCATATTGTAGTTGATGGTGAGGTAGTAGGTATTCCTTCATACCAGGTGAAGCCAGGTCAGTTGATTGGTGTTCGTGAGCGCTCAAAGTCTCTCGAGGTAGTTGCCGATTCATTGGCAGGTTTCAACCACAGTAAGTATCCTTGGTTCGAGTGGGACGAGGCTTCTAAGACAGGCAAGATGTTGCATGTTCCTGAAAGAGCTGACATTCCTGAGAATATTAAAGAGCAGTTGATCGTAGAGTTGTATTCTAAATAATAATTATTTCATGTCGATATTAGCATTTCAAAAACCTGAAAAAGTTCTGATGTTGGAAGCAGACTCTAAGCACGGAAAGTTCGAGTTCCGTCCTTTGGAGCCAGGCTTTGGTATCACTATTGGTAATGCCCTGCGCCGTATCCTGCTTTCTTCATTGGAGGGCTTTGCTATTACTACCGTCAAGATCGACGGAGTAGAGCATGAATTCTCAAGTGTTCCTGGTGTTAGAGAAGATGTAACCAACATCATCCTCAACCTCAAGCAAGTGAGATTTAAGCAAATTATTGAGGAATATGAAACTGAAAAAGTGAGTATTTCTATTGATAGTACTACTGTATTCAAGGCAGGTGACATCGGCAAGTATTTGTCTGGATTTGAAGTGTTAAATCCCGAATTAGTTATTTGTCATTTAGATGCTAAGGCTACGATGCAGATGGAGCTGACCATTAACAAGGGCCGTGGCTATGTTCCTTCAGAGGAAAACCAGATTTACTGCACCGACGTTAATGTGATTGCTATCGATTCGATTTACACCCCAATCCGCAATGTCAAGTACACTGTCGAGCCTTTCCGCGTAGAGCAGAAGACTGATTTCGATAAGCTGACACTTGAGATTGATACTGATGGTTCCATACACCCGAAGGATGCTTTGAAAGAAGCAGCCAAGATTCTCATCTATCACTTCATGTTGTTCTCTGACGAGAAGATTACGTTAGAGGCTGCTGATGCTGACAGCAATGAGGAATTTGATGAAGAAGTTCTGCACATGCGTCAATTGTTGAAGACCAAGCTCGTTGACATGGATCTCTCTGTTCGCGCCCTCAATTGCTTGAAGGCAGCTGATGTTGAGACCTTGGGCGACCTGGTACAATACAATAAGACCGACCTGCTGAAGTTCAGAAACTTCGGTAAGAAATCGCTCACCGAGCTTGATGATTTGCTCGCGAGTCTGAATCTGTCGTTTGGAATGGATATTTCTAAGTACAAATTAGATAAAGAATAAAAAATGAGACATAATAAGAAAATTAACCATTTAGGTCGTACTGCTTCTCACAGAGCATCTATGTTGGCAAACATGGCTGTCTCTCTGATCAAGCACAAAAGAATCACTACGACCGTTGAGAAGGCTAAGGCATTGAAGAAATATGTAGAGCCTTTGTTGACAAAGTCTAAGAACGATACTACCAACTCACGCCGAGTTGTGTTTAGTTATCTTCAGGACAAGTATGCTGTAACCGAGTTGTTCAAGGAAATTTCTGTCAAGATTGCAGATCGTCCGGGAGGATATACTCGTATTATCAAGACAGGTCATCGTCTGGGCGACAATGCAGCTATGTGCTTCATTGAGCTGGTTGACTATGATGAGAATATGGCTAAAGACACAGTTAAGAAGGCTACCCGCACCCGCCGTCGTTCAAAGAAGGCTACTGCTGAGGTAACTGAGGCTGTTGTTGAGGCTGAGGCTCCAAAAGCAGAAGAGGTTGCAGCTGAAGACGATAATAAAGCTGAATAAACCAACTATCTCTAACTATATTGAGAAGTCGCCTTAGTGATAAGGCGACTTTTTTTTGCTTTTTATGCGCCACATTCTTGCTCGTATGAAGATAATCAACTAATTTTACACCGGATTCTATGGATATAAACGTAGTGACTATGAAGAAGGTAATATATTTGTTCGTTTTGTTGTTCTTCACTACAGCAGCATCGGCGCAAGACAAGATGTATGTGAACCTGGCAGACCTCTTGAGCGATGAGGGCGAAGTGCTGACTACCCTCAACAAGACCAAGCGCAGCAAGAGTCAGATTGCCCTTTCTCCTGGAGCCGACTATGAGATCTATTCGGCAGGCAACAGGGAGTTGTCCAAATACCTCAAGAAAAGAGCTTATGCTGTTCGCCTGAACGATACTCTTTACATCAACTGCAAGGCGCTGAAATATAAGAAATACCGTTTTGGCAACTGGTATGCACAAGCTGAGCTTATCAAGGGTCATGTTTATTTCCAGGCACAGCCGTTAGGCCAGATAGCCTCCAGTACCTTGGTACCGAAAGAAGGCTCCAAACTGGGAGGCACTGTGGGCGATGCCATCAATGCCAGCAACCTGAACGACAAGGTCTTTTATGTCATCAACCCAGGCACTGGCGAAGCCGATTTCGTGGGTAAGGAGATGATGACCCGCCTGCTTTCCACCCATCAGCCAGCATTGCTCGACCAATTCTCTCAGGAAGAAAGCGAGAGGGCCGATGTCATAGGTAAGTATCTGGAGAAACTGCGTTGAAGAATCTCATTCATCATATTGGCATCCTGATCCTGCTCGTCATGGGTGGCCTGCTGCTCATGGGCTTGTTTCCGCAGCTCTCTGTGTTTGGCCATCCGTTGCGACCTGTCAACCTCCTCTCTGACCTCTATCCGAAGGAAGATTCGCTTGATGCCACGCAGGCAGAAGATGCGATGCTCCTTCCTCCGCCCCCGAAGCCGGCATTTGTAGAGACCTGTCCCACGGGCAAGGTCTGCATCGAAGACTATAGCGACGACTCCCAACGAGGCATGCAGCCCTTCTACAAGGCCCTCGATGAACTCGTTGCCGGTAAGCGATTGGTCAAGATTGCCTATTATGGCGACTCGTTCGTGGAGGGCGATATCCTTACAGCCGATCTGCGTGAGATGCTGCAAGACAAATACGGCGGTTGCGGTGTGGGCTATTCTCCCATTACCTCTATCTCCTCGGGCTTTAGGATGACCACACGTCAGACGGCCGAAGGTTTTACGCGCCACTCCATCATGGATAGCGTTTATTTCGACCGTTCCCTGCAAGACATCTCCAACCACTATTTCAAGGCAGATGCTGAGGCCAGCATCCGTTTCCGAGGACAGACGCGCAACTATGCCCACCTCGACACCTTCTACCACGCCGCCTTTTTCTTCAATCCATACGAGGAAGCCACCATTTCAGCGGTGGTCAACGGCAAAGGTGCACTTAGCAAGAAGTACAAGGGCAATCAGTTACAGGTGGCTGAGGTAGAGGGAAAGATAGGCAGCGTCACCTTCAGCGTGCAAGAGGCCGATACCAGCGCCCTGTTCTATGGCGTGGCGATGGATGGCGATTCGGGCATCGCCCTCGACAACCTCTCCATGCGAGGCGCTTCAGGCATCAATGTGCGTGCCGTGCCTGCCAAGATGATGCGCCGCTTCTATGAGTTGCGCCCCTACGACCTTGTCATCCTGCAATATGGTTTGAATGTGGCCACTAAGCTAGGCAGCAACTACGACAGCTATTACAAGAGCATGAAGAGCACTATTGATCATATCAAGGAATGTTTCCCCGGAGCAGGCATCCTGGTGGTCAGCGTGGCCGATCGCGACTATAAAACTCCCGAGGGAGAGGTGCGCACCATGCCTGGCATCCGTAACCTGGTACGCTACCAGCAGAACCTCGCAGCTGAGGAAGGGGTGGCTTTCTGGAATATGTTTGAGGCTATGGGCGGCAACGAGAGCATGAAGACGTTGGTCGATGCCAAGCCGTCGATGGCTAACTACGACTATACCCACATCAACGTGCGCGGAGGCCGACACTTGGCAGGCCTGCTGTTCGAGGCGTTGGTCTATGGCAAAGAACAATACGACAGGAGGCGTGCGTATGAGACATCCCGTTAAGCACATCCTGCTCATCTTGCTGTTACCCTTCATCCCTTCTCTTATTTGGGCGCAAGATGCCCTGCCTGTGGCAGCAGCCCTCGACAAAGGCATCGTGGCCCACGACTCCTTAGCGCGCTATGGCGAGCTGCAAGACACCCTGCCCCTGCCGCTGGTGCCCATCATGCCCCGCACGTTCCAGCAGACACAGGAAAACCAGATTGTCGATACTTTGGGCATCCTCGCTCCATTTTGGGAAAAGGTCAAACAACTCAGACGCAATAAGTCGGGCAATATCCTTCGTGTGCTGCATGTAGGTGACAGCCACATCCGTGGCCATATCCTTCCCCGCACGACAGGCGACTCGTTGCAGTTGGCAGTGGGACGCCTCACCTATACCGACATGGGCATCAACGGAGCCACCTGCGAAACCTTCTCCACACCTGCCAAGATTCGCGAGATACAGGCGGAACGTCCCGATCTCCTCATCCTCTCCTTTGGCACCAACGAGAGCCATAACCGAGGCTATAACGTCCTGCGTCATTACCAGCAGATGGATACCTTCGTACGCATGCTGCGCACCGCCTTGCCTGGGGTGCCTATCCTCATGACCACCCCTCCTGGTTCCTACCAAGGGCGCCGTCGTGCCTACTCGCTCAACCCTCGCACCGCCGTGGCCGTGCAGACCATCCACCGCTTTGCTGCCGACAACGGCATAGCCGTGTGGGATATGTTCACCATCGTGGGCGGAGCCCGTAGGGCCTGCCTCAACTGGCAGAGTGCCAAGATGATGCGCCCCGACCATGTGCATTACACCGTTGAGGGCTATGTTTTTCAGGGCCAGCTGCTCTACCAAGCCATCGTAAAGGCATATAATGACTATGTGGGATACCGTTAAAGACATACTCACCTACCACGCCACCGAGCCCATGCTCTTCAGTAGTGGCTTGTTCCTGTGGCTCTTTGCCGGTTTCTTCATGGTCTATACCCTGTTGCGCCATAAAGACACCGCCCGTCTGCTGTTCGTACTGCTTTTCTCCTATTATTTCTACTACAAGAGTAGCGGCACCTACTTCTTCTTGCTGGCCATCGTCACCGTCAGCGACTACCTCATTGCCCAATGGATGGAGAAGACAGAGAATAGGCTAGGGCGCAAGTGGCTCGTCACCCTCAGTTTGGTCATTGACCTCGGTCTGCTGTGCTATTTCAAATATACTAATTTCTTTGGGGAGATGATAGCCTCGCTCACAGGTGGCCATTTCGATCCACTCGACATCTTCCTGCCCGTAGGCATCTCGTTCTTTACGTTCCAGTCGCTCAGCTATACCATTGATGTCTATCGTCGTGAGATAAAGCCTTTGGACAACCTGCTCGACTATGCCTTCTACGTGTCGTTCTTCCCCCAGTTGGTGGCAGGTCCTATTGTTCGTGCCAAGGATTTCATTCCCCAGATACGCAAGCCCTTGTTTGTGAGCGATGAGATGCTGGGACGCGCCCTCTTCCTCATCATGGCAGGCTTGTTTAAGAAGACTGTCATCTCCGACTATATCAGCGTCAACTTTGTCGATCGAGTGTTCGACAACCCGCTGCTCTATTCAGGCGTCGAGAACCTCATGGCCGTCTATGGATATACACTGCAAATCTACTGCGACTTCTCAGGCTATAGCGACATGGCCATCGGCATTGCCCTGCTGCTGGGTTTCCATTTCAACATCAACTTCAACTCGCCGTATAAGTCGGCCTCCGTCACCGAGTTCTGGCGCCGCTGGCACATCTCGCTGTCGTCGTGGCTGCGCGACTACCTCTACATCTCCCTGGGAGGCAATCGCAAGGGCAAGGTGCGCCAGTATGTCAACCTCATCATCACCATGTTCTTGGGTGGCCTGTGGCACGGAGCCGCATGGAATTTCATCTTCTGGGGCATGTTGCACGGCGTGGCGTTGGCGTTCCACAAGGCCTACCGCACCCTGCTGGGGCGCGACAAGACCTACCAGAGTCATGGCCTGCGTCGTTTTCTGGCCGTGCTCATCACCTTCCATTTCGTGTGCTTCTGCTGGATCTTCTTCCGTCACCACGACTTTGCCAGCGCTGCCGACATGCTCGGTCAGATGGTCTATCACTTCTCGCCCGAGGTGTTCCCCCAGCTCGTGGCAGGCTACTGGGCCGTGTTCACCCTCATGTTGTTGGGCTTTGTCCTGCATTTCGTACCCGATAGTTGGGAGCAAGGCTGTGTACGCTTCGTCACCTGGTTGCCGTTGGTGGGCAAGGCCCTGCTCATGGTGGCCGTCATCTACCTCGTCATTCAGATGAAGAGTGCCGAGATTCAGCCGTTTATCTATTTTCAGTTCTAATTCTTTTGTTTATCCAGAATAATGCGTATATTCGCAAAGAAAATAATCTTAAATCTATTACAATATGGCTACAAGACGAGATTTCCTCAAGACAGCATCGCTGTTTTCCGCAGGCTTGGCCTTCAATGGCGCCGATCTGCTGGCAAAGAGCAACTACGTGCAGCAACCCCATTTCGACAAGGTAAAGATAGCCTATATAGGCATCGGTAACCGTGGTGAGCAAGACATCGACGAGTTTGCCAAGACTGGCATGGTAGAGGTGGTGGCCCTCTGCGATGTGGATATGGGCAACAAGCAGACCGAGAAAGTTATGAATATGTATCCCAAGGCCAAGCGCTTCAAGGATTTCCGTGAGCTGTTCGAGAAGGCAGGCAACGAGTTTGAAGCCGTGTGCATCGCCACCCCCGACCACTCGCACTTCCCCATCGCCATGCTGGCGCTCTCTGAGGGCAAGCACGTCTATGTAGAGAAGCCCATGAGCCGCACCTTCCTCGAGGCCGAGCTGATGATGCAGCTGGCCCGCAAGAACCCCCATCTGGCTACGCAGGTAGGCAACCAGGGTCACTCCGAGGCCAACTATTTCCAGTTTAAGGCATGGCAGGAGGCAGGCATCATCAAGGATGTCACCGCTGTGGTGGGCCACATGAACAACCTGCGTCGCTGGCACCAGTGGGATAGCAACATCAAGCGTTTCCCGCCAGCAGACCCAATGCCCCAGACCATGGACTGGGACACTTGGTTATGTGCCGTGCCATATCACGACTATAACGAGAAGTTCCACCAAGGCAACTGGCGTTGCTGGTACGACTTTGGTATGGGTGCCTTGGGCGACTGGGGTGCACACATCCTCGATACCGTACACGAGTTCCTCGACCTGGGATTGCCTTATCAGATCAAGATGGAGTATGCCAAGGGCCACAACGACTATTTCTATCCCTATTCATCCACCATTCTGTTCCGCTTCGGTGCACGCGGCAATATGCCCCCAGTGGATGTCACCTGGTACGATGGCATCGACAACCTGCCACCGTTGCCCGAAGGTTTCGGCAAGTCAGAGCTGGCAGCCAATATCCCTGCCACCAACCAAGGCGAGTATCGCGACAGCGACCTCAACCCCGGTAAGATTATCTACACCAAAGACCTTATCTTCAAGGGCGGCAGTCACGGTAGTACCCTCTCCATCATCCCCGAGAAGCGTGCCAAGGAGATGGAAGGCCTTCTGCCCGAGGTACCTAAGAGCCCGTCGAACCACTACGTCAACTTCCTCCGTGCCGTGCGTGGAGAGGAGAAGACCCGCTCTCCTTTCGAGATCAATGGTGTCTTGAGTCAGGTGTTCTGCCTGGGTGTCATTGCCCAGCGCCTCAATGCCGACCTCTACTTCGACACCCGCCTGAAGCAGTTCACCAACAACCAGTTCGCCAACGCCATGCTCGCAGGCTCGCTGCCACGACAGGGTTGGGAATATTTCTATAAACTCTAATCATCATGAAAAAGCTATTTCTCTTTATAGTAACCATTCTCGGCAGTCTGGCGCTGCAAGCTCAGGTCAAGGCCGAGCTAGGTGATAACCAGTTGACCAAAGAAGAAGTGCGCGACGGCTGGCAGCTGTTGTTCGACGGCAAGACCACCAACGGCTGGCGCAGTGCCAAGGCCCAGACCTTCCCTAAAGGAGGGTGGGAGGTAGCCAACGGCATCCTGCGTGTGTTGCCAGGCGACGGCCAGGAGTCAGCTAACGGTGGCGATATTGTCACCACCCGCAACTACCGCAACTTCATCCTCAAGGTCGATTTCAAGATTACCCCCGGTGCCAACAGCGGCATCAAGTATTTTGTCAATACCGACCTCAACCAAGGCGCTGGCTCCGCCATCGGCTGTGAGTTCCAGGTACTCGACGACGACCTGCACCCCGATGCCAAGCTGGGTGTCAAGGGCAATCGTAAGCTCGGCGCTTTGTACGACCTCATTCCCGTGTCGGACGACAAGCCCTTCAACAAGGCCGAGTTCAACACCGCCGTCATCATCGTGCAGGGCAACCATGTAGAGCATTGGCTCAACGGCACCAAGTTGCTGGAGTATGAGCGAAACAACCAGATGTGGAATGCCCTGGTGGCTTATAGCAAGTACAAGGACTGGCCTAACTTCGGCAATTTTGCTGAGGGTCCCATCCTGTTGCAGGACCACGGTCACGAGGTATTCTACAAGAATATTAAGATAAAAGAGCTGCCATAACGGTTATTTTCGCTTTTTTTTGCATCAGAGTAAAAAAAAAGCAGATAATTGTTTGTAGGTATAAAAACAAAGACTACCTTTGCAACGTTTTGAAAGAGGAATCATTAAAACGACTAATGCGAAAGCATTTTCATTCATGACAAGACTAACATTGTTTTTGGAATTATAACGTTGCAACGAGTTTTATTCTTCAATCAAAATATTAAGAGGGTGCTATTACAGCATCCTCTTTTTTTTGTTTTTCAATTGACTTTCTTATCTTTGTGGTGTTGATTAGGATTATATTTAAAAGCTAAATTAGCTCACACTTCCTTTTATATCTATTTGACTTTTAATTAACTAAGAGGGGTGAGTCTTACGGCTCACCCCTCTTTTTTGCATTTATTAATGCACCATTGCCCTCTTAGAACATGGTCAGGTTATCTATTAATTGAACGACCTTATTTTTATCCCTCGTGAGAGAAAAAATAATTCCTCGTGGGAGATTAAAAAGAACAAGTGCAAGAGGTAGAGCATACCTGCCACGAAACAGACCTGGATATGAATCAGTTTTTTTACTGTTCTACTGTTCGTTGTTCGGATGAAAGTATGATGCCACGCTCAGTTAGCATTTTGCGTACAGCTGCATTGAATTCAATGTGTTCTTGCGTAATGGTTAGTTACCAACCGATAGGCATCGCTCCTTTATTCTATAATCGTATTTAAAGGCCTTTTGGTTCGACTTGCCTACATACACGCCCAACCAAACTTGCGGACTAACTCTGTCAGTAGGTTGTGATCCTTTAAGGGAAGGTTGACAATCACTTTGTCGTTCAAGTCGGCAGACAGCTTGTATCCCTCGGCTGGGAGTTTCGTTTCAGATAATGAAGTTTCATTGCTAAGGGATAGTATATACTCTCCATCAATGAAAGATACATCGAAATATTCACCCGTATTTTCCGGGTACAAGAAAAGATAGCGCAAGTCGCATACACCTTGATAAAAGTCATCAAGACGATTGGCTGAGATTCTGATAGCTGAGTATCTGCATACTGACTCGTCGTCATATAGCATGCAGAGATAGCGAGTGTCAAAAGAATCACGAGCCACAAACAATTGTGGTACATCCACAAAGTCAAGAATCTTTTCTGTTTTCAATTTATTCTTCATTTCTTATTATTGTAGCTTGTGAAACATCAAAATTTGTTGATCTCCACCATGAATAGTGTGAATCACTGAAAGTCTTCTTTATCATACCATCTTTAGGTTCCAGCGTTATTTCAGCTATATTGGCATTCCTAAATTTGGTTAGTTATTCCTTTGCAAATATATATGCAATTATTCAGATGAACAAATGATGAAATTCTTTTTTTTAGTGGTAAAAGACCAAAAACGTGTGCTTCATTGTCGTTTCTTATTAAGATATTGTTAAAAGGGCATCTCTATTCAAACTACACTTCATCCGCAAATATAGTAATAGTTGAAGAGAATGATTATAGAAAACAAAGAAAATAAATGCGATACTTAATTTTCCCAAACATGTGCCTCAATTTTACACATCTTTTTCATACTTTTACGACCATAAATGTATTGTTATGGCAAAGAACCTTTTAAACAAGTATGTTTGGCTTGTAGAGACCATATACAAGGCTAAGCGAATAACCTTTGAGGAAATCAACGCAAGATGGCAGAATAGTGACCTCAGTGAAGGCGAGGAATTACCTCTTCGTACCTTTCACAAATGGCGTATAGCGGTAGAAGAATTGTTTGGTCTTATAATTGACTGCAACCGAAGAGGTGGATACCATTATTATATTGATAACGCTGATGATTTAAAGAATGGTAGCTTGCGAAGTTGGTTGCTAAATACCATTTCTGTAAGTAACCTGCTAATAGAAAACCAGAGCTTGAAAGACAGGATATTGTTGGAAAGCATACCATCAGGGCATGAATACCTATCGCTGGTCATTGAAGCTATGAGAGAAAACAAGGTCTTGCAATTGTCCTATCAAAGTTTTTGGCGCACAGAAAGTAAAGAATACTTGATAGAACCCTATTGCGTTAAATTGTTTAAGCAGCGGTGGTATGTGGTGGCTTATTGCCAATCACACGAAAAAGCCCTGATCTTTGCGCTTGACAGAATACTTGAATTGAAGAAGACGGACATACAGTACACAATGCCAAAAGACTTCTCAGCCGAAGCTTATTTCAAAGATTGCTTTGGCATTATAGCTGATGATGGCACAAAGAAAGAACGTATAAGGCTGAAGGTTACAGGGAACCAAGCCAAATATATCCGTTCTTTGCCTTTGCATGAATCACAAAAAGAAACGCTTGTTGGTGAAGATTATTCAATCTTTGAATATGATTTACGCCCAACATTCGACTTCCAGCAAGAGATATTATCACACATACCGGACGTAGAAGTGATTTCCCCTGAAGGTTTGCGTAAGATTATAGCATTTAAGGTTTCATTAATGAATAACATATATTGTGATTGAAATATGGGTACTCAAATAGACATAGATTCAAGGCTGAAAGAATTGTTCGAAGCTTGGTTTGGTGCAATGCAGAAAAACGGTGATACCCACTTTACAAAAGACGGAGTCATCTATAAGAACCATTTAACAAAAGAACAAGCAGTACAAGAATGGCTGAAAGCCGAGAAGCGAGTACTATTCCTACTGAAAGACCAAAACCAAAAGGGTGTAGAGAAATGGGATGAAGACATCCGTTATTGGTTAAAAGATGATGAGGGGGATGATGCTTTAAAACTTGAAATCAAAAAAAAGAACAGAAACCTTGATTCTCCTTTTATCAAACATATTGCTTATATTCTCTGGGGTGTGTGCAAAGCAGAGAAAATCAATGATTGGCCCTATGAAGAAGTGGTCAAGCACGAAGATGACATGAGAGAGTTTTTTAATACCCAACCTTTTGCCTTGGTAGAATGTAAGAAGCAGCCAGGAGGAGGATTTCTCGAAGACAGTTTATTAAAGCAACATCTTTGGGATTATGGTTTTTTTCTTTGGCAAGAAATTCATAACATCTTGCAACCTAATATTATAATCTGTACAGGACAACCTATCTATGATTTCGTGTTGAAGAAATATCCTAAGGGAGAATTAAAAACGATTGCGGGTCATAACAGCATCCGCTATCATAAACCTTCAGGTACCATAATACTATTTACCCATCATCCTGGTGTCTTTGGCGCTAATGCTGGCAAGCCTAACTATCTTAGTGCTATGGATCATTATTGGGCTTACCTTAGTCATTAATAACAACTTATGACTGAAATCCAACAAGCCTACATAGAAATATCAAAAGATATTGTCGATGTGAGAGACAATATCAAACTTAATCTGGATAAGTACCAAGACTATCTGGGGTGGGCAGACTTAGATAGTCCTATTTTCAAGAATCCTGAAATCCTTTTTGTTGGGATCAATCCAGGACCAGGAAAATTTATTCATTGGAACAGGTTTAATTGGGATAAGAACAAGAAATGTTTGAAAGACCCAACAAAGAAGATAATCCCCGCAGAAAGTGCTAACTTATGGAGAAGTCATCTTCAATGGATAGTTGATGATAATGCAAGAGAAGGAAAATGGTGGGATAAAAGTAAGAAAATGAAGAATCTTTTTCCCTACACTATGTGCGAGCTGTTAGTTAGTATCTATAGGCACGTTTATCCTGACATGAGTCGTGAGAAACTCAGCGATTTATTTGAACAGAAGGTTATGGCAACCAATCTCTATCCGATGGCTACACAAGATGCGAGTAAACTCTATCGCATGATTAAACTATATGACAAGACCAATCATGTTGGTGTAAGGAAGATATGTCATACCCGTTTTCACAGACTATTAGATTTGACGAACCCTCATGTAATTGTTCTTCTTGGTGATACTGTTACTCATGAGCTATATGACGAAATAAAAGGCCAACGCTTGGTGTTGCCCATAAGTCGTAAACGTGGATGGCATGATAAAGGTAATATCCTTTATCTGGCAGAAGAGATAAATAACTTAAAAACTATGACAATATGAGATACTTTAGTATTGATAAGGAATTGAAAATTCTCAAAAAGATAGAGCTTTTGGATGATTCTTTTGAGGCGATAAAAGAGGCATTACAGAAGACCGAGAAGAAAATAAGGAAACTAGTAGGTGATGACTGGGAAAATGCTTTGTGTCATACTAAAGATGAAGAAAAACTGATGTTACTGCTTCTTGAACGTAAGCGGTTACTTGACAGTATGTTTGAAGGTACAAATGAAGAATGTGAACGTATGGCGATGCAGAATCAATACATTCAGGATAAAGTGCTCAAACTGAGAATCAAGATGGCTGATATATGTCAAGAACTGGTTGTTAAACCCAAAGATGATTATGTAGATGATTACGAAGTAACGGGAACGCTTACTTTTGATTTTGGTGATCTAGAAGACATAAATCTTTTACCTGAAGCCGAGCGCTATGGTAGCAACTTTCCTTTGATGATGTCAACTATATATATGTTGAATGATGATCGTGAAACGATAGAGTTTAACTGCAATTATAAAGATGATAGAGATACTATCATACATGATGAATTGGAGGATGGTCATTCATGGGCTCATGATATTCCTGTAAGTTGTGATTTTGACGGTATTTGTATTTGTCATACTATGGTAGATATGTGCCGTTACATGCTATACTCTGTAATTGATGTACTCCAAATGAAAACCGTATGGACTGAAGTTGTTGTACAATACCAAAACTTTGGGCGCAGATAATTGTCTGGAACTCAAAATACGCCACACTATCTTTATAGACAGTGTGGCCATGCATTTCCTGATTTCGTTATACAAAAGAATCCCGATAAACTTTCAATGAAGCCTATCGGGATTTTCTTTTAAGTATCTTCTTACATAAAGATAGGACCATGTCCCATGCACGAGGTGGTGCTCATAGCAGTTAATGCTGCCGTCAGTATCGAGATGGCGAACTGAATCACCGTCTTCCAAAGGTCTTTATTCTTCATAATTAGGTTTG
>CAMJNN010000007.1 GCA_946407325.1 uncultured Prevotellaceae bacterium | reverse complement strand
GTCCTATGCCTCAGACTCGCGAGCACATCCTGTTGGCTCGTCAGGTAAACGTTCCTCGTTTGGTTGTATTTGTAAACAAGTGCGATCAAGTTGAGGATCAGGAAATGCTTGAGCTCGTTGAAATGGAAATGCGTGACCTGTTGTCTGCATATGAGTTCGATGGCGACAACACTCCTTTCATCTTCGGTTCTGCACTGGGTGCACTGAATGGTGTTGAGAAGTGGGAAGATAAGGTTATGGAGCTGATGGATGCTGTTGACACATGGATTCCTCTGCCTCCACGTGATATCGATAAGCCTTTCTTGATGCCTGTTGAGGACATCTTCTCAATCACTGGTCGTGGTACTGTTGCTACTGGCCGTATCGAAGCAGGTGTGATCAAGGTTGGTGACGAAGTTGAAATCCTGGGTCTGGGTGAAGATCGTAAGTCAGTTGTAACTGGTGTCGAGATGTTCCGTAAGTTGCTGGATACTGGTGAGGCTGGTGATAACGTAGGTCTGTTGCTGCGTGGTGTTGACAAGAACGAGATCAAGCGCGGTATGGTACTCTGCCATCCGGGTCAGATCCATCCACATTCTAAGTTCAAGGCTACTATTTATGTGCTGAAGAAGGAAGAAGGTGGTCGTCACACTCCATTCCACAACCACTATCGTCCTCAGTTCTATCTCCGTACTATGGACTGTACTGGTGAGATCACTCTGCCAGAAGGAACTGAGATGGTAATGCCAGGTGATAACGTTGAGATTATCGTTGACCTGATTTACCCAGTTGCACTGAACGTAGGTCTGCGCTTCGCTATCCGTGAGGGTGGTCGTACAGTAGGTTCTGGTCAGATTACTGAGGTTTACGAAGACTAATCACTGGAATTGAATTGAAAATACCAGTCCTTGGGGATTACCTCAAGGACTGGTTGATACACGGGAATAGTTCAGTTGGTAGAATGTCGGTCTCCAAAACCGAAGGTCGGGAGTTCGAGCCTCTCTTCCCGTGCAAATACTTATGATATGAACAAAGTAGTTGCATATTTGAAAGAAACTTATGACGAGCTTGTCCATAAAGTGACATGGCCGACATATACAGAATTGACTAACAGTGCAGTAGCTGTTTTATATGCTTCCCTGATTATTGCACTGGTGGTGTTCGTTATGGACTTCTGTTTCCAGAACATCATGGAGTTTGTTTATCCCAAATAAAACTGTTTTAAGCGATGTCTGAGATTGTTAAGAAATGGTACGTTTTACGTGCTGTGAGCGGTAAGGAAGCTAAGGTTAAGGAGTATCTTGAAGCTGATTTAAGAAACGGTAACCTCAGCTCTGATCTGGTATCTCAGGTGTTGATTCCCACTGAGAAAGTTGCCTATTTGAAAAATGGCAAGAAAGTCATGAAGGAAAGAAGTTATCTTCCAGGCTACGTTCTCGTGGAAGCAGCTTTGATTGGTGAGATACCTCATCATTTGAGAAATACTCCAAATGTTTTGGGCTTCTTGGGCGGTATGGATCATCCCACCCCTCTTAGAGAATCCGAAGTGAAACGCATTCTTGGCAAAGTTGACGAGATGCAAGAGGGTGAAGACGAGATCACTATACCTTACATTATAGGCGATACTGTAAAGGTAAACTACGGCCCTTTCAGTGGTTTTGCAGGAACTGTGGAACAAATTAACACTGATACTCGGAAGCTGACGGTTATGGTAAAGATTTTCGGAAGGTCAACCCCTCTGGAACTCGACTTTATGCAAGTAGTCAAAGAGTGATGCATTTTCTCTTTTGTGGAATTTGTGTCGTTCTTTTTTTGTAAATCTATTAATATAATTAGAAATGGCTAAAGAAGTTGCTGGACTAATCAAATTACAGATTAAGGGTGGCGCTGCAAATCCATCTCCTCCAGTAGGACCTGCACTGGGTTCTAAGGGAATTAACATTATGGATTTCTGCAAAGCATTCAACGCCAGAACCCAGGATAAGGCAGGTAAGGTTCTTCCTGTTATTATCACTTACTACACTGATAAGTCTTATGACTTTGTAGTAAAGACTCCTCCTGTGGCTATTCAGTTGCTTGAGGCAACGAAGCTCAAGAGTGGTTCTGGACAGCCTAACCGAAACAAGGTGGCAAGTGTTACTTGGGATCAGGTACGTGCTATTGCTGAGGACAAGCTGGTTGACTTGAATTGCTTTACTGTTGAGTCTGCTATGAAGATGGTTGCTGGAACAGCTAGAAGTATGGGTATCACTGTAACAGGGGAGTTCCCGGTTAAATAAACTAATAAACTTCAATTAGAATGAGTAAACTGACAAAAAATCAAAAGTTGGCTGCTGGTAAAATTGAAGCAGGGAAAGCATACTCTCTTGCTGAGGCTTCAGCTTTAGTAAAGGAATTAACCTTTACAAAGTTTGACGCGTCAGTAGATATAGACGTTCGTTTGGGTGTTGACCCAAGAAAGTCTAACCAGATGGTACGTGGCGTGGTAACACTGCCTAACGGTACTGGTAAGGTTACACGTGTGTTGGTACTCTGTACACCAGATGCTGAAGCTGCTGCTCAAGAAGCTGGAGCTGATTATGTAGGTCTTGACGAGTATATCGAAAAGATCAAAGGCGGATGGACTGACGTTGATGTTATCATCACGATGCCATCTTGCATGGGTAAGTTAGGCCCTCTCGGTCGTGTTCTCGGTCCTCGTGGACTGATGCCAAACCCGAAGAGTGGTACTGTGACAATGGATGTTGCTAAGGCTGTTAAAGAAGTTAAGATGGGTAAGATTGATTTCAAGGTTGACAAGACCGGTATCGTTCACTCATCTATCGGTAAGGTAAGCTTCTCTCCTGAGAAGATCGCTCAGAATGCACAGGAGTTCGTTCGTACGCTGATCAAGTTGAAGCCTACTACAGCTAAGGGTACATATGTAAAGAGTATTTATCTTTCAAGCACCATGAGCAAGGGTGTGAAGGTAGATCCTAAGACAGTAGAGGACGCTCAATAATAAATGGAGGTTGAAATGAGAAAAGAAGATAAAAGTAAGATTATTGAGCAGCTTGCTGCTATCGTGAAGGAATATCCTCACTTCTATTTGGTGGACACTACGGCTATGAATGCTGGCGCTACCAGTGATTTCCGCCGTGAGTGCTTTAAGGCAGGTGTTAAGCTTGTTGTTGTAAAGAATTCTTTGCTGCACAAGGCACTTGAGAGCTTGGAAGGTGACTATTCACCTCTATATGGCTGCTTAAAGGGCACCACAGGTGTTATTTTCACTGAAGTGGCTAACCTCCCAGCTAAGTTGTTAAAGGATAAGGCTAAGAATGGTATTCCTGCTTTGAAGGGTGCATATGCCGAGGAAGGCTTCTATGTTGGAGCTGACCAGCTGGATGCTCTTACAAGCATTAAGAGCAAGGAAGAAGTTATCGCAGATATCGTGGCTCTGCTGCAGTCTCCTGCGAAGAACGTCATCTCTGCACTTCAGAGTGGCTCAAATACTATCCATGGCGTCTTAAAGACACTGGGTGAGCGTCCTGAAGCATAATACAACCGATGGATTGTTTGATTTCCATCAAAAACATATTTAAAATAACTAAGTAATAAACAATTAAAATTATACTAAAATGGCAGATTTAAAAGCTATCGCTGAACAATTGGTTAACTTGACAGTTAAGGAAGTTAATGAACTTGCAACTATTCTGAAAGAAGAATACGGTATTGAACCTGCTGCTGCAGCTGTTGCTGTTGCTGCTCCTGCTGCTGGTGGTGCTGCTGCCGCAGCTGAGGAGAAGTCTTCATTTGATGTTGTACTGAAGAGTGCAGGTGCTGCTAAGCTTCAGGTGGTAAAGGCTGTTAAGGAAGCTTGCGGTCTTGGCTTGAAGGAAGCTAAGGATCTGGTTGACGCTGCTCCTAGCACTGTAAAGGAAGGCGCATCAAAGGACGAGGCTGAGGCACTGAAGGCTGCTCTTGAGGGCGCAGGTGCTGAAGTTGAACTTAAGTAACAAAAACAACCTGTAAAACAGGTGACGGTTAGGAACCCTTTCCATCTTTGAAGGGTTCTTAACCTTTTTGTGTCTTTATTTTTATAAGTTCTACTAATCCTTTTTTCAAATGTCTTCAACAGTAAATAAAAGAATAAATTTTGCTACTGCCAAGAATCCACTCGAATATCCTGATTTCTTGGACGTTCAATTGAAGTCATTCAAAGACTTTCTACAACTTGACACCCCAACAGAAAAACGTAAGAAAGAGGGTTTGTATAAAGTATTTGCAGAGAACTTCCCCATCGCTGATACAAGAAACAATTTCGTACTTGAGTTTCTGGACTATTATATAGACCCACCCCGCTATTCTATACAGGAATGCATAGAACGTGGACTTACATACAGCGTTCCTCTTAAGGCGAAACTTAAGTTATATTGTACAGATCCAGACCACGAAGATTTTGATACCGTCATTCAAGACGTGTATCTTGGTACAATTCCATATATGACACCGCAGGCTACTTTTGTAATCAACGGTGCGGAACGTGTAGTTGTTTCTCAACTCCACCGTTCACCAGGCGTATTTTTCGGACAGAGTGTGCATGCAAATGGTACAAAGCTTTATTCAGCTCGTATTATTCCTTTCAAGGGTTCTTGGATTGAGTTCGCGACTGATATAAACAACGTGATGTATGCTTATATTGACCGTAAGAAGAAATTGCCTGTAACTACACTCTTACGTGCTATCGGTTTTGAAAGCGACAAGGACATCCTTGAAATTTTCAACCTGGCAGAAGAAGTGAAAGTAAACAAGAAGAATCTGGAGAAGATTAAAGGGCGTAAATTGGCTGCCCGTGTGCTAAAGTCATGGATTGAGGACTTCGTTGACGAGGATACCGGTGAAGTGGTTTCCATCGAACGAAACGAGGTCGTAATTGACCGTGAGACTGTTATTGAGGATAAGCATGTTGAGATTATCCTCGACTCTGGTGTGCAGAATATTCTTGTGCATAAAGAGGAAGCTAATCAGTCTGATTTCTCCATTATATATAATACTCTCCAAAAGGATCCAAGTAACTCAGAGAAGGAAGCAGTGCTTTATATCTATCGCCAGTTGCGTAATGCAGATCCCGCTGATGATGCAACTGCAAGAGAAGTAATCAATAGCTTGTTCTTCTCGGAAAAGAGATATGACTTGGGTGATGTAGGTCGTTATCGTATCAACAAGAAGTTGAACTTGACAACAGACCCAGATGTGAGAGTACTTACGAAGGAAGACATCATTGAGATTATAAATTATCTGGTAGAACTGATAAATTCAAAGGCAGATGTTGATGATATTGACCACCTCAGTAACCGTCGTGTCCGTACGGTAGGTGAGCAATTGTCAAATCAATTCTCTATTGGTCTGGCACGTATGGCACGTACTATCCGTGAACGAATGAACGTACGTGACAATGAAGTGTTTACTCCAACTGACTTGATTAATGCGAAGACCATCTCTTCTGTCATTAACTCCTTCTTTGGGACCAATGCACTTTCACAGTTCATGGATCAGACCAATCCGTTGGCAGAGATTACTCATAAACGTCGTATGTCTGCCCTTGGTCCTGGTGGTTTGTCTAGAGATCGCGCTGGTTTCGAGGTACGTGACGTACATTACACACACTATGGCCGTCTTTGCCCAATCGAGACTCCTGAAGGCCCGAACATTGGTTTGATATCTTCTCTCTGTGTATTCGCTAAAATCAATGACCTTGGTTTTATTGAGACTCCATACCGTAAGGTAGAAAATGGCAAGGTGGATCTCAATCCTGAAGATTTGCTCTATCTTACCGCTGAGGAGGAAGAAGAGAAGATTATTGCTCAGGGTAATGCTCCACTGGATGATGCTGGCAATTTTACCGGTGACAGAATCCATGCTCGTCAGGATGCCGACTTCCCAGTAGTTTCACCTGACCAGGTAGATTATATGGACGTATCCCCACAGCAGATTGCATCTATTGCTGCAGCCTTGATTCCTTTCTTGGAACATGATGATGCAAACCGTGCATTGATGGGATCTAACATGATGCGTCAAGCAGTGCCTTTGCTGCGCACCGAGTCTCCTATCGTAGGTACAGGTATTGAGCGTCAGTTGGCTCGCGATTCTCGTACCCAGATTGCAGCAGAAGGTGATGGTATTGTAGAGTTTGTTGATTCCACTACCATACGTATCCGTTACGACCGCACTGAGGATGAAGAGTTCGTAAGTTTCGACCCTGCTGTGGTTGAATACGAAATACCTAAGTGGCATCGTACTAACCAGGGCATGACCATCGACCTTCGTCCTGTTTGCGAGGTTGGTGACCGAGTTACAAAAGGCCAGCTCCTGACAGAAGGCTATTCTACCGCCGATGGTGAATTGGCATTAGGTAAGAACCTTTTGGTAGCTTATATTCCTTGGAAGGGATATAACTATGAGGATGCTATTGTTTTGAATGAGCGTATTGTTCGATGGGATATCATGACATCTGTGCATGTTGATGAATATGCATTGGAAGTTCGTGAAACCAAACGAGGTATGGAGGAATTGACGTCAGATATTCCTAATGTCAGCGAGGAAGCGACGAAGGACCTGGACGAAAGAGGAATTATCCGTATTGGTGCTCATGTAGAACCAGGTGACATCTTGATTGGTAAAATTACTCCAAAGGGCGAATCAGATCCTTCTCCAGAAGAGAAACTGTTGCGTGCCATCTTTGGTGATAAAGCAGGAGATGTGAAGGATGCTTCTCTGAAGGCTAATCCATCATTGAAGGGTGTTGTTATCAAAACCCATTTGTATTCTCGTGCTATAAAAGACCGCTCTGCAAAACAATCTGATAAAGCTCAATTGGAGAAGATCGATAAGAAATTTGAAGAGCATGTAGCTGAGTTGCGCAAGATTTTGGTGGAGAAGTTGCTCGTTCTGACAGCCGACTATACATCGGAAGGTGTAAAAGACTTTATGGACGCTGAGGTGGTAGCTAAGGGTGCTAAGTTCACGGCTGCTACATTCACTAACATGGACTTTAATGCTATTCAGTTGAGTGGCTGGACCAAAGACGAACGTGTGAATTCATTGATTCGTGCATTGGTGATGAATTATATTAAGAAATATAAGGAAGCTGATGCTGTATTGCGTCGTGAGAAGTTTAATATTACCATCGGTGATGAACTGCCTTCTGGTATTATCAAGTTGGCTAAGGTTTATATCGCTAAAAAACGTAAGATCGGTGTAGGTGATAAGATGTCTGGACGACATGGTAATAAGGGTATTGTTTCACGTGTTGTTCGTCAGGAGGATATGCCATTCCTTGAGGATGGAACACCTGTGGATATCTGTTTGAACCCATTGGGTGTGCCTTCACGTATGAACATCGGACAGATTCTGGAAGCTGTTTTAGGTCGTGCTGGTAGGAAACTTGGCGTTAAATTCGCTACGCCTATCTTTGATGGCGCTTCTATTGATGATTTGAACGAGTGGACAGACAAGGCAGGTTTGCCTCGATTCGGTTCTACCACATTGTATGATGGTGAAACCGGTGAACCATTCGAACAGAAAGCAACAGTAGGTGTTACCTATATGCTGAAGTTAGGACACATGGTTGACGACAAGATGCATGCCCGTTCTATTGGCCCGTACTCTCTTATTACTCAGCAGCCTTTGGGTGGTAAGGCACAGTTCGGTGGTCAGCGTTTTGGTGAAATGGAAGTTTGGGCGCTCGAAGCATTTGGCGCAGCCCACATCCTGCAGGAAATCCTCACCATCAAGTCAGACGATGTTGTAGGCCGTTCAAAGGCTTATGAGGCTATTGTCAAGGGTGAGCCTATGCCTACTCCTGGCATTCCTGAGTCATTTAACGTGCTGATGCACGAGTTGAAAGGCTTAGGTTTGAGTCTTCATCTTGAGTAATTATACATAGTCAACGATCAATATTCTATAACATATGGCTTTTAGAAAAGAGAATAAGGTAAAAAATAGTTTCTCAAAGATAACGATAGGATTAGCATCTCCTGAAGAAATCTTGGAGAATTCATACGGTGAGGTATTAAAACCTGAGACCATCAACTACCGTACATACAAGCCAGAACGTGATGGTTTGTTCTGCGAACGCATCTTCGGTCCTACCAAGGATTACGAGTGCTATTGCGGAAAATATAAACGCATCCGTTACAAAGGTATTGTATGTGATCGTTGCGGTGTAGAGGTAACAGAAAAGAAAGTTCGTCGTGAGCGTTGCGGTCATATTGCTTTAGTAGTACCTGTAGCACATATTTGGTATTTCCGTTCACTTCCCAACAAGATTGGTTATCTGCTGGGTATGCCCACAAAGAAACTTGACTCTATAATTTATTATGAGAGATACGTGGTCATTCAGCCAGGTGTGTTGGAAGGTCAGGTGCAACAATATGATATGTTGGAGGAAACTGAGTATGTTGATTTGCTCGACAAATTGCCAAGCGACAACAAGTACTTGGATGATTCTGACCCCAATAAGTTCATTGCCAAGATGGGCGCTGAGGCTGTTTATGACATGCTTGCTCGTCTTGACCTTGATTCGCTCTCATATGAATTGCGTAATCGTGCAGAGACTGATTCTTCACAGCAGCGCAAAGCAGAAGCTTTGAAACGGTTACAGGTAGTGGAATCCTTCCGTGCATCAAAAGGAATCAACAAGCCAGAGTGGATGATTATGAAAATTATCCCTGTAACTCCTCCTGAGTTACGTCCTTTGGTGCCGTTGGATGGAGGACGTTTTGCTACTTCTGACCTGAACGATTTGTATCGTCGAGTAATCATACGTAATAATCGCTTGAAGAGACTGATGGAGATCAAAGCTCCTGAGGTAATTCTTCGTAACGAGAAACGTATGTTGCAAGAGGCTGTTGACTCTTTGTTTGACAATTCTCGCAAGGCAAGTGCTGTTAAGTCTGAGTCTAATCGACCACTGAAGTCTCTGTCAGATAGCTTGAAGGGTAAAGTTGGCCGCTTCCGTCAGAATTTGTTGGGTAAGCGTGTCGACTACTCTGCTCGTTCAGTAATCGTGGTAGGCCCTGAGCTGAAGATGGGTGAATGCGGTTTGCCAAAATTAATGGCAGCTGAGTTGTACAAGCCGTTTATCATCCGTAAGCTGATTGAAAGAGGTGTGGTTAAGACCGTGAAGAGTGCAAAGAAAATAGTGGATCGCAAAGAACCTATTATCTTTGATATTCTTGAGCATGTAATGAAGGGTCATCCGGTTTTGCTGAACCGTGCTCCTACACTGCACCGTCTGGGTATCCAGGCTTTCCAGCCTAAGATGATTGAAGGAAAGGCTATTCAGTTACATCCGTTGGCATGTACAGCCTTCAATGCCGACTTTGACGGTGACCAGATGGCTGTTCACTTGCCTTTGAGCAATGAGGCTATTTTGGAAGCACAGCTGTTGATGTTGGAACCTCACAATATCTTGAATCCTGCCAATGGAGCTCCTATTACAGTTCCTTCACAGGATATGGTATTGGGTCTTTACTACATTACTAAATTACGTAAGGGAGCCAAGGGTGAAGGCTTGACTTTCTATGGTCCTGAAGAAGCCATTATTGCTTATAATGAACATAAGTGCGATATTCACGCCATTATCAATGTGGTGGTGAATGATGTTGATGAAAATGGTAAGGTAGTCAAGAAGCTTATGAAGGAAACATCCGTTGGCCGTGTCATGGTTAACCAGATTGTTCCTGATGAGGCTGGCTATGTAAATACTGTTATTTCTAAAAAGTCTCTGCGTGACATTATCAGTCATGTAATCGAAGTCTGCGGTGTTACCAAGGCTTGCGAGTTCCTGGATGGCATTAAGAACATGGGTTATTATATGGCATTCAAGGGCGGCTTGTCATTTAATTTGGGCGATATTATTATTCCTGAAGAGAAAGAGAAGTTGGTCAACAGAGGTTATGAAGAGGTGGAGCAAGTCATCAACAACTATAACATGGGCTTCATTACCAACAACGAACGTTATAACCAGGTGATTGATATTTGGACCCACGTTAACTCTGAGTTGTCTAACATTCTGATGAAGACCTTGTCGAATGACAAAGATGGTTTCAATTCAGTATTCATGATGTTGGATTCAGGTGCCCGTGGTTCTAAGGAACAGATACGTCAGCTCTCTGGTATGCGTGGTTTGATGGCTAAACCTCAGAAGGCAGGTGCCGAGGGTGGTCAGATTATTGAGAACCCTATTCTGTCTAACTTTAAGGAAGGTCTTTCTGTGTTGGAATACTTCATTTCTACTCACGGTGCTCGTAAAGGTTTGGCAGATACGGCATTGAAGACTGCCGATGCTGGTTATTTGACTCGTCGTCTGGTAGATGTTTCTCACGATGTTATCATTAATGAGGAAGACTGCGGAACGTTGCGTGGACTTGTTTGCACAGCTATTAAGAATAACGATGAAGTGGTAGCTACGCTGTATGAGCGTATCTTGGGCCGCGTATCAGTGCATGATGTGATTAACCCAACGACAGGTAAACTGATTGTAGCTGCAGGTGAGGAAATCACAGAAGAAAAGGCACAAGAGATTGAAGATTCACCAATTGAGAGCGTTGAGATTCGTTCAGTGCTTACTTGTGAATCCAAGCATGGTGTATGCGCTAAGTGCTATGGACGTAACTTGGCAACCAGCCGAATGGTTCATAAGGGCGAGGCAGTGGGCGTTATCGCTGCTCAGGCTATTGGTGAGCCAGGTACTCAGTTGACACTGCGTACCTTCCATGCCGGTGGTACTGCTGCCAACATTGCAGCCAATGCAAGTATTGTAGCTAAGAACAAATCGAAGTTGGAGTTTGAGGAGTTGCGTACTGTTAATGCCATTAATGAAGCTGGTGAAGCTACTAAGATTGTAGTAAG
The DNA here is from genome assembly GCA_946407325.1 of uncultured Prevotellaceae bacterium. The sequence continues at coordinate 21,328 of CAMJNN010000007.1, read as the reverse complement.
CCGTCTTGCTGAAGTTCGTTTCGTTGATGTCAATACTGGTATCGTACTTTCTACCCACAACGTTCCTTATGGTTCTACCTTGTTTGCTAACGAGGGTGAGACTGTAGAAAAAGGTAAGCTTATAGCTCGATGGGATCCATTCAATGCTGTGATTATTACGGAAGCAGCAGGTAAGTTGAAGTTCGAGGATATGATCGTGAACGTGACTTATACAGTGGAAACTGATGAATCAACAGGCTTGAGCGAATCCATCATAATAGAATCAAAAGACAGGAACAAAGTGCCACTTGTTGGTATCTATGGAGAAAATGGCGAACTGATTCGTACTTATAACCTTCCAGTAGGAGGCCACGTTGTTGTAGAAGATGGTCAGGAGGTAAAGACTGGCGATGTAATCGTAAAGATACCTCGTGCCGTAAGCAAAGCCGGTGATATCACGGGTGGTCTGCCACGAGTTACTGAATTGTTTGAGGCTCGTAGCCCGTCTAATCCTGCTGTCGTATCAGAAATCGATGGTGAGATTACTATGGGTAAGCCAAAACGTGGTAATCGTGAGATTATTGTTACCTCAAAGGCAGGTGATGTTAAGAAGTACTTGGTACCATTGTCTAAGCAGATCTTGGTACAGGAGAACGACTATGTTCGTGCTGGTACTCCGTTGTCAGATGGTGAGGTAACTCCAACCGATATCTTGGCGATCAAGGGCCCAACTGCTGTTCAAGAATACATCGTTAACGAGGTACAGGATGTGTATCGTTTGCAAGGTGTGAAGATCAACGACAAGCACTTTGAGATTATCGTACGCCAGATGATGCGTAAGGTACAGATTGACGAACCTGGTGATACCCGTTTCCTTGAGCAGCAGGTGGTAGATAAGCTGGATTTCCAAGATGAGAACGATCGCATTTGGGGCAAGAAGGTTGTGGTTGATGCTGGTGACTCACAGACCATGCATGCAGGTCAGATTGTCACTGCTCGTAAGTTACGTGATGAAAATAGTATGCTGAAGCGCCGTGATATGAAGCTGGTGAAGGTTCGTGAGGCTATTCCTGCTACTTCTACTCAGATTTTGCAAGGTATCACACGTGCTGCATTGCAGACCAAGAGCTTTATGTCTGCTGCATCATTCCAGGAAACCACCAAGGTGCTTAACGAGGCAGCTATCAATGGTAAGACCGACTACCTGGAAGGCATGAAGGAGAATGTGATCTGCGGTCACCTGATTCCTGCAGGTACTGGTCAGCGTGAGTTCGACAAGATTGTCGTTGGCTCAAAGGAGGAGTATGATCGTATCCAGGCGAATAAGCGCACAGTGCTTGATTATGATGCTGATGAGACCTCTTCTCGCCATCTGGATGATGCTGCGTTTGGAGATTAAATTATCATGATACTTAAATTGAGGGCGTATGTGTTGAGCATGCGCCCTTAATTGTTATAAAACATATCACAAATTACCAACTTTTAAGATTCAGATGAAAAATACCTGAGTTTTGCTGCCGTTTCCTGCTCGGAAAATTGTAACTTTGCTCCCAAATTGATTGCTTATGACAGTAAGAGGTTTTTTTTCTTTTCGTGAGAATCGTTTCTTTTGGATGAACATCATTGCCATGGTATTGGTAGTTTTTCTGGTTATATTTGGTGTTCTCAAAGGATTAGACATATATACACGTCATGGCGATGCCGTAACGGTGCCTGATGTTAAGGGTAAAAGCGTTTTAGAAGCCAGACAGATACTTGAACAATCTGATTTGAAGTGTGTGGTGGCTGATTCCAATTATGTTAGTACTTTGCCTGCTGGCAGTATACTTGATTATAACCCTGCTGCAGGTCAGAAAGTAAAACGTGGACATATCATTTATCTTAATATCAATACCCTCAGTGTTCCTCTAGTCAATGTGCCCGATGTAGCGGACAACAGCTCTTTGCGTCAAGCAGAGGCCCGACTTTTGGCGGCTGGTTTTAGGATCAGTCAGATTGAGTCTGTTGCTGGTGAGAAAGACTGGGTGTATGGGGTGAAGTATAATGGTCAGCGCCTGATGATAGGAGAGAAAGTACCTATCAATTCAACACTTTCATTGATGGTAGGCAGTGGAGCTGCCGTACAGGACAGTTTGAGTGTTGATGGTACTGAAATGACGCCGGAATCGTCAAAGCAACCAGAGAAAAAGTCAGCTACTGACGAAGATTCATGGTTTTGATTTGTAGGCCTATGATCGACGAAGAGTTAGACCTCGAGTTGGATAATGATGATTTGGATGACATCGAGCCGATAGTCGCCGAGCCACAGCTATACGAGCATTTTCGTGTAGTGGTGGATAAGGGACAAGAGATGGTGCGGGTAGATAAGTATCTTTTTGACAAGATAACCAACGCCTCCCGTAACCGCATCCAGAAGGCGGCTGATGCAGGCTATGTGATGGCCAATGGCAAGGCTGTCAAGTGCAGCTATAAGGTGAAACCTTTCGATGTCATTACCCTGATGTTGGATCGTCCGCGTTATGAGAATGAGATTATACCGCAGGATATCCCGCTGGATGTGGTCTATGAAGACGATGCTGTGATAGTGGTAAATAAACCAGCTGGTTTGGTGGTGCATCCTGGACATGGTAATTGGAGTGGGACACTGGTCAATGCCATCGCTTGGCACCTAAAGGACACCAACTACGATGCTAATGATGTGCATGTAGGACTTGTTCATCGTATAGATAAGGATACGTCTGGATTGCTAGTAGTGGCGAAGACGCCAGATGCGAAAACCAACTTGGGTAATCAGTTCTTGCATAAAACCACCAAGCGCTGCTATAATGCGCTGGTTTGGGGGGATATGGAACAAGATGAGGGTACCATAGTCGGCAATGTCGGCCGCAATCCAAAAGATAGGATGCTGATGGCTGTATTGCCAGAGGATCAAGGTAAGTATGCAGTGACTCACTATCGTGTCTTAGAACGCTTTGGTTATGTCACTTTGGTGGAGTGTGTTCTTGAGACAGGCCGTACGCATCAGATTAGGGTACACATGAAGCACATAGGTCATGTGTTGTTTAACGACGAACGTTACGGTGGTAGCGAAATACTGCGAGGTACCCGCTTTGCCAAGTATAAGCAGTTTGTCGATAATTGTTTTGAGATTTGTCCCCGTCAAGCACTCCATGCCAAGACATTGGGCTTTACCCATCCTGTCACTGGCCAGGAGATGTTCTTCTCGACTGAGTTACCCTCTGATATGCAGGCGCTCGTAGAGAAATGGAGGGGTTATACGATAAATAGAAACTTAACAGAATGAAAAAGGTTATAGCGATCGTAGCAGGTGGCGACACCTCAGAGTACCATGTTTCCTTGCGCAGTGCCCAGGGACTCTACTCCTTTATTGATAAGGAGAAATATGACTTATATATTGTTGTGATGCATGGTCTCGATTGGTATGTCCAGCTCGATGGTGAAAAGCTGGCAGATATCGACCGCAACGATTTTAGTTTTACCTTTGATGGTAAGAAGGTGAAGTTTGACTTTGCCTATATCACTATTCATGGTACACCTGGAGAAGATGGCTTATTACAAGGTTATCTTGATATGCTCCACATCCCTTATTCATGTTGTGGTGTATTGGCAGCTTCCCTAACTTATGATAAGTTCGCTTGCAACCAGTACCTTAAATCCTACGGCATCCCTGTGGCGGAGTCTATCCTTCTGCGTGCAGGACAGCATATTGACGATGACCGTGTAGTGGAAGAGATAGGTCTGCCTTGCTTTATCAAACCCAGTCTGGGTGGCTCCAGCTTTGGCATAACGAAAGTAAAGAGTCGTGAACAGATACAACCTGCTATTGCTAAGGCGTTCGAAGAGGCAAAAGAGGTGGTAATAGAGTCTTTTCTCGATGGTACTGAAATTACCTGTGGTTGCTACAAGACCTCTACTAAGTCAGTGGCTTTCCCTATTACCGAAGTGGTGACTGACAATGAGTTTTTTGACTATGACGCTAAATACAATGGTCAGGTGGATGAGATTACTCCTGCACGTATCTCTGATTCATTGCGAGACCGAGTACAGCAAGTCACCCTCGCCATTTACGATATCATTGGTGCCTATGGTATTATCCGCATCGACTATATCATTACAGCGGGCGAAAAAATCAATCTTTTGGAGGTCAATACTACTCCTGGTATGACAGCCACCAGCTTCATTCCTCAGCAAATACGTGCAGCTGGGCTCGACATCAAGGATGTGATGACTGACATTATTGAGGAAAAGTTTAAATAGTATGACTAACGAGTTTGACGAAATACGTCCATATCTGGATGAGGAATTGCCTCAGATTTATGAGGAACTGATAGCCGACCCCGCCTTTGTGAAGATTGTAGGGGGAGTGTTACCTTTCCCTTTTGAGGTCATTGCTGAGCGCATGCGTGCCTGCAAGACGAAGCTCGAATTCCAGAAGGCGTTTTGCTATAGGTTCCTCCGTGGACTTGCCGATTCATCCACCCAAGGTGTAACCAGTAATCTGGAAACATTAAAAGACTCCACCTGTGCCTATACCTTTATCTCTAATCATCGCGACATCATCCTTGACTCAGGCTTCCTCTCTGTACTCTTGGTTGAAAATGGTCTGGATACTGTCGAGATTGCTATAGGTGATAATTTGCTAATTTATCCTTGGATTAAAAAACTGGTCCGCATTAATAAATCTTTTATAGTGCAACGTGCCCTTACCATGCGTCAGATGCTGGAATCATCAGCACGTATGTCACGTTATATGCATTATACAATCAACGAGAAGAATCAGTCTATTTGGATAGCCCAGCGTGAGGGACGTGCTAAAGACTCAAACGACCGCACACAGGATAGTGTACTGAAGATGCTGGCCATGGGTGGCGAGGGCGACTTTGTGGATCGTTTAATGGAGATGAATATTGTTCCTTTATCCATATCATACGAGTATGACCCTTGCGATTATCTGAAAGCCAGAGAATATCAACTTAAGCGTGATGTGTTGGATTATAAGAAATCTACAGCTGATGATCTGAAGAATATGGAAACGGGCATGTTTGGATTCAAAGGTAGGGTACATTTCCATGTGGCTCCCTGCATCAATGACCAATTACGTAAGCTTGACAGAAACATGAATAAGCAGGATCTGTTTACCAGCGTCTCATCCATTATCGACCGAGGCATTCATGCTAATTATCGTTTTTATCCAGGTAATTATGTAGCTCACGATCTGCTTAATTATTCAACTCGCTTTGCCAATCGTTATACAAAAGAGGACAAAGAACGTTTTGAAACCTATCTAGCACAACAGATCAACAAGATTGACATCGCAGATAAGGATGAAGGCTATCTCCGTCACATGCTTTTGTTGATGTATGCCAACCCTCTCATCAACTATATGAAGTTAGGACTATAAGCCCCTTTTGCATTATGAGGAAGTATCTATGGTCTATGGTATGTTTATTGATGGTGTCGTTTTTGGCATCATGTGGTAAAGATACCTATCATTATCCTTCCGTAAAAGAAGAGTTCTTCAGCGGTTTTGCCAAAGCAGATAGTTTGCTGAATTATATCATAACCGATGATGGTGCAAGGCGTGTGGTTACCCAATGGGGTGATCAACTCACGAAATTGAAACCAGACACTTTGTCCCGTCTGATGGGTTACTACGAGGATTTGTCTTCCGACAATGTGAAAGTACATTCGTTTGTTAAAGCCATCTCCCACAAACCAGTACCCGCTTCTCAATATGTCGATAGTGTCACAACGGCACCTATTATTATGCAAAGTGCCTGGCTGGGCCATCAATATGTCAACATGGTGTTGCTAGTAAAAGGAGGAGGGAAGATGCATCGTATCACTTTTTTGGAAGAAACGGTTACACCTGTCGATGCTTCCGGTATCTCCCATGTGGTTTTTAGCATCCATCACAATGATAATCATGATGCCCAAGTATATGAGACACGTGCCTATGCATCATTACCCTTGTCCTCATATCTTGATTCCTCTGTCCGGAATTTGGACATCCAGATTAACTATATGGACTATGAGGGTATTTCCCGTGATTATTCCTTTGTATATAATAACTAATAATATCTGATATGAAATTATCCATCGTTGCTTTTCTTTCCTTTCTATTTGGTGCATGCCAACCCGCTACCGAAGGTATGAGTGTGATTCCATCAAAAGAGTTTGCAGAGTTCATCACGCATACAGACGTTCAGATACTTGATGTTCGTACCCCTGAAGAGTTCGAGGCAGGTCACATTCAGGGAGCCGTGATGATAGACTACCGTACAGACCCTGACGGTTTTTTGGCCAATGCTGAGGCTCAGTTACAAAAAGACAAGCCCGTAGCACTTTATTGTCGCAGTGGCAAGCGCAGTCACTCTGCTGCAGAGATATTAGTAAAAAATGGATTTATGCAAGTGGTAGAACTAGAGGGCGGTATCCTGGCGTGGCAAGCAGCCGATTATCCAGTTGAGTGATATAGCAAGGTAGCATCAAGCCAAGCTGTTTTTCATTGCAGTATCTTCTATCGGTCATTCTAAAGGTTGCTATGAGGTGACGGAAAGCTTGCTATTACAGAAGGGAAAGCTTGCCACCACTGGCCGCAGTATCTGCTATCACCCGTCGCAGTATCTGCCATACCCCTATAGGAGATACTGCGATGACTCATAACAAGCCTTCCGACGACCCATAGCAAAGTCTCCGACGGGTGATGGGAGGCATTATCGTCAAAAACTGCAATTAGCAGAAAATCAGGTGTCTTATAGTAGAAGAAAGGCTGCAAGACAGAAGGCAATGCTTTGCGTGACGTATGCAAATGCTTCGTTTGTTGGTATAAAAAACAACTCCCTTGACATTATTGATGCCAAAGGGAGTGTTGTCTAATGAAGCAAGATATAAGCTCTTTCTCTTTCCGTCACTTCGACTTGACATAGAGTCGAGGGATGTCACGTTGGATAATAAGCTTCCAGTTGTAATCGGAATTGTCAGGCATGTAGAAGATATGGTCGGTATGATCGCTCATGAGCATAACCATGCGTTCCTCGATGGGTTTACCTTCGTGGCGGAGTGTTACAGCCAAACTTTTTGCTGATACTTCAATACTCGCCTGGCACTTTCGCCCTTTCAGTTCGCTTATGACTATCTCAACTAACTGTCCCACGATGTGAAGCGGTTCGGGGTTGGGTTGTTCGGCAATAATACGGCGTACGAAAGTTAGTATATTCTCACCCTCTTTTGGAACATATATCTTTCCTTCTTCCATTAATAATGTATCTTTTATTCCCGTTAATTAAGTATTATGATGAGGGGCATACCCATTGAAACGCTGTGCTAAAGGTAGCTCCCTTCATTCTTTTCAATGACAAATATAATAATAAATACCTATTACCCCCCCCCTATAGAATAAAATAGTATTATTTCTGTAATTATTGCAACTTTTTGTAAATTCTGAGAGTCAAAATAGACCGATTTCAACGGAAATGTAAGTACCTTTGTCAACAAAAATGAATTCACATGTACGAACACGAAGGGTTAAATGACATCCTATTCCTCATGCTTTATGGAGGTGCAGCTTTGCTTGCTGTAGTAGCCTGCCTTTATTTATTATTCTCCCGTGGCAATGTGATGTCATCAAAAGTTACACCCCCCGTTTCTTTGAGACGCTGGGCCGCTGCTTTTATGGCGTCTGTGGCTGCCAGTCATGTTTGGTGGGTAGTACTAGGCATCTATTGGCTTACTGACGATCGTTTCATGCGAGATGTCATTGCAGTAACACTCGACCGTCTAACACTATTCCCTTTGATGATGATAGTGCTGATTCGCATGTTGCAAGACCGCAAACGTCCATTGTGGCCTGTTGCTGTGGCCATGATACCTTTTGTTGTGGTGGCTGTCATCCGAATAGTTAATCACGATGGAAGTTTTGGGTGGTTCAATAATAATGATTACACTATTGTTATTGCCACTACCTTTATTATATATTATTTATATGCACTCAGACAGTATGGCCGATGGTTGCACGACAACTACGCCGATTTGCAGCATAAAGAGGTGTGGCAGAGTCTGGTGCTGCTTGCAGTAATCCTGTTTGTTTATTTAGGATACACAAACAACGAAGGAGCTCTTGCTACTGAGTATTTTGCCCAGATCAATACACTCATTATTATTGGTTTCATTCTTTGGCGTGTGGAGACCCTGCAACAGTTGGACGACGAAACTACCCAACAGTTGCAGGAAGATGAAGAGACAGAAAAGAAACTCAACATTCGCGATAATATTGGGGCATTGCTTGAACAACGATGCGAAGCCACTCAACTATATCTAAAGCAAGATATTACATTGGTGGAATTAGCACTAACATTAGGCACCAATCGTACCTATCTCAGTACCTACTTTGCCCAGCAAGGCATAGCCTATAACACTTACATCAACAATCTTCGCATAGAGCATTTTATGCGCCTCTACCGAGAAATGATGAATGTAAAGGGCAATGCCGACCAGCAACAGGCTTCAGAGAAGCGGCCGTCTGTGCTGGAGCTATCAGAACAAAGCGGATTCAGCAGTTATAGCACTTTCGCTATCAATTTTAAACGCTTTACAGGTATCAGTGTCACTACTTGGATAAAGCAACAGGACTTCTGACATTAGAAAAAAAGTAGGGCAATCTTTCGCAGTTTCGCGAAAAATGCGTATATTTGCACGCAATAAAATCTAAAAGCATAATATTATGTCATTTATTGCAGACAAAGTAGTGATGGACGGATTGACATACGACGACGTATTGTTGATTCCTGCCTATTCTGAGGTTCTCCCCAAGACAGTTGACCTATCAACTAAATTCTCCAGACACATTGATCTGAAAATTCCTTTTGTAACGGCTGCTATGGACACCGTTACTGAGGCTAAGATGGCTATCGCTATTGCCCGTGAAGGAGGTATTGGCGTTATTCACAAGAATATGCCGATAGATGAGCAGGCTCGTCAGGTGGCTATCGTGAAACGTGCCGAAAATGGCATGATTTATGACCCAGTAGTGATAAAGCGTGGCTCATTGGTACACGATGCACTCGACCTGATGTCGGAATATAAAATAGGTGGTATCCCTGTGGTGGACGACGACCGTAAGCTGGTGGGCATTGTTACCAACCGTGACTTGAGGTTCGAGCGTGATGTGAACAAACGCATTGATGAGGTGATGACCAGCGAGAACATCGTGACTACCCATCAGGGTACTACCCTCGAAGATGCCGCTCAGATCTTGCAGGAGCACAAGATCGAGAAACTGCCTGTGGTAGATGCACAAGGGAAGTTGGTGGGCTTGATTACTTATAAGGACATTACCAAAGCAAAAGACAAACCAATGGCATGCAAGGATGACAAAGGTCGTTTGCGTGTAGCCGCTGGCGTGGGCGTGACGGATGATACGCTGGAGCGTATGCAGGCATTGATCAATGCCAATGCTGATGCTATCGTGATAGATACGGCTCACGGACATTCTAAGTTTGTGATAGAAAAACTGAAAGAAGCCAAGCATGCTTTCCCGAACATTGATATTGTGGTGGGTAATGTGGCTACTGGCGAGGCAGCAAAGATGTTGGTGGATGCTGGTGCCGACTGTATAAAGGTGGGCATTGGCCCGGGTTCTATCTGTACCACTCGCGTGGTTGCTGGCGTAGGTGTGCCTCAGCTTTCTGCCGTATATGACGTAGCTAAAGCTTTGAAGGGTACAGGTGTACCATTGATTGCAGATGGTGGTTTGCGCTATTCAGGTGATGTGGTGAAAGCACTGGCTGCTGGTGGTTATAGCGTGATGATTGGTTCGTTGGTAGCAGGAACAGAAGAGTCTCCTGGTGAAACCATCATCTTTAATGGTAGAAAGTTCAAGACCTATAGAGGTATGGGCTCACTCGAAGCGATGGAGAATGGTTCAAAGGACCGTTATTTCCAGGCTGGCACGAAGGATGTGAAGAAACTGGTTCCAGAAGGTATCTCTGGCCGAGTGCCTTATAAGGGTACATTATACGAGGTGATTTACCAATTGGTTGGTGGTTTGCGTTCTGGTATGGGCTACTGTGGAGCACAGAACATCGAGCAGTTGCATAATGCCAAGTTTACCCGCATCACCAATGCCGGTGTATTGGAGAGTCACCCACATGATGTTTCCATTACCAGTGAGGCGCCGAACTATAGCAGACCAGAGTAAATATCATTATCCATGCGGATAAAGAAGACAATATATTGGGAGCAAAGGGCTTTGCAGGCAATCCTGCTAAGCCTTTTCTCCTTTTTTCTGAACACGACGATTTGCGCCCAGACAGACATTGAACTCATGGCGCGAGCTGCACGGGCAGAAGGCCTTGACAACAATGAAGCTTATCAACGCACTTTAGAGGCCTATAAGCAGGAGCTGGCGGGGAAGTACATGTTTGAAGAGCAAAATGTAATCCAACTAGCCAACGATGCTTTCAATAAAACTGTTGCTACCAAGGGCGACAAGCAATTACTGGTTAGGCAGATATTTCATGCCATGACACAGCATGTGATGAATACAGAACTCAATCTGTGGCAGCAACGCATGGACTCTATCAGTAATGCACTCGCAAGTGGTGCTGATTTCGAGGCGCTAATGAACCGATATTCCGATACTCAAGTTGTTGAGTGGATGCATCGTCTGGACATGACCGACGAGATGGAACAGGCGGCCTTTGCCCTGCAACAAGGTCAGATCTCCCAACCCTTCCTCTCTCCCCTTGGTATTCATATCATTCAGGTAATGGATGAACGACAGGTAGACGATGTCGCTTATAATACAGCCTTTGTGCATCTTTTAAAGGAGAATATTTTCCCCAATAAACAATCGGCCCAGCAAGTAGATCAACTCAAGAAGACATATTCTTTCTCGGAAAACCAGCAAATGGTGAATCGTCTTTATCGTGAAGGGAAGGTAAGTGGGACACTTTTCACTTTGGAGGATAAAGCCTATACAGGTGAGCAGTTTGCGCGCTTCGCACAAACTTACCCTTTGAACGTGCGATTGCAATATGAGGCCTTTGTTACCAAATGTGTGCTTGATTGCGAAGCTAATCACCTGAAGGAACGCCCAGATTATGCACAGTCAGTGCAAACCCTTGCCGACAGATTATTGGCAGAGGAAGCATACAACCAGCATGTGCGTGTGCCCAGTCAGACCGATGAGGTTGGTTTGCAGGCCTATTTCTCTACCCACCAGAAGAATTACCGCTGGTCAGCACCCCGATTCAGAGGAGCTGTGATCCATGCGGCCGACAAGAAAACGGCTAAGAAAGTGAGCAAGGTTGTGAAGAAATTACGCAACGTAGAGTGGACAGATGCCGAGAAGTTATTGGACGATAAGACACGTGATAAGGTACTGGTGGAACAGGGCGTTTATGTTGTAGGTATGAATGCCTTTGTTGACGAACTGGAATTCAAGAGTGGAAAGGCTGTTCCCTTGACTGGCTATCCGGTTGCCCTAACGGTGGGTAAGAAAATAAACGGTCCTGAAGACTATCATGAGGTGAAGGACCAGCTGACACAAGATTATGAACGATATCTCTCAGATGAGTGGCTATCAGTACTTCGAAAGCAAAAATGATGTTGAAATCTCATTAAAAACCGTTAATCATGAAGGAGATAAGCAAATAAAACCTTATCTTCGTAGCTTGAAATATAAAATAGAACAATTTATAAGACATGAAGATACTTGTAAGAACAATAATGGCTGCCTTGCTCTTTGGCTGGTGTAATACAGCTATGGCACAAGACAATGTGATTGATGAAGTGGCATGGGTAGTGGGCGATGAGGCTATCTGGAAGTCAGAAGTGGAAGAAGCCAGACTGAGTGCTTTGTATGAAGGGCGTAAGTTTGACAAAGACCCCTATTGTGTGTTGCCAGAGGAGATGGCCGTACAGAAGCTGTTCCTGCATCAGGCAGAGCTTGATAGTGTGGAGGTAAGTGATGCAGAGGTGCTGCAACGTGTTGAGTACATGACCAACTTGTACATTCAGAACATTGGTTCTCGTGAGAAGATGGAAGAATACTTCAATAAGACCCTTTCTCAGATTCGTGAACAATTGCGTGTCAGTGCACGTGAAGGTTTGACTGTGCAAAAAATGCAACAGAAGATTGTGGGAGACATAAAGACTACTCCTTCTGAAGTTCGTCGTTATTATAGTTCGTTGTCTCAGGATAGCATACCTTATGTTCCTACTACTGTTGAGGTTGAGATTGTGGTTCGCAAACCCAAGATCCCACAAGAGGAGATAGAGGATGTGAAACGCCGTCTGCGCGAATATACCGACCGTGTGAATAATGGCGACAGCTTTACCATGTTGGCACGCTTGTATTCTGAGGATCCTGGATCAGCTATGAGTGGCGGCGACCTGGGACGTTTCATGGGGCGTGGCGAGTTGGATCCAGCCTTTGCCAATGTAGCGTTTAATCTGCAGACACCCGATAAAATATCGAAGGTGGTAGAAAGTGAATTTGGCTATCATATCATACAGTTGATTGAAAAGCGTGGCGACCGCATCCGTGTACGACATATTCTGCTAAAGCCCCATGTGCCAGAAGAAGCACTGACAGAATCACGTGCTTTCTTGGATTCTATTGCTGATGAGGTGCGAAATGGTAAGTTTACTTTTGAGGAAGCGGCCTATGCTTTCTCAGACGATAAGAACACCCGCAATAATGGCGGTTTGCTGCCCAATGAGAATACACAGACCTCACGTTTTGAAATGCAGGATCTGCCTTCTGAGATAGCCAAGGTGGTTGATACCATGGAGGTAGGAGAAATCTCAAAGGCCATCAATATGACTCCTCGTACAGGACAAGAACAGACCGTGATAGTGAAGCTCAAGAGTCGTGTTAAAGGTCATAAGGCCACCGTATCGGACGATTACCAGCGCCTTAAGGAGATGGTGGTTCAGAAGAAACAAGATGAGTTGATTGAAAAATGGATTCAGAATAAACTGAAGTCCACTTATGTCCGTATAAGTGATAATTGGAAGCCTAGTTGTGACTTTAAGTACAAGGGGTGGATTAAATAGAATACAGAATTGATTATTAAGGATAGCCATGCGGAAAAGAAGGACGCAGGTCATATGGAGTAGCTTATGTCTGATAGGATTGCTTGTATGCTCTGTACTGGCAGTCCCTCATAGCTATTCGGCTATTCGTGGTGATAAGTTTTCAATACTCCATTCTCATTTTTCTACTGATGCTGTTGACCAAGATCCCAAGAAGGTTCGAATAGACTTGCTCTATGCTGACGAGGCAGTGGCCGATCAGAACAAGCGTCCAGATGTCCAGGTGTTGCGAGGTTCGGTGAAGCTGAAGCACGACAGTATGTATATGTATTGTGACAGTGCACTGATTTTCGAGAAAATCAATTCTGTTGAGGCTTTCGGCAATGTCCGCATGGAACAAGGTGATACTCTGTTTATCTTCGGTGACTATATGTATTACGATGGTATAGCCCAATTGGCTAAACTGCGTGAGAATGTAAAACTGATAAATCGTGAGACACAGTTGGAAACGGATAGCTTGGACTATGACCGTGTACAGGACTTAGGTTATTACTTCGATGGTGGTACGTTGCGAGATACTGTGAATGTGTTAACTTCGGTATTGGGAGAATACAGTCCGGCCACCAAGCAGGCTGTGTTTGAGTACAACGTGGAACTGGTCAACCCACAGTTTACCCTCACCTCGGAAGACCTGACTTATAATACCGTCACTAAGATAGCTACCATCAACAGCGATGCCGAAATAGTAAATGAGCAATCGCATATATATACTAGTTCGGGAATATATAACACAGTGACTGAGCAAGGAGAACTTTTCAACCGGTCTGTAGTGGTGAACGAAGGCCGTTTGCTGACAGGTGATACGCTGCTTTATGACCGTCAGCAGGGATTTGGTGAGGCTTTTGGCAATGTGGCTCTTAACGATACAGTCAATAAGAATATGCTTACGGGTGACTATTGCTATTATGACGAGCTAAAAGAAAATGCTTACGCTACTAAGCGAGCAGTTGCGGTAGATTATTCACAAGGCGATAGTCTGTTTATGCACGGAGATACTTTACGTCTGGTTACTTTCTATCCCAAAACTGATTCTGCCTATCGTGAGATGAGGGCCTATTATAAGGTGAGGGCATACAGAAGTGATATTCAGGCAGTGTGCGATTCGTTGGTATTGAACAGCAAGGATTCTTGTATGACTATGTATCGCGACCCTGTGTTGTGGCATGGTGAGGAACAATTATTGGGTGAACTGGTGAAAGTGTTCTCAAACGACAGTACGATAGAGCGAGCACATATTATCAACCAAGCATTGGCGATAGAGCGATATGATTCCGTACATTATAACCAGATAACTGGCAAAGAAATGATAGCGCATTTCGAGGCAGGTGAAATAAAAGAAACAGAAGTGAATGGCAATGTGCTAACTATTTACTATCCGATTGATGAGAAAGATTCTACTATTATCGTGATGGTATATGCAGAAGGTAGTTATCTGAAGATGTTTATGAAGGATAGAAAGATGGACAAGGGTATGTTTATTGGGAAAACCACTGGCACTGCCTATCCTTTGGATCAGGTTCCTAAGGGCAAAGACCGCTTGTCGGCTTTCGTTTGGTTCGACTATATGCGTCCGAAAGACAAGAACGATATCTTTGATTGGAGGGGTAAGCCGGCTGATCAAGTGTTGAAGAAGGTGGAAAGGGAATCAACAGGTTCACCTCGTGATGTCAAGGTAAGACACGGTAGGAGGTAGATTATAATTAAAAGATAAAAAATTATGGGAATGTTCTCAGTCAGGAAACCAAGAGGTTTCCATCATAATTGGATTTATGTGGACGAGCGAAAGGAGAAGCTTGCCAAGATAGAGGAGAATGCTAAACGAGAGTTAGGCATGCTGCCTCCTAAGGAGTTTGACCCTGAGGACATCAGAGGTAAATTTGCTGAAAGTACGACCCACCTGAAACGTTATAAAGAAAAAGGAAGCAAATCTAACAATGCCATGATTATCTTCCTGATTATTGTACTTCTTTGGGTATGGTATGCCATTATGAATGGAGTGATATAATGAGTGATATTATCCGACTTTTACCTGATTCAGTCGCCAACCAGATAGCAGCAGGCGAGGTTATCCAACGTCCTGCTTCCTTGATTAAGGAATTGGTGGAGAATGCCATCGACGCCGATGCACATGAGATTCATGTGCTGGTGGTGGATGCTGGCAAAACCAGCGTGCAGGTAATAGATGATGGTAAGGGAATGTCGGAGACAGATGCCCGACTGGCATTCGAGCGTCATGCTACTTCCAAGATACAAGAAGCTGCCGATTTGTTCAACTTGCACACCATGGGTTTCAGAGGTGAGGCACTGGCATCCATCGCCGCTGTGGCAGAAGTGGAGCTCAAGACTCGCATGGAGGATGAAGAGCTGGGAACTCGTTTAGTGATTTCTGGGTCAAGGGTGGTATCACAAGAAACTGCATCATGTCCGAAAGGTAGTAGCTTCACGGTAAAGAATCTCTTCTTCAATGTGCCTGCCCGAAGGAAATTCCTTAAATCAAATGCTACAGAGTTAAGCAATATACTGACTGAGTTTGAACGTATCGTCTTGGTACATCCCGAGGTATCTTTTACCTTGCATAGCAATGGTACTGAGGTGTTCAACCTCCCAGAGACGACCATCCATCAACGAATAATAGCTGTGTTTGGCAAGCGTATGGATCAGCAACTGTTGCCAGTGAAGGTGGATACTTCATTGATCAACATCTCTGGCTATGTATCTAAACCAGAGTTCGCCCACAAGAAGGGGAATAACCAGTATTTCTTTGTGAATGGGCGATATATGCGACATCCATATTTTCATAAAGCTGTGATGGAAGCTTACGAACAACTGATACCTGTAGGCGAACAGGTGTCTTATTTCTTGTTCTTTGATGTGGAGCCTGCCAATATTGACGTCAATATACATCCTACCAAAGCAGAAATTAAGTTTGAAAACGAGCAATCCATTTGGCAAATATTGGCAGCTGCCGTGAAAGAGGCTTTGGGGAAGTTCAATGCTATACCAACGATTGACTTTGAAGCACCCGATGTACCTTTCGACTTGCCTGTATTTAATGCTGACAAGCGACATGCTGCCCCCCCGAAAGTGAATATTAACCCTCATTTCAATCCTTTCGATACTTCTGCAAAAGAAACCTATCAGAGGCAATCGGTGGACAAGCAGTGGGAACAACTCTATCAAGGGCTACATACATCTGCTAAGCAAGAGGTGTTGCCTGGAGGTGAGAACTCCCTTGGTGAAAAGGCAAATGAAGGTTCTTTTGTCATGAACGATTCTTTGTTGGATGTCTCCGAACGTTCTTCTTCTTTGATGCAATACAAAGGACGTTTTATTCTCACATCGGTCAAGTCGGGCTTGATGATGATAGATCAGCATAGGGCACATGTGCGAGTGTTGTTTGATTTGTATATCCGTCAATTGAATCAGGGACAAAGTCCGTCGCAAGGTCTGCTTTTCCCAGAGATGATACAATTGGCTCCTTCAGAGTCGGTGATGCTGGAAACCATAATGCCAGATCTGTTGGCGGTGGGTTTTGAACTGACTTCCTTAGGAGGTGGTAGTTATGCCATCAATGGAGTGCCAGGTGGTATCGAAGGCTTAAGTCCTGTAGAGTTGGTGCGTAGCATGGTAAACACGGCGATGGAGAAAGGCAATGATGTAAAAGAGGAGATGCATCAGATTGTGGCACTTACGTTGGCGAATGCAGCTGCTATTGTCTATGGGCAAGTCCTTAATACAGAGGAAATGACCAGTTTGGTGGATCAGCTCTTCTCGTCGGCAATGCCTAACTATACCCCTGACGGCCATCTTATTGTCACTACTATCTCTGATGATGAGATTGGCAGAATGTTCAGATAAACCCTTTTATTCGATTTTGTAGATGGCGCATGATACCCCGTCTAACTCTATCTTATCCAAAGCCTTTCCTGGTTTGTATGTTGTCTTGCCGCTTCCCATTACGAAGGTTGCTTTTTGCCCTCCTTGTGTGGGGATATTTGCTTTCACCTTCTTAGCGCTCGGATTCAGTATTACGATAAATGTTTCACCTTCACCACTCCTCTTATAAACCATAGGGTAGGGCTGTGCTACATTTCCTATGTAGGTCCAATTGCCTGTATTGCCCATTGCCTTATGACTCTTACGAAGTTGAATCAGTTGGCGTACGTAGTTGAGCAACGAGTTCGGATCTTTCTCTTGCGTCTCTACCGTCAGACTGTTGTTTTCTGTGTCAATAGGGAGATATAGGTTGTCAGGCTCACAAGTAGAAAACCCCGCATTCTTGCCGTTTGTCCATTGCATAGGGGTACGAGCGCCAGAACGTTCGTTAAAGAAGCCTGGGCGATCTTCACGAGAACCTTCCTTCTCTGGCGCATTCACGTTGTACTTCATACCAATCTCATCGCCATAGTAGATAAATGGCATACTACGAAGGGTCAGGAAGAACATTGTTGATACCTTCAACTGCTCGATGGTGTTACGGTCTCCGTAATTAGGACGAGGGAAATCGTGGTTGGACGTTTGCAACGCCACATATCCCTTGTCACCTAATTCCTGCAAGCATTTTGTATAATAAGGTACGAAGTCGCTGATAGTTCCATTGCCATCGGGATGGAAGTAATTCTTCTTGTGTACGCCATATGGCTCTGGTAATATCAATTCCTTATAACCATTACTATCTCTCCAAGGCAAGAAAAAGTCTATATCGAATCCTGCAGGAATAGAGGTAAGGGGTGCTGACCATTCTGCTAACAGGATATGCTCAGGGTAGTTAGTGTCCACCCATTCACGCATCTCATGCCATAAAGCGGCTGTTGCCTTTCCATCTGAATCATTCTTTACTAAGCTTTGTGCCATATCTACCCTGAAGCCATCGATACCCTTATCGAACCAGAAAGCCATGATGTTCTTCATCTCCTGACGTAAAGTACGAGGGCCAGGAGCTGTAACAGGTTGCTCCCAAGGATGATTGGGGTCAGGGTTGGCGTAACCATAGTTTAAAGCCGGCTGACTTTCGTAATAGTTCTTCTCATAGTACTTTGCACGAGGTGCATTGGCTTCTACAAACCTACCCGTAAAGCTGGCTGCTGGATTAACTTCCTGATGACGTTGAATAATCAGTTGCTTTTCTTTGTCACTGATCTCATCCGTCCAAATGTAGTAATCGCTATATCGCATATCCTTGCCGCTTTTCGACTGCAGGAACCATTCGCTTTGATCGCTCGAATGGCCAGCCACCAGATCCATGCAGATACGAATGCCCAACTCATGTGCTTTGTTGACAAGGTTCACTAAGTCTGTATTAGTACCAAAACGAGGATCGATTTTATAATAGTCTATGACGTCATAACCACCATCCTTCCATCCTGATACACAACAGGCGTTCAGCCAAATGCTGTTCACTCCAAGACTCTTGATGTATTCCAGTTTACTGGTAATGCCAGGCAAATCACCTATTCCATTGCCGTCACTGTCCATGAAGGAAGAAGGATATATCTGATAAAACACTGCCTCTTCCAACCATTGTGGAGTTTTGTGCTGCGCGAAAACAGTAATGTTGATGGATGCCAATGTGGACATCAATAGGATAATGAATGACTTTTTCATAGTATTGTTATATTGCAGTTAAAGGATTGTCTCTCCCTCTATAAAATTCTCAAGATACATATTTTCTCCATCAAAGACGGCGTAGGTAAAGCTATTAATCCAGTCGCCTAAGATGAGCATACGTGTGTGGTCGCTCAGTGAGAGGTCGAGTTCTATGTGCCGATGCCCATAAATGAAGAAGTTGATGTCTGGATGACTTTTTAGGTATTCCTTCGTCCATAACACCAAGTGCTCTTTATCTTCACCCATATAGTCAGGTTCCTTGCCATCTTTGCGCTTCATGCGACTATGTTTGGCCCATTGCAAACCGAAAGCCACACTCCATCGAGGATGAATCATAGAGAACATCCTTTGCAAGAAGCGACTATGAAATATTGAGCGCAACAGTTGAAAAGTAACATTCGTTTCACCAAGGCCGTCTCCATGCGCCAAGTAAAACTCTTTGCCGTAGATTTCTGTCGTTAAAGGCTCTTTGTGCAAGATGACACCACACTCTTTGGGTAGATAGTCGTAACACCAAATGTCGTGATTGCCTGTGAAAAAATGTACTTCAATACCCATGTCGGTCAGTTCCGACAACTTGCCTAAGAAACGTGTGTAACCTTTAGGTACCACCGTCTTAAACTCATACCAGTAGTCGAACATGTCGCCCATAAGATAGATGGCAGCAGCTTGGTGCTTGATTTTTTCAAGGAAATTTACCAGTCTGCGCTCTTGTGTGCGGCCATGTTCAATTGCCAACGAGCCTAAATGGGCATCAGAAAGGAAAAACACTTTTTTCATAAGCATATTGCTACATAAAACCTAATTCCAGTTTTGCTTCTTCCGACATCATGTCCTTGTCCCATTCAGGTTCGAACACGAGGTTGATATTGGTGGATTTTACCTCCTTAATGGAGTTGACCTTCATGCGGATGTCTTCCGCTATGAAATCACCAGCAGGACATGAAGGGGCAGTTAGCGTCATATCAATGTTTACTTCACCTTCTTCATTCACGTCAATCTTGTATATGAGGCCTAAGTCATACACGTTGACGGGAATCTCAGGGTCGTAAACGGTCTTGAGCATCTCCACAATTTTCTCTTCTAATGCAAATGTATCCATATCCTTTTTCTAATCAACTGCAAAAATAGAATATTTCAATGAATGGTGCAAGTCAAACTGATTATATTAGTCCGTGGTCGTGAAAACTGTAGAAATTACCGTCAGTAACGATAACGTGATCAATTAGTCTTATGTTAAGCAAATCACTCGCCTTCTTGATTTTATTGGTGATATTGATGTCTTCGTTACTGGGTTTCAGATTCCCTGATGGATGGTTGTGCACTATCGCTATCTGAGTTGCACGAACGAGGATTGCCTCTCGCATGACGGATCTGACATCCACAGTAGTCTGGTCGATACCTCCTTGACTGATTCGTACTTTGTCAATTACTTTAGCGGCTTGGTTCAACAGTAATAACCAGAATTCCTCTTGAGGACTGTCGCACAATAAAGGGTGGAAGATGTTGTAGATATCAGTCGATTCTTTGATGACAGCTCTTTCAATCGGTTCCTGCATAGCTCTGCGTTTACCCAATTCCAATGCCGCCATTATGGTAATTCCTTTAGCTGGTCCTAATCCTTTGAAAGAGGTGAAATCGTTCAGGCTCCACTTGCCTAGAGTGTTGATGTTATTGTCGCAACGTGACAATACCTTTTGCATTAGCGATACGGCACTGTCTTCTGTTGTGCCACTTCCTATCAGGATAGCCAGCAACTCTGCTATACTCAGTGCGTCTGCACCTTTCCGCATCATTTTCTCACGAGGGCGATCTTCTTCTGCCCAATGATTGATAGATAACTTTTCCATTTAGTTATGAATGAATAGTTAAACATTTATTTATAGAAATTATCTTTGAAAGCTTCAAACTCACCTTCCTTCTTGAGGCATCGTTTCCACCAAGCTCTGATAAAGCCACTTCCATAACCTATGAGTTGGATAAAAGAAGCACCTACTGCCAACCAACCTATCTTCATACTTTTGTTTCTGATGGATGCATCGATAAAGATGATAATGGAAAACAAAAGTAATGGAAGCAGGGCAGCTGCACAAATCATTAAACCAAAGGGCGGATCAGGGTTGATGATGTCCGTCTGGATGGCTGTTACCACTAGAAGACCAGTTATAAATAAGCACACCAAGAAGCCAACACCTATAGTGAAAATAGCAGGCAATAGATGTACCAACTTCAATGACTCTGGATACTTCTTATATAGGTTGATGCGGGCGATGCCAGAGTTGTTGACTTGCTTGAAGAACTTCTTCAGGTCGGTACGACGCTTGTGATATACCCATGCCTTACTAAACAGACAGCTCTTGTAACCTCCTTTTACAATGCGAATACTGAAGTCGATGTCTTCGCCAAAGCGCATTTTGGAGAAGCCTCCCAATACTTGCGCCACCTCTCGCCGTATGCCCATGTTGAAACTGCGAGGGTAGAACTTGTCCATCTTTTGCTTGCCTCCACGAATACCTCCTGTAGTAAAGAAGGAAGTCATAGAGTAGTTGATGGCTTTCTGTACATCGGTAAAAGACTCATGTGCCTTATCAGGACCGCCAAATGCATCAGCATTGGTTTC
>CAMJNN010000006.1 GCA_946407325.1 uncultured Prevotellaceae bacterium | reverse complement strand
GAAGAATTAGTGTATTGCGGAGGTTTGAAGTTGACAGACAAGGTGGAAGACAGTCCGCTGGATGCTGGCAAACTGGTGCTCTCACCTACCCGCACCTATGCCCCTGTAGTGAAAAAGTTGCTCGATGCACTACGTCCTAAGATTCATGGTATGGTGCATTGCTCAGGTGGTGCACAAACCAAGGTATTACATTTCGTAGGCGACAATTGCCGAGTGATAAAGGATAACATGTTCCCTGTTCCTCCTTTGTTCAAGACCATCCATGAACAGAGTGGCACTGATTGGCAGGAAATGTATAAGGTGTTCAACATGGGACATCGTTACGAGGTGTATCTGCCTGCAACATATGCAGATGAGGTGATAGCTATCTCCAAGAGCTTCAATATCGATGCCCAAGTAGTGGGACGCATCGAAGAGAGCGACCACAAGGAGTTGATCATCCGTAGCGAATTTGGTGAATTCAGATACTAATGGCAGAAAAGAACAACATATTAGAAAAACTGGACGGACTGGCTCCTCGTTTCGATGAAGTATCTACCTTGATTACCGACCCCAGCGTAATAGCCGACCAGGAACGTTACGTAAAGCTTACCAAGGAATACAAGGAGTTGGAGCGACTGATGACGGCCCGTAAGGAATACCAAGAACTGTTGGGGCGCATCGACGAGGCGAAAGACATCATCACCAACGAAGATGATGCTGAGATGAAGGAGATGGCTCGTGAAGAACTGGCTATCTGTCAGGAGCGCCAACCCAAGTTAGAGGAGGAAATCAAACTGATGCTGATACCTGCCGACCCGATGGACAGCCGTAATGCCATACTGGAAATCCGAGGTGGTACAGGAGGTGATGAAGCAGCATTGTTTGCTGGCGACCTCTTCCGCATGTACTCAAAATATTGCGAGAGCAAAGGCTGGAAAATGGAAATATCCAGTGCCAGCGAAGGTGCAGTGGGCGGATTCAAGGAAATCATCTGTCCCATCACAGGCGAAGGCGTTTATGGTACCTTGAAATATGAATCAGGAGTGCATCGTGTACAGCGTGTGCCTGTGACAGAAACACAAGGACGTGTGCATACCTCAGCTGCATCAGTGGCAGTACTACCTGAGGCCGAACCTTTTGAGGTAAGCATCAACGAGGGAGAAATCCGTTGGGATACTTTCCGAAGCAGTGGTGCTGGAGGCCAGAATGTCAACAAGGTGGAATCAGGTGTGCGCTTGCGCTATAACTGGAAGAACCCCAACACTGGTATCGTGGAGGAAATCTTGATAGAGTGTACCGAAACACGCGACCAACCCAAGAACAAGGAACGTGCCTTGGCTCGTCTGCGTTCCTTCATCTACGACAAGGAACACCAGAAGTATGTTGACGATATCGCTGCCAAACGCAAGACGATGGTATCCACTGGCGACAGGTCTGCTAAGATTCGTACCTACAACTATCCGCAGGGACGCATCACCGACCATCGCATCAACTATACCATCTACAACTTACCGGCATTTATGGACGGCGACATACAAGACTGTATCGACCACCTTATCGTGGCAGAAAATGCAGAACGCATGAAAGAGAGTGAGCTGTAGCTATTGAAGAAACTATATTAGTAAGAATTGAAGATTATGAAGTGGATAGAGAGTTTATCATTCAAGGGATTATCTGAACGAATTGAAGCGTTAGGAAAAAGATTTCCTGTCGCACTGCTGTTCACCATCATCTATACCGTCATCGCTTTGACACTACTTTGGAACAATGACTTAATTCCCAATAGCGATGCGCTGTTTTTCATCATCGTGTACTACCCTCCTACGGCTTTGCTGTTGGGAGTTTCCCTGCATTTGTGGAGTGAAGAACAAACAAACCGGAAGCAAGCTCGTATCATTCATCTTATAGCTCAAATATGCTGGTTGCTCTACTGCGTCATCATTGCGCAACAAGGACAAGACAATTTTGGCATGGAGCTAGTTATTGGGTTGATAGCTACACTGTTTCTATTTAAGTCATCTATCTTTTTCCTATCCTTTTTGGGAAAGAAAACCGATATAGAGTCGTGGAACTTCAGTTGGAACATCATTATCAGTGCTTTGCAAACCACAATCGTGAGTGGCATCTTGTTGGGTGGCATTGAGCTATTGCTTTGGGGCATTCAGGAATTGTTCGACATAGACATTCCCGACGAGCTCTATCTCTCTATGGCTGTTATCTGTATGTTCACCATCAATGTCATATTGCTGATGATGCAGATACCCAAAGATGCAGCCAAGCACGATACCAATGTAAATCGAATGAACGATTTTGGACGTATGGTGGTGCACGCGTTGTTTGTCCCCTTGCAAGCAGCCTATCTTATTACCCTCTACTTCTACTTGTTCAGAATACTTTTTACTTGGGAGCTTCCCAGCGGAGGTGTAGTATGGTTGGTGACCACCATGATGATGGGTATGCTGTTTATCACCACCCTTGTCTATCCCCTACTCTTGCAGGATGATAAGTCCTTCGACAAAAAGCTGGTACGTTGGCTGGCTATCCTGGCCTTGCCGTTGTTGGTACTTATGACGGTGGGCATCTGTCGCCGCATCTCCGACTACGGCTTTACCGTAGCACGTGCCTATGTGCTGTTGTTCAATATATGGTGTTATGTAGTGAGCATCTATCTATTGCTCAAACAAGGCAAACGCATTGTGTGGATACTGATATCATTCGTACTGGTATTCTTTTTTGCGTCAGTAGGTCCTTGGAACATGACAGCTACCACCCGTCGTTTGTTGACCAGACAAGTGGATGGTATCTTCCAGCGTATTGGTGTGCAACTGCCTTTGGACTATGCCCGTTTCGATAGTCTTATCCATACAATGGACAAGCATGATGCCGATGTATTGAAAGGAAAGTTGAGCTACCTGAAATTCGAACTCCAAGGCGACTCACTGGTGAACCGGTGGCTTGATGGAACGGTGGATTTATATACCAACCCCTACTACGAAGGACCCAGTGAACCATTCGACACCGATACAGAACCCATCGACCCTTCTACCATAGAAACACCTTTCGCCAATATGCGAGAGGAAATGGCGTCACTGCCGCAAGGCAACTTCCAGAAGGTAATGCAGATAGACGAATGGCAACGCGAACAGGTACTTACTTCGGACAGTACGCTGTATATGGACCTTATCTATTCGCAAGATACCTTGCTCTACACCACTCGCTTTGGCATCCCGTTCAGACAACTGCAAGAGATTGCTGCTGACGACAGCAAACAACAGCCTTTTACTATTGACAACAATGAAGGAGCCCTGCTGATTTGGTACTTTGAGGTGGAGTCGAATGCCGAAAAGGACAACGGTGATGACGATACCGAAAAAGCTCCAGATAAGAAAGACCTGCACCTGGAAGGCCTGCTCTTCCTGCGTGATGCAGCATTCAAGAATGCGCCATTGAATTTTGAAGACGAAGAAACAAACGAAGAATAAAGATATGAATCGAAAACAATTATTTGAAAATATCAAACGAAAGCAGTCGTTCCTGTGCGTTGGCCTGGATACCGACATCAAGAAGATTCCCCAGCACCTGTTGCAGGAAGAAGACCCCATCTTTGCATTTAACAAGGCTATTATCGACGCTACTGCTGACCTATGCATCGCCTACAAGCCCAACTTGGCTTTCTATGAATGCATGAGTGTGAAGGGCTGGGTGGCTTTCGAGAAGACCGTTAACTATATCAAGGACAACTACCCCGACCAACTCATCATCGCTGATGCCAAACGAGGCGACATAGGCAACACCTCTGCCATGTATGCCCGCTGCTTCTTCGAAGAAGGCAGGGTCGATGCCGTTACCGTTGCTCCCTATATGGGTGAGGACAGTGTGAAGCCTTTCTTGGGTTATGAAGGCAAGTGGGTCATCCTGTTGGCGCTTACCAGCAACAAGGGTTCACACGATTTCCAGCTCACTACCGACACCGAGGGCGAACGCCTGTTCGAGAAAGTATTGCGCAAGTCGCAGGAATGGGCAGATGCCGACCAACTGATGTATGTGGTTGGTGCCACCCAGGGCAAGGCATTCGAGGACATCCGCAAGATCGTTCCACACCATTTCCTGCTGGTGCCAGGTGTAGGTGCCCAAGGCGGTTCGCTGGAAGAGGTTTGCAAGTATGGCATGAACAGTCAGTGTGGCTTGATTGTCAACTCCAGTCGCAGCATCATCTATGCCGACAACACCCCTGCCTTTGCCGAAGCAGCACGCCAAGCATCCAAAGATTTGCAGCAACAAATGGCAAAGCAGCTACTGGAAATAGCTTGATTTAGGAAAATTGAACATTTTTTATGTTATCTGGATGCAGTAAATATCAAAAAAAGGCAGTATTTTTGTAGCCAAATTAATAATTGACTATTCATTATGGACTTTTCAGCACAACAAATTGCCGCATTTGTACAAGGCGAAATTGTAGGAGATGCCAACGCCACCGTCAATACCTTTGCCAAGATAGAAGAGGGCAAACCTGGCAGCATCACCTTCCTCGCCAACCCTAAATATGCACCATACATTTATGACACCGAGGCCAGCATTGTGTTGGTCAACCGTGATTTTGTGCCAGAGAAGCCCATCAAAGCTACCCTTATCAAGGTAGATAATGCCTACGAAACCCTGGCCAGACTGATGACGCTCTACGAGCAGAGTAAGCCAAAGAGCAAGGGTGTTGCCGATACAGCAGTTGTTGCCGAGAGTGCCAAAATAGGTAAGGATGTATTTATTGGAGCCTATGCTGTGATAGACGAAGGCGTGGTAATTGGCAATAACACACAGATATATCCGCACACTTACGTAGGCAAGAACGCACGTATAGGTGAGGGCTGCCTCATCTACTCAGGAGTTAACATCTATCACGATTGTCAGTTAGGCAACCGTGTGACACTGCATTCAGGTGTGGTGATTGGAGGCGACGGTTTCGGCTTCGCACCTACTCCTAATGGATACGAAAAGATTCCTCAGATTGGCAATGTCATCCTTGAGGATGATGTGGAGATTGGTGCCAACACATGTGTTGACCGTGCCACTATGGGTTCTACCATCGTACATAAGGGAGTAAAACTCGACAACCTGATTCAGATAGCCCACAATGTAGAAGTTGGCGCCAACACTGTTATGGCAGCACAAACAGGCATAGCTGGTTCTACCAAGATGGGCGAATGGTGTGTCATGGCTGGCCAGGTAGGTATATCTGGTCACCTTAAGATAGGCAACCACGTGACACTAGGTCCGCAATCGGGGGCTATCAGCTCCATTCCAGACGGCAAGACTGCTATGGGTACTGTACCTATTGAAGACAAGGGATGGTTCAAGGTGCAGGTCCTTTTGAAAAAATTGCCCGATATGTATAGAGAGCTTAACGCTTTACGTAAAGAATTAGACGAACTAAAAAAAGACAAAACACAATAAGATGTTGAAACAGAAAACACTGAAAGATAGTTTCTCACTTAGCGGCAAAGGGTTGCACACAGGCTTGCAGCTTACAGTAACCTTTAACCCCGCTCCCGACAATTACGGCTATAAAATTCAGCGCACCGATATGGAAGGACAACCCATCATCGATGCCATTGCCGAAAACGTAACAGAAACTACCCGAGGCACCGTACTCAATAAAAACGGAGTGAAGGTCAGCACCGTAGAACACGGTCTAGCAGCCCTCTATGCTTCTGGCATCGACAACTGTCTCATACAGGTCGATGGTCCGGAGTTCCCCATCTTGGATGGCAGTGCCGAATATTTCATTGAAGGCATAGATCGTGTAGGAACCGTTGAACAAAATTCCGTAAAAGACTATTTTATAATTAAATCAAAGATAGAGTTCCGTAACGAGAAGACCGGTTCGTCTATCATTGTATTGCCTGACGACGAGTTCAGTATCAACGTACTCATCTCTTACGATTCCACCATTCTGCCTAACCAATATGCTACCCTCGAGGACATGAATCTGTTCAAGAGCGAGGTAGCAAGGGCACGTACTTTCGTATTCGTACGCGAAATAGAACCCTTGCTTCAGTTAGGTCTCATCAAGGGAGGTGACCTCGACAATGCCATCGTGATCTACGAACGTCAGATGACGCAAGATAAATATGATCAGTTAGCTGATGTGATGGGTGTTCCACACATGGATGCCACCCACCTGGGTTACATCATGCACAAGCCGTTGGTTTGGCCCAATGAGTGTGCACGTCACAAGCTGCTCGACCTCATAGGCGATATGGCGCTGATAGGCAAACCTATCAAGGGCCGTATCATCGCTACCCGTCCTGGACATACCGTAAACAACAAGTTTGCCCGTGAGATGCGTCGTCAGATCAGACTGCACAGCGTACAGGCACCTACATATGATGTCAACACCCCACCGCTGATGGATGTCAATAAGATACGTCAGCTCATTCCCCACCGCTACCCCATGTTGCTGGTAGATAAGATTGTGGAGATTGGTCCTGACTATATCGTGGGTGTAAAGAACATCACAGGCAATGAGCCCTACTTCCAAGGCCATTTCCCATTGGAGCCCGTCATGCCTGGTGTATTGCTGGTGGAAGCAATGGCACAGACAGGTGGCTTGCTGGTACTGAACCAGGTGGATGAGTTGGAGCATTACTCTACCTACGTACTGAAAATCAACAACGTAAAGTTCCGCAAGAAAGTGGTGCCAGGCGACACACTGGTGTTCAAGATAGAGATGATTCAGCCACTGCATCGTGGCCTCACCACCATGCGAGGTTATGCCTTCGTAGGTGAAGATGAGGTGTGCGAAGCAGAAGTGATGGCACAAGTAGTAAAAAACAAGTAAACAAGAATAGTTATGAGCAATCAGATTAGTCCATTGGCATACGTTGACCCATCAGCCAAGCTGGGTGATGGCAACCAGATAGGTCCTTTCTGCTTCATCGACAAAGGGGTGGAGATAGGCAACAACAATGTGCTGATGAACAATGTATCCATCCACTATGGTGCACGCATTGGCGACGGCAACACCTTCTTCCCAGGTTGCAGCATCAGTACGCTGCCCCAGGATCTGAAGTTCAAAGGCGAAGACTCCCTAGCCATCATAGGCAATAACAACAGCATACGCGAGAACGTCACCATCAGTCGAGGCACAGCTTCCAGAGGCGAGACGATAGTGGGCAACAACAACCTCCTGATGGAGAACATGCATGTGGCACACGACTGTGTGGTAGGTAGCGGCATCATCATCGGCAACTCTACTAAACTGGCTGGTGAGGTGGAGATTGACGACAATGCCATCATCAGTGCCGTAGTGCTGGTGCATCAGTTCTGCCGCATCGGTGGCTATGTCATGATACAAGGCGGTTGCCGTTTCTCAAAAGACATCCCTCCTTACATCATTGCAGGTCGTGAGCCTACCATCTATTGCGGCATCAATATCGTGGGCCTGCGTCGCCGAGGCTTCTCCAACGAGACCATCGAACAGATTCACAATGCCTACCGCATCATCTACCAGAGCGGACTGAATGTTACCAACGCTCTGCAGAAGATAGAAGCAGAGATGGAGATGACTCCTGAAATCAAGTATATCGTTGACTTCACCCGTGCCTCAAAGCGTGGCATTATTACTGGTTAACCTTAACAAATCAATTATTATGGTATATCGTTTTACAATCATATCCGACGAGGTCGATAATTTCCTGCGTGAGATTCAGATCGACCCAGATGCAACATTCCTGGATTTCCACAACGCCATCATCAAGGCAGTCGGTTTCAAGGAAGGTGAGTTGGCTTCTTTCTTTGTTTGCGACGACGAATGGAACAAAGACATCGAGGTAACCCTCGAAGAAATGGATACTGACTCTGAGACCGACAGCTACATCATGTCCGACACACGCATTGGCAAGTTGGTGGATGAAGACACCTACCAGAAGTTGATCTATGTGTTCGACTATATGACCGACCGCTGCTTCTTCATCAAGCTCATGGAGGTCATCACAGGCAAAGATCTCGACGCACCTGTATGCACCAAGAGTCGTGGCGAAGCACCTGCACAGACCATGGACTTCGACGAGATGGAGAAGAAGCTGACGGCAGGTTCCGACGACTTAGGAGAAGATTTCTATGGCGATCAGGGGTATAACTCCGACGAGATTGATGCCGAGGGCTACGAAGGTCTGGATGGCATTATCGGAGGCGACTCCTACGATGGCAGCGACATCTATTGAGCGTTGAAGACATTAGTAGTACTTTTGGGCCCTACGGCAGTAGGCAAGACAGATATCAGCCTCGAGTTGGCAGAACAGTTGCACACCAGCATCATCTCTGCCGATTCGAGGCAACTTTATGCCGACCTGAAGATAGGTACTGCCGCCCCTACCCCCGAACAGCTGTCCCGTGTGCAGCATTATTTCGTGGGCACGTTGCAGCTTTCCGACTACTACAGTGCGGCGCAATATGCCGAAGAGGTACTGGCACTACTTGACACCCTTTTCCAGCAACAGGATGTGGCGCTTCTCACAGGAGGCTCCATGATGTATATCGATGCCGTATGCCAGGGTATGGACGACATACCCACTGTGGATGCCGACACCCGAGCTATGGTGTGGCAACGCTATGAAGAAGTGGGCTTGGAAGGCATTCAGCGCGAACTCAAGATGCTGGACCCTGAATACTACGCCATTGTTGACCTGAAGAACCACAAGCGCATCATCCACGCCCTCGAGATCTGCTACATGACGGGCAAGACCTTCACCTCATTCCGTCAGCGCAAGACAGCAGTACGTCCCTTCAACATCATCAAGATAGGATTAAACCGAGAACGCAGCGAACTGTTCAGTCGCATCAACCTGCGTGTAGATCAGATGATGCAGGAAGGCATGCTGGAAGAAGCCAGGAAGGTGTATCCCTATCGGCACCTCAACTCACTCAATACCGTGGGCTACAAAGAATTGTTCAAGTACCTCGATGGTGAATGGACCTTAGAAGAAGCCGTCGAGAAGATCAAGCGCAACACCCGCATCTACGCCAAGAAACAACTCACTTGGTTCAAAAAAGATATGTCCATCCGCTGGTTCCATCCCGACCAACGAACAGACATCATCTCTTATATCAATACTCAGTTAAATGCTTAGAGAGCAGCGAAGCGCTCATCCGTCTGCGCCTTCACCGCCATACACTCCATCTCCACCAACCAACCCGAGCGACATACAGGCGCATTTACAAACACCTTAGGTTTGTCAGGGAATCGTTCGTCAAACAACGCCTTCACCACGCTATAGTCGGCAATGTCACGCAGATACACAATCATCTGCTGCGCCTCGTCGTAAGTACACCCAGCCTCAGCCAGCAGAGCCTCTACATTCTCCCACAAGCGGCGCGTCTGTTGGCGCACATCACCACTATACATTATATCACCCCTGTTGTTGATGCTGGCAGTACCCGATACCAATACATGACGACGATCGCCATAGTCGATGTACGTACCACGCTCGAAGCTCACCCCATATTCATAGGTAGGGTTCAAGTGCGTGCGAGCATAGAGGTAGTGTATCTGCTCCTTGCTGATGCCATCCACCGCGTAGGCATCCATCTGCACCAGTGCCTTAGGGTCAGCCATGCGACCACCAATGCCCGTACTCGCAATGAAATGCGTCTCCGAGGTAAGGTTCTGCGTCATAAACACCTCATTGCGCGCCTTCACCACCCCCGCATAGTTATTATCAATGTTCTGCACGAAAATCCACGTACGCAAACAATTGTCGGCCAGCGTGCAACCCTCCTGCATCAGGTTCATCACATAGTCGTTCAGCAGCAGTCGCATCTGGTATTCCGATGTAGCCGCATGGTTGTTGTTACTGCCCGTCCACAGGTGACGATAAGCTCCATGCTTCGCCTCAAACAGTCCGTTGCTTAGTGCCTTAGCTTGCACATCCGTCATCAGATACGCCCACAAGGCAATCTTCGTGCCATCCAGCGGAGCCTGTTGCACCATCGACAGGGCACAGTCGGTACCCTCGGTAGTGGTAGCCAGCAGCATGTCCAACTGGTTAGCAGCATCACTCATGAAGTAACGTTTAAACACCGCCACAGCCCCCTTCAATTGTTGCTGCACGGCGCTATAGGCATCCAGCAAGGCCTCTACCTGCTCCTGGTATGTCATCGTAGCGTCGTTCACATGCACCATCATGTTATACTCCACTACCCCGCTCACCGGCTCAAACGCCGTCAGCTCCACCCAGGCTTTATCAAATTCTATCTTTTTCATGGCTGCAAAGATAATCATTTTTTGTCAACTTATGACAAAAAGTACTATCTTTGTTTCGCTAAATAAAGACTATTATGACACAGCCCAAGTTTATCATCACCATGGACGGCTATCTCCGTCTCGGCATGGTCAACCTGCATAAGCACTTGCTGAAGCCGGGTGACCAGTGCATCGGCGGTGGTTACTATTCCTTCGATTATGTCTCCAATGTCCTCATCCTCGACAGGGCCTCCTACGACTATGGTCCTCCCCGTTGGCATCTGTTAGATACGCTAAAGGTTCCCTCCGTCTATAGAGGACTGCGCATTATCTACAAATATGACGATGGTTTTCATGACGACTTTGAGGTCAGCGAGGAGTTAAACATCGAGTTTTATAACTAGATTAATAATCTAATCTACATTACCAACCTTACCTATTCCATTCCTAATTGTTGGTAATGCCTTCTTTCTGCCTTTTTTATGGCAATGCCTTCTATCACTCGACGGAGGCCTTGCTATCACCCATTGCAATATCTCCCATGACTGATTGCAGTATCTCCTATAGGGGTACGGCAGATACTGCGACGACCCTTAGCAGATACTGCGGCCAGTGGTAGGAAACTTTGCGTCACCTCATAGCAAGCTTTACCAACACCCATAGCGAGTTTTCCAACGGGGGATAGGAGGCGTTAGAACGATTCATTAAAATAAACAGTGGTATATCCTTGTGACAATTAATACTGAATATCTGCCAGGAAGAGGCCCTGAGCAGGGACAGACATGCCGGCTGAGCAGCGGTCTTTCTGCTGGATGACTTGTTGGAACTCTGCCAAAGAGAGCTTGCCATAGCCTACCTCCAAGAGGGTACCGACAATGGCTCGCACCATGTTGCGCAGGAAGCGGTCAGCCTGGATAGTGAACACCCAAGTCACCTCATCTACCTGGCTCCACTCGGCACGGGTGACATGACAGATATTGCTCTTGACATCGGTGTGCAGCTTCCTGAAGCTGGTGAAGTCATCTACCTGCAACAGCAACGTTGCCGTCTGATTCATCAGGTCGAAATCGGGGGCCTTGTGCAACCTGTAGCGGTACTGGCGCAGGAAAGGGCTCTTGGCGGTGGTGACGTAGTATTCGTAGCGGCGTGACTTGGCACTGAAACGGGCATGCAGATTGGCATCAACTGGCACTACCTTGAACACACTGATGTCGGACGGCAAGAGGCGGTTGAGCTTGTCAGCAAGCTGGCTGCAGTCGATGGCTTCGTCGTAGTCGAAATGGGCCACCATGAGCTTGGCATGCACGCCTGTGTCGGTACGCCCCGCACCGGTAACCTCCACAACCTCACGACGCAAGAGGGTTTGCAACGCATTCATGAGCTGTTGCTGCACACTGTCGCCGTTGGGCTGTATCTGCCAACCGTGATAATTGGTGCCATCGTAGGCCAAATAGATGAAATATCGTTGCATATTTGAAAAATAAGTACTATCTTCGTGACAAAATTATAACTTATTTATGAAACTACCTAAAATTACCCCAATTATCCTGTTGATGTCAGCCGTTTGCATGCTGACTGGCTGCAAGAAGAAAGACATGTCGATGAAAATGAACGACCCCCATAACATCAGGGGCGTGATCAGTTACCAACGCGATTTTCCCGACGACAACGACACGCAACTGGCTGCTGCCAAGGCCATCGGTGTGAAGCCTTTCAAGGAAGCCGAGGATGCTGCCAACATCAAGCAACTGAAATTGATTGAGAGCAACGAGCACTATAAGCTGGACAAGCTGACGCACTCGGTGCCTTACGTGGTGCCACAGGCGGCACAGCTGATAGACGATATTGGTGCCAACTTCCTGGACTCGCTGACTAACAAAGGACTGAACCCTTATCGTATCGTGGTGACTTCGGTGACACGCTCGCAAGAGCAGCAGAAGAGTTTGTCGAAGAGCAATATCAATGCTACAGCCAACTCCACGCACTGCTATGGCACTACCTTCGATATCAGTTGGAAGACCTTCGAGCAGGTGCTAGACAAGGATGGTCGCCCCATGCAGGAGGTGGGTGCCGACACGCTGAAGATGGTGCTGAGCGAGGTGTTGCGTGATGCACGCCTTGCCAAGCGCTGCTACATCAAGTATGAGCGCAAGCAAGGGTGCTTCCATATCACAGCCAGATAATTATTCCAGTAACTTCCAGGCTTTAGGGAGGTAGTCCACTACATCGCTGGCAGTAAGGGCTATCTCTCCTTTCTCGCGGGCGGCTAAGTCGCCTGCCAACCCATGTACATAGACACCCATCTTGGCGGCGGTATCGGCATCGTAGCCTTGTGCCAGCAGCGACAGGATAATGCCCGTAAGTACGTCGCCACAGCCTCCGGTAGCCATACCGGGATTGCCCGTAACATTGAACCAGCAATTGCCTTCGGGCGAAATAACGGCGGTATAGGCACCTTTCAGTACGACATACACCCCACAGGTCTGTGCCAGGTTGATGGCTCTCGACAACCGTTCGTAGGAGTCGGCACACTTGCCCACCAGACGATCCATCTCACCCGGATGGGGTGTGATGATGCTGCCCTTCGGTAAACGACGCAGGTAGCTATGACTCTCCCCTATCAGGTTCAAGGCATCGGCATCCAGCACCATAGGCACGGAGCTATGGGAAAGCAGGTGGTAGAGGGCCTGTCGGGTTGCATCTGCCTTTCCCAAACCAGGACCTATACCTATGGCCTGATAAGGTGCCAAATCGGGTGTATCGGTGAAACAACACTCATTGACATCCAACGAGGTCATGGCCTCTGGTACAGAGGTCTGCACAATGGTATTGTTGCACAAAGGCACATGCACGGTGAGCAGACCTACACCTGAGCGAAGACAGGCACGTGCAGCGAGTACAGAGGCTCCTGCCATACCTTGTTGACCTGCCACAAGCAACGCCCTGCCAAAGTCGCCTTTGTGGGAGAAGCGACTGCGGATCTTGAGTTGATACCTCATTTTACTGACATCGCCCATCTCGTAAGGGGTATGTGTCTGACGGATAGCTTCTTTGCTCAAGCCAATGTCGAGCACCTTCCAGGCACCCACATAGGGTTCGTTCTCGGCAAAGAGGAATGCCAGTTTGGGAAACTGCAAGCTCAGGGTGTAGTCGGCCTTCACCACAGCCTCCATGTTGTGACTGCTATTGTCCTCTCCCATCAAACCACTGGGGATGTCGATGCTGACCACCGTAGCGCCTGCGGCATTGATGAACTTCACCAGCGAGGCAAAGCCGCCACTCAGGGGTTTGTTCAATCCGCTGCCAAACAAACCGTCGATTATCACATCGTCCTCAGTAAGTTGTGGAGGGGTGAACTGGGTAATCACTTCGTGGAAATCTACGCCAGCAATGCTGGTCAATCTGTCACGATTGGCCTCACAATCTGGCGACAACTTGCCTGTGGTGTTGAACAGATAGACTTCGGGTTGGTAGCCGTTGCTGGCCAGCAGACGAGCCACTGCCAACGCATCGCCACCGTTGTTGCCTGGACCTGCAAAGATGACAAAACGGATGTCGTCCTTATCGGGCCACTGACTTATCAACTCGTTGGCAATGGCCTGTGCGGCACGTTCCATCAAGTCGATAGACGCTATCGGCTCATGCTCGATGGTATAGGCATCTAACTGCTTGATGGTAGCTGTAGGAAATATCTTCATATTGTATTAATATTTCATGGTATTCGTATCGGGAGTGAAAGAGAAGGTAGATGGAGCAATCTTGCCTTCTTTCTTCAGTTTGGCAAACTCTTTCTTCGCCTTTTCCAACTGCTTCTGGAAACCTTCATCAGCATGGAGGCGTGCCACCACACCAGCAGCTACGATACGGCCATTATCCACATCACTCTGATAGTGATAGCCGGCAATGACACGACTCTCGCCCATCTCATAGCCTCGCTTCAGGATCTCGTTCTGATGATCTACATTGATTTCAGCCAGTACCAAGGCAGTAGCCCAACCAATGGCGGTATGTCCTGAAGGATAAGAACCGTTGTTTACCAAAGCAGCCTCATCTTCTGGCACACTGGTACCAATGCCGAAATACACAAACGGACGCATGCGCTGGTAATATACTTTTGCCTCACCACCGCTTAATACGCCGGCATCACCGTTCATGTTGGTCATCAACTTGTAGATCTCTGGGGTATTCTCTTCGCTCAGCTCTATGCCGAAGGCTTCGCTGAAAGCCACTGCTACGCCCTTGGGAGTTACATCTGCATCGGCAATAGCTTGTTGGCCACGTGGGCGTAAACGCTGGTAGCGTCCCCAGTTGAAACGACCTTCATCAACAGCAAACTTGGCACTGCCTGGTTCGGGAGGAGGGGGCAACAGATAAACACTGCTGGGTACATCTTTTTCTTCCAGGAAGAAATACTGAGGAGCAGTGGTACGGTCATATACTCCAGCACGTGCCTTTGATGCGGCATCCTGTGCCATCACATTCGTTGCAGCTATCATCAATGCTGCGCAAAAGAGAAGTTTCTTCATAATATAAAGTTTTAATAAATCATTTCATAATAAGAATAGAGCGATATGCCCACGATGGTAAGCAAGCCCACCACCACCGGCACCCACCATTGTTTCACTTCAGGCAAGAAAGTCTGCTTTGTCAACTTCTTATAGATGAACCACACCAACGTAGCTGCCAGCAAGCCCACCAACATGCCACACAAGATGTCGCCTGGGTAATGCACGCCTAAGTAGATACGTGAATAGCAGTTGACAATGGCCCATAATATAATAAAGGTGGGTATCGGACTTCGTCTGAGCAAGTACAAAAGGAAGAACGCCAAGCCGAAGGAGTTGGCGGCATGACTACTGGGGAAGCCGTATCTGCCCCCTCGATAGCCATCTACAATATGCACCATATTGCTGATAGGGTTCTCTAAGTTAGCAGGACGCAAGCGACCTACCGCATGACGGATGAGGGATGAACTCATCTGGTCGGCAATGACGATGACCAGCGCTACAGCCACTAAGCACATCATGGCTTGTTTGGTTGTCATATTCTTGAACAACACATAGGCCAGTGCCAAGTACATGGGCACCCAGATAATCCTGCCTGTGAAGAGCATCATAAAGGTGTCGAAAAAAGCATTGTGTGCTGCGTTGAGCCACAGGAGCAAGTCGGAGTCTATATTGATCAAGTAATCCATTTCTTAAATTGAGAATTGAAAATTGACAATTGAGAATTATATGTTCTTCTTTAATCGAAGGCGATGGTCTATGCAGGAAGGGAACTCGCTCTCAAAGTGGCTGACCATCATCAGCGTCTTGTCGGGACGGGCACAGAAAGCATCGATGATGCGCTTTACCTTGCGACGATTGAACGTATCCAATCCGTGCAGAGGTTCATCGAGTATCAGCAATTCGGGGTCTTTCACAAATGCCCTGGCCAGTAATACCAAACGCTGTTCGCCATCGCTAATCCGCAAGAACAGACGATCGGCCAAGTGCGCTATGCCAAAGGTCTCCATCCATTGCAGACAAATCTCCCGCTGTTCGGGTTTGGGCTTGACATACAGTCCGATGGAGTCGTGCAAGCCACTGGCCACAATATCAATAGCAGGCAGGTTCTTCGAATAGGCACGATGCATCTCAGGACTTACATAACCTATATGCTTCTTGATGTCCCAAATGCTCTCGCCCGTACCTCGCTTCTGACCAAACAGACTCACATCGCAGGCATAGCTCTGGGGGTTGTCGGCACAGATGATGCTCAGCAGGGTTGATTTGCCACAACCATTCTCACCACTCAGTGCCCACTTCTCTCCTTTTCGTACTACCCAATCGAGGTCTTTAAGAATGGTTCGCGTGCCATAGCGGATGCTGACTTTGTTTAGGCGAACTATCTCTTCTTTAAATGGAGAATGGAGATTTCTCGGAACAGCGAGGACCATCGTGCTTGCATATTGGATACTATCATCAACACGATTATCAAGTTCCTGCTTAAACCATTGGTTGTATTCCGCCAACGTCATCTTACCAGCTACCTTCATATCCTTCACCGTCACCACATGGGTGATAAAGTCGGGCACACTGTCCATCATGCTCATTACCAGTATCAGTTGGATGCCCTGCTCCGCCAAATGTTCCAGTAAGTCGGTCAGCAAGTCGCGTGTAGCAGCATCCAATCCGATGTAGGGATTGTCCAAGATCAGGATACGTGGTTGGGTGAGCAACATCTTGGTCAACTGGAACTTGCGCATCTCGCCACTGCTCAGCAGGATAATGGGCTTGTCCAGCATCTCATCCACATGAAACAGCTCAAACAGCTGGCGTTGCAAATCGTGCTCCTCGTAGTTGCCCAGCAAGTCCTTCACCAACGGCACTTCCTCCAAATCGGTGGAGTTCCAGCGTTGCTGGTAATAATAATTGGTGTCGGAGCTGCCAAACGTGTCACGGAAACTAATGTGCTTGATATTCTTATAGGCCTCCTTCCAAGGCGAGGGCGAGAAGTCATACTCCAACGAACCTTGTTGCAGGGGATATTTACCCATGATCAGGTCCACCAGCATACTCTTACCGGCACCATTCTCCCCTACTATCGCCAGCTGTTCACCTTTCCTGATTTCCAAAGAGGTAGGCTCTGCCATCCGCACCTCAGGAATGCGGGGCATCACCTCCGTCAGTTTGATGGTGCAAGGACCTTCGACGATGGTCGAGAACCTACCGTTATTTTTTACTTTTACATCCACGTTATTCGTTCTGATATACAATTAAAGCATTTTTGGGAGCCACCGACAAGGTAGGCCCATAGAGGAAACCAAGTCCACTCTCATTCACCAAACCATTGTTCACCACTGTCACATACCTGCCCTCTGGCACCTCTATCTTTGCCACTTCACGACAAGCATTCAGCACTACAATAATGTTGTTCCAAGCATCGCCGCCAGCATGGTCCTTCAGACGGAACGCCACTACGCCACTGCCCTCAACAGGCAAGAACTCCACGTGCTGACGAACCAGTTCGGCACTGCCTAAGCGGAAAGCAAGATGGTGCTTGCGCAAGGCTATCAACCCTTTATAATAATTGAATACCCCCTGATGCTGTGCTTTGTTGTGCCAGTTGATGGCATTTACACTATCGGGACTCTCGAAACTGTTATGCACCATCTTCTTGTCGCGCATCACCTCCTCACCGGCAAAGATAAATGGGATGCCCTGTGAAGTCAGTACGGCCGTCTGTGCCAGCATATCGAGTTTCTCCAAGTCATTACCTTTCAGGTCTGCTACGGAAGTAAGCAACCTATCCACCAAGCACATATCATCGTGACAACTCACATAGCTCATCATCTGCACAGGCTCCAGCGCCCACGCCTTGTTGCTGTAGTTCACCTCATCCATCTGCACCTGCGGATGATTGATAGCTCCCACAATGCCAAACTTGATACTCTCCTCATGTCCGGGCATGCCAGCGAGGAAAGCACCTTTCTTATCGTCATCCCAAGGTCCGCGCAAACCATCACGCAACTCGTCGCTGAAAGCAGCAATGCCAGGCATCTTAGCCATATTGGACTTCATCGCCAACGAGTCGGCAGCATATTGAGGCGTCTCTGCCGCCCAGCCTTCACCATATATTAATACTTGTGGGTCGAGCTTCTGCGCCTCCTGGCGTATCTCATTCATAGTGGCGATGTCGTGGATGCCCATCAGGTCGAAACGAAAGCCATCGAGGTGATATTCACACATCCAGTAGAGCACGCTTTCCACCATAAACTTACGCATCATCGGACGGTTGCTGGCGGTTTCGTTGCCACAACCTGAGCCATTGGCAAAGGTGCCATCGGGTTTCATGCGATAGAAATAGCCCGGCACCGTCTTCTCAAAAGCACTGGCAGCAGCATTGTAGGTATGGTTATACACCACATCCAACACCACACGTATGCCTGCCTGATGGAGTGCTTGTACCATCTGCTTAAACTCACGGATGCGCACATCGGGCTTCGTAGGATCTGTGGAATACGAGCCATCAGGCACATTGTAGTTCTGTGGGTCGTAGCCCCAGTTATAGTGGGCGTCTTTGAAAGTATGTTCATCTATGGTGGCATAGTCGTACGAAGGCAAGAGGTGCACATGGGTAATACCCAACTCCTTGAGGTGGTCGATGCCTGTAGCTAAGCCCTCCGGACTCTGTGTACCTGGTTCCGTCAAGGCCAGGAACTGTCCTTTGTGCTGGATGCCCGAACTGGTATCAATGGAGAAATCACGATGATGCATCTCATACACCACAGCATCCGCCACACTTCTCAGCGCAGGCTTTTGGTCGTTCTCCCATCCCACAGGGTTGGTCTCTGTCATGTCGATAATGGCTCCACGATTGCCATTGATGCCTACCGCTTTGGCAAACAATCCAGGGGTATCGCCCTGCCACTCGTCCTTCACCTTTACATTAAAGGTATAGAACTTGCCCTTCAGGTCTTGGTTCACCTTCACATGCCACGTACCATCGCTGCTCCACTGCATGTGATAAGTCTCGTAGGCATGTCCGCCTTCCGCCTCGTTGTATAACATCACTCGCACTTCGTCGGCATTCGGACTCCATAAATGAAAACTGGTACTGGCTGGTGTGTATTCCATCTCACTCATACTGCCCTGCCTTACAGGATAGTTATCTACTGAGTCATACGTCACACGAGCCGCATCCTTACATCCTACCATACATGCCATAACCAAACAAAATAAGAAACACCTCATATATATTCAATTACTTAACTACTTTATCTGCATTCTTTGTTACATAGTCCTTCCAACTCTTATAGCCCTTCTCCACCTTGGGCGCCCCCATCTGCATGAAATGACAATAGGCAGCACCTAAGGCATCGGTAGCATCGAGAAACTTAGGCATGTCCTCCTCGGCAATATGCAACAGACGTTGCAACATGCCAGCCACCTGTTCCTTCGAGGCATTGCCGTTGCCTGTGATGGCCATCTTTATCTTTAGAGGCGCATATTCAGTGATGGGGATATCACGACTCAAGGCTACTGCCATTGCCACTCCCTGGGCACGGCCTAACTTCAGCATACTCTGTACGTTCTTGCCAAAGAACGGAGCTTCAATAGCCAACTCGTCAGGCAGATAACTCTCAATGATACTCAGTACCCTTTCGTGAATCTTGGCCAACTTCAGGTAGTGGTTGGCGTATTTGTGCAAATCAATCACTCCCATCGCTATCAACGACGGTTTGCCTTGCGTCACCTTCAGCACGCCATAGCCCATAACGGTGGTACCTGGGTCGATGCCCAAAATGATTTTCTCTTTCACCTGATTCATGGTGCCACTACCTCCATCATGGTTGAAAATCCCAAGACACGCTGACGGAACACCAACAGCAATTCTCGGTTCAGTGCCACACCCTGGGCATGATACCAACGGTGCAAGGCAGCTGTATCGTCTGCCTCCATCTGTACAGCATACGACATACAGTGTCCGTCTTCACAATCATCGTGATGATGTCCCAACACCTTTAGCACACGGGGGTTGCGTAATGTGCCATCTTTCAGTACCTCAGGTAGGTAATATTCATGTATCCAGTTCAAGAAAAGCTGTTCGTCAGCCTCGTCAACATGGTATGTTGTGTTATAAACTATCATAATCTGCCGCTTTTATTTTGCAAAAATAATGAATTATATATATCTTTGCAACCGTTAATCGAAGATTAAGGAAATAAAAATGAGTATAATTGACAAAATCAATGAGACGTTGCAGGGTGTGCAGGACATGCAAGCCTCTAATATGGAAGAGCTGGAAGCCCTGCGCATCAAGTATTTGAGTAAAAAAGGCATCATCAGCGGACTGATGAATGACTTCCGTGAGGTAGCTGCCGACCAGAAGCGTGAGGTGGGTATGAAGATCAACGAACTGAAGGCACAGGTGCAAGACAAGATCAATGCCCTGAAGGATCAGTTTGACAGTATGGACAGTCTTGATGACGATATCGACCTGACCCGTACGGCCTATCCAGCTGCCTTAGGTACTCGCCACCCACTAACGATTGTGAAGAACGAGATTATCGACATCTTTGGACACATGGGCTTCAAGTTGGCGGAAGGTCCTGAGGTGGAGGACGACCTGCACGTATATACCAAACTGAACTTCGCTGCTGATCATCCAGCTCGTGATATGCAAGACACTTTCTTTGTTGAGCAGAACGAGAATGTGATTAAGAATATCATCCTGCGTTCACACACCAGTTCGGTACAGGCACGCGTGATGGAGCAAACACAACCTCCTATTCGTGTCATCTGTCCGGGACGTGTGTATCGTAACGAAGCCATCAGTGCCCGTGCACACTGTTTCTTCCACCAGGTAGAGGGTTTGTATATCGACAAGGGTGTGTCATTCACCGACCTGAAGCAGGTATTGCTCACCTTTGCCCGTGAGATGTTCGGCAACGACACCAAGATTCGTCTGCGCCCCTCTTACTTCCCCTTCACAGAGCCAAGTGCTGAGATGGATATCAGCTGCAACATCTGTGGCGGTAAGGGATGCGGCTT
The DNA here is from genome assembly GCA_946407325.1 of uncultured Prevotellaceae bacterium. The sequence goes on along the minus strand of CAMJNN010000006.1, from coordinate 14,656 downwards.
CTGCAAGCATACTGGTTGGGTAGAGATTTTGGGTTGCGGTATGGTGGATCCAAATGTGCTGGAAGCTTGCGGTATCGATAGCAAGGTATATACCGGTTATGCCTTCGGTATGGGTATCGAGCGTATTGCTAACCTGAAATACCAAGTAAGCGACCTACGTCTCTTCAGTGAGAATGATGTACGCTTCCTCCGTGAGTTCGAGGCAGCTTACTAAGACATTTGCCCAAATACCCATTTGCCCAATTATGACAAGAAGGTTTTGGGGGTAACATAATAAATCAGGCGTTGCTCTAAGCAGCGCCTGTTTTAAAGCCATAACACGAAATTCAATTTAAAAATATAATACTATGAGAAGAAGGATGTTTGCAGCCCTGGCACTGATGATGGCCACCACAGGGCTTTTCGCACAACAGCAACAGAACCAGTTGCCAAAAGCCATGACTGATTATGAAAAAGGTACACTACCCTCTGAAACCAATGTTCTGAGAGCTGAGTATCCGCGTGTAGATCCACAAACCCGCAAGGCGTATTTCAAGTTCTATCTGCCGTTGGCGCACACGGTGACAGTGAGCGTACCTAACGAGTTTAAGGGTACAAAGGACAAGGATGGTGTGTGGACCATCGAAACCGACCCACTGCCAGTGGGTTTCCACTACTATTTCGTGACGGTGGACGGTGCCCGTCTGACCGACCCCAACAGTAAGTCGTATTTCGGCTATACCCTCAACGCTGGTGGCATAGAGGTGCCAGAAGGTCCTGAGGGCAACTACTACCGATTTAACAAGAACGTGCCTCACGGACAGATAAGGTCGGTGAACTACTACTCTGAAATCAACGGCACCAACCGCCATGTAAACGTATATGTGCCGGCCAGCTACGAAACAGGGAAGAAACGCTATCCCGTACTCTATCTGTTGCACGGAAGTGGCGAGGATGAGTTTGGCTGGGTGAACCAGGGACATGTGGATTTCATGATGGACAACCTGATTGCCGCTAAGGAAGTGGAAGAGTTTATCGTGGTGGTGATGAGTGGCGACCTGCTGACAACACCTACTATCAGGACGGTTCCTGGCAAGACGGTATCGGATGTTTATATCAACGAACTGGTACCATTTATCGACAAAACTTTCCGCACCATACCTAACCGCGACAATCGTGCGATGGCCGGACTTTCTCGTGGTGGCATGCAGACCACATCGACGTTACTCGACAACCACAACATGGACAAGTTTGCGTGGATGGGTTTGCTGAGTGGCTTGTTCCGCGTGAACGAAGAGAATGTGAATACCGTATTTGGTGGAGCGTTTGCTGATCCAGCTACTTTCAACAAGCAGATGCGTCTGTTGCACATCAGCTGGGGCTCTGAGGAGGGCAACTTCGGCTTCCCTGCCAGCTGTGCAGCTGTTGAGAAGCAGGGCATCAACTGTGTGACTTATGTATCTGAGGGTACTGCCCACGAGTGGCTGACTTGGCGTCGTGCTTTTCGCGATATGGCAAAGAGACTGTTTAAGAAATAATTGATAATAATGAAAAAGTTATTGTTATTCGGTTTGGCAGGCGCGCTGATGGCAGCTTGTGGAACCAAGAAAGCAAATGAAGAAGTAGAAATCGTGGCACCAGAAGGTTATCATTTGGTGTGGCACGATGAGTTTAACGAAGGTACCGAACTGAGTGACGAATGGATGCACGAGGTGAAGGATGACCACTGGGTGAACAACGAGTTGCAGAACTACCGTAACGGTGAGGCCGACGGCAAGCGAGTGACAGAGATTAAGGATGGCAACCTGGAGATTCATTGCTTCACTGGCTCTGACGGAAAGGTGTATTCTGGTCGCGTATATGCTCACCGCCAAACAGGTTGGGAGTATGGCTATTTCGAGGCTCGCATCTGGTTGCCTAAAGGTAAAGGCACATGGCCAGCCTTCTGGATGATGCCTGTAAAGAGCGAATACCGTTGGCCGCAATGTGGCGAGATTGACATCATGGAAGAAGTAGGTGTAGTGCCCAATGATGTATCATCATCATTGCACACAAAAACCTATAACCACGTGAAAGGTACACAGATAACTCACCATCTCGACATCGAGAATGCTGAGGAGGGTTGGCATGTATATGCATGTGACTGGACACCAGATGCTATCACTACTTTTGTTGACGGAAAGGTTCAACTGGCTACAACGAAAGCAGAGATGGGTGAAGGTCATGACGAATGGCCATTCCACTACGCCTTCTACCCTATCCTCAACTTGGCTTGGGGTGGTAACTGGGGTGGCATGGAAGGTGTGGATGAGAGCGTCCTGCCTATCACCATGAAAGTGGATTATATTCGTGTATTCCAAAAAAATAATTAATTTCGCACAGTTTTAGTAATTTAAAGTTGTATTAATGAAAGCAAAGTTTTTATTGACAATGGTGGCAGGCCTCGCATTGGTAGCTTGCAACCAAGCTCCTAAGCAGACATCAGGTTTGCATCTGGAGTACATGGACCAGACTCAGAAGCCTGGTACCGATTTTTATCAGTATGTAAATGGTGGTTGGCAGAAGCTGCATCCACTTCCAGGTGACAAGGCTCGCTTCGCTACCTTCGACATGCTCTCTGAGCGTGCTTCAGAAGCACTGAGCACCATGGTACAGGAGTTGGCTAAGACCCAGCATGAGACCGGTACCAACGAACAGAAAGTGGGCGACATGTTCACTTTGGTAATGGACAGCGTTCGACTTAATGCCGAGGGTGCTGACCCTATCAAGGAAGATATGGCACAGATTGCTGCCCTAAAGAGCCAGAAAGACGTGTATGAGTTGTTGGCTGAACTGAACAAGCGTGGAGTAAGCGCTTACTATGGTTTAGGCGTAGGCACCGATGCCAAGAATTCAAAAGCACACATCATGAGTTTGCGTCAGGGTAGCCTTTCATTAGGTCAGATTGACTACTACAAGGAAAACGACGACAATACCGTAAGAATCCGTGAGGCCTTCAAGAAGCACATCGTAAATATGTTTAAGTTGGCTGGATACAGCGATGCTTATGCCGAGAAGGCTCGCGACGTGGTGATGGAAGTGGAGAACGAGTTGGCTAACAACTTCCGTAGCCGCACACAGTTGCGAGACCCTGAAGCCAATTACAACAAAATGACCATCGATGAGGTGAAGAAGTTGTATCCATCAGTACCTTTCCAGAAGATTTTCGATATTATGGGTATCCAAGGTGAAGTGAACGAAATCGTGGTTGGTCAGCCAGAAGCTATGACAGCTGCTGTAAAGATTATCGACAATCTGCCTGTTGACAAGCAGATCCTCTACTTGCAATGGAAGCAGATTTCTTCAGCTGCCAACAACCTGAGCGATGATTTCGTAGCTGAGAGCTTCGACTTCAACAGTCGTGTGATGGCAGGTGTTCAACAGCAGGAGCCTCGTTGGAAACGTGCTTTGCGTGCTACCGAAGGTTCACTGGGTGAGGTACTTGGTCAACTGTATGTGAAGGAGTTCTTCCCTCCAGAGGCAAAGGCCCGCATGGTGGAACTCGTGAAGAGCGAACAGGAAGCTCTGGGCGAACGCATCAAGGCCCTAACTTGGATGAGCGATGCTACCAAGGAACAGGCTTTGGCTAAGTTGGCCACCTTCCGTGTAAAGATTGGTTATCCTGACGAGTGGAAAGACTATTCAGGCCTGACCGTTGACCCACAGAAGTCATATTATGAGAACGCTAAGGTGGCTCGTCTGTGGAGATATCAGGAGCAGATCGACAAGTTTGGCAAGCCTGTTGATCCAACAGAGTGGCACATGACTCCGCAGACGGTGAACGCTTATTATAGCTCAACCACTAACGAGATTTGCTTCCCAGCTGGTATCCTTCAGCCTCCATTTTTCGATATGAATGCTGACGATGCCTTCAACTATGGTGGTATCGGTGTGGTAATCGGTCACGAAATGAGCCACGGCTTCGACGATTCTGGCCGTCAGTTCGACAAGGACGGTAACATGTCTGGCTGGTGGAGTGAGGAAGACAACAAGAACTTCAAGGAGCGTGCTCAAGTACTAATCGATTTCTTTTCAAGCATCGAGGTAGCTCCTGGCGTTTATGGCAATGGTGCTATGACATTAGGTGAGAACATTGGTGACCACGGTGGTTTGAAGATTGCCTGGACAGCTTACAAGAACGCTACCAAGGACAACCCACTGCCTGATAAGGATGGCTTCACTGCCGACCAGCGTTTCTTCCTGGCTTTCGCAGGTGTATGGGCTAACAACATCACCGATCAGGAGATCCTGCGTCGTACCAAGACCGACGTTCACTCACTGGGTCGTTGGCGTGTAAACGGTGCCCTGCCTCAGATTGATGCATGGTACGAGGCATTCAACATTACCGAAGAAGATCCAATGTTCATTCCGAAAGAAAAACGTGCTGATGTTTGGTAATTTAAAAGAGAAAGAGACGCGGAATCCGCGTCTCTTTCTCTTTTATTGTGCTAACGCCTGCTCTACCGCTTGCGCCAGCTGATCGGCACAAGAGGTTGGCTTATTGCCACAGGTATTACCACGAAGGGTGTTAACTGCCCAGCGGGCATCGGCACCCTCAAGTAATTTACCAATAGCTTTCAGGTTACCGTTGCAACCACCAAGGAAAATGATGTTATGCAGCTTGCCATCCACAATATCGAAGTCAATCAGCTTGGAGCAAACGCCCTCAGGAACGTAAGTAAAATGTGACATATTCTCTAATTTTTAAAATTTCAGTGCAAAGATAACGAAATAAGCGGAAAAAGCACTAACTTTACGCCCACAAAAAGCAAATGAACCATGCCTCTTAATATACCCAAAACATTGCCGGCAGTAGATCTGCTGAAGAAAGAAAACATATTTGTGATGGATGATCTCAGAGCGGGATCGCAGGATATTCGTCCTCTGCGCATTGCCGTGTTGAACCTGATGCCACTGAAGATTACTACGGAAACCGACTTGATACGTCTGCTATCCAACTCTCCCCTTCAGATCGAACTGTCGCTGATGAAGATCAAGAGCCACACCTCGAAGAACACGCCTGTGGAGCACATGCGCACATTCTACACTGATTTCGAGGAGATGCGCCATCATAAATATGACGGCATGATTATCACGGGTGCTCCTGTGGAACAGATTGAGTATGAAGATGTAACCTACTGGGACGAGCTGACGGATATCTTCGACTGGGCTCGCACGCATGTCACCTCTACGCTGTATATCTGTTGGGCTGCTCAAGCCGGATTGTATCATTTCTATGGAGTGCCCAAGTACCAGCTGGACAAAAAAATGTTTGGGGTGTTCGAGCATTATGCACTCGACCCACTATGTCCTATCTTCCGTGGCTTCGACGATCGGTTTTTCGTACCACATAGTCGCCATACGGAGATACGCAAGGAGGATATCTTGAAGGTGCCTGAGCTGACACTGCTCTCTGAGTCGGCCATATCAGGCGTACACATGGTGATGGCCCGTGGTGGTAGGGAGTTTTTTGTGACGGGACATTCGGAGTATTCGCCCATGACTTTGGATACTGAGTATCGTCGCGACTTAGGCAAGGGTTTGCCCATCAACATGCCCCTCAACTACTACAGCAATGATGACCCTGAACAAGGTGTGATTGTGAGATGGCGTGCACATGCCAACTTGCTGTTCACCAACTGGCTGAACTATTACGTATATCAGGAAACACCTTATGATATCGAAACGATCAGTTGAACTCCTTTCACCAGCCAAGAATTTTGAATGTGGCATAGCGGCAATAGACCACGGAGCAGATGCTGTGTATATAGGTGCTCCAAAATTCGGGGCAAGGGCAGCAGCTGGTAATTCTGTTGAAGACATTGCCAAGTTGGTGGAATATGCCCACCTCTTCAACGTCCGCATCTACGTAACGCTAAATACCATACTGACCGACAGTGAACTGACAGAGACAGAGCAACTGATATGGGAGTTATACCGCATTCATGTGGATGCACTGATTGTGCAGGACATGGGCATTACACGTTTGAAACTCCCCCCTATCCCCCTACACGCCAGTACGCAGATGGACAACCGCACCATAGGAAAGGTGCAGTTCTTGTCCAAGGCAGGTTTTCGTCAGGTAGTCTTGGCCAGAGAATTATCACTGCAAGAGATCAAGGATATCCATCAAGCATGTCCTGATGTAGCATTAGAGGTATTTGTACATGGTGCCCTGTGTGTGAGCTATAGCGGACAATGCTACGCCTCACAAGCCTGCTTTGGTCGTAGTGCCAACCGTGGGGAGTGCGCACAGTTCTGCCGTCTTCCCTTCAATTTTATCGATGCTGATGGCAAGGAAATCATCCACGAGAAGCACCTATTGTCGCTAAAGGACATGAACCAACTGGACATGCTAGAGCTGTTAATGGATGCTGGCGTCAGCTCGTTCAAGATAGAAGGACGACTGAAAGATGTAGGTTATGTAAAGAACGTGACAGCTGCATACCGTCAACGGATAGACGAGATTTTACAACGCAGGACAGAGTATCGCAAGGCCTCATCAGGTAAATGCAAATATACTTTCACACCCAACCTGGCGAAAAGCTTTAATCGTGGTTTCACACACTATTTCTTGGAAGGACGGCAACAGGACATTGCTCAGTTTAACACCCCCAAGGCGATGGGCGAAGAAATGGGAACCGTAAAAGAAGTGCGAGGCAACCTAATTATCGTAGCAGGTGTGAAGCCGTTCAACAATGGCGACGGTCTTTGCTTCTTGGATAGTGAAGGAAAACTCCAGGGTTTCCGCGTGAACCGTGTGGAGCAGAACCGCCTCTTTTTGGCCAACAGGGTGGAAGGCTTGTCACCAAAGAAAGTGCTTTACCGCAACCTTGATCAGCAATTCGAGCAACTGCTGTCGAAGCGCAGTGCCGAACGAAAGATTGGCATCAGCTGGCAATTGAGTGAAACACCCAATGGCTTTTCCCTAAGTGCCACCGATGAGGACGGCAATGTAGCCTCCCTCTCCTTTCCATGCGAGAAGCAAGTGGCGGAAAAACCCCAACAAGAGAACATCATCCGACAACTCTCGAAACTGGGCAACACGGTTTATACATTATTTAGAGCAGCGAGCGCCAAAGATGCTGGCATCGATTTCTTCATTCCCTCCTCCCTCTTGTCCGATTGGCGTCGCCAAGTCATTGACGAACTGACACGGGTACGAATGGCTAATTACCCCCAGGAGATAGCGGAATGGCACCAGACGGAGCACCCCTATTTACAACCCACCCTCACCTATTTGGGCAACATAATGAACAGCAAGGCTCGTGAGTTCTATGCTGGTCACGGAGTGATAAAAATGGATGATGCCTTTGAGAAACAGCCAGTTGACAAAGCTGTAGTGATGTTCTGCAAGCACTGCATCCGCTTCGCTATGGATTGGTGCCCCACGAGGCAAAACGGAAAGTCACCCTACAAAGAGCCATATTATCTGCAAAGTATGGACGGAAAGAAGTTCAGATTGGTGTTTGACTGCAAAAATTGTATCATGAAAGTAGTGGTAAGTTGAAGCATATTATCTACATATTGTCGTTGCTGGTAAGTTTGGCAAGTTGCCATTATCCTTATCGGGAAATGTTGCAGGACGAAGAGCTTGGGCAATATACACGCGACTCGCTGACCATGCTTTACGAGCGTCACTATGCCCCAGGGGTCAACCTGGAACTGTTGACCGACTCGCTGAACTTGGCATGCCTACCCCTACAGAACTGCATCAACATGCTGTACAAAGGCAACCATGTAGTAGTTGCTGAAATACAAAAAGATACCACCGATGTAAACGACAGCATCTGGGTAAAGTTAGCACATTCTGATGGCGTGCAGGGATGGGTGTATGAGAAAGACCTGAAGCATCAGTTTATACCCACCGACAGCATCTCGCAGGCCATATACGTGTTTAGTGGCACCAACAAAGCCGTATTGGCCTTTATGATGGCCATCTTCATTGCTTTCTTCTTGGTAAGAGACTACCAGAAAGAGCCGTTTAAGTTGGTGTGGTTTAACGATATCGACAGTATGTACCCCTTGTTTCTCTGCTTGGTGGTGGCCTTCAGCGCCACGCTCTACGAGACCATGCAGCTCTTTGCCCCCGACACCTGGGAGACCTTCTACTACAACCCCACATTCTCACCATGGGAATTACCTTGGATACTCACACTATTCATCGGCAGTTTGTGGCTCATCATCATTGCCGGCATAGCAGCTGTGAGCGAAGTGTTCCGTCATCTCTCGGGTTGGAGTGTGTTGTACTATCTGGTGGGACTCATGGCAGCTTGTATCTTCTGCTATCTGTTCTTCATGCTCACCACCCATCTCTATTTGGGTTATTTCTTTATCGCCCTGTTCACCGCTATGTTCCTCCGCCGTTTATGGCTACGCACACTGAGCTACCCCTATAAATGTGGACAATGCGGACAAAAGCTCCGCAAAAAGGGAGTTTGCCCGCACTGTCACGCTATGAATAATTAAATTATTAAAATCTCAATCGCAGGTCAACGCCTACTTGAACAGGGGTTCCACGCTGACGAAAACGTTTGTTCATCGTCTCAAAGCTAAATGCATCGTAATCCTTGTTGAATATATTATTTGCCCATAATGCCAACTCAGAACCTTTGTGCAGGAAAGCCAACCGAGCATTAAGGATGCCATAGAAATCCTGATTAAATTCGTTCTGCACATCCCAATAGATGCGACCAGCACCACGATAATCGGCATTCAGTATGATGTTATCTACGAAGTAGCCATCCTTCAAAGTGAATACGTACTGACCACCCAACATCAAAGTATGCTGAGGTACGAAAGGCACATATTTGTCTTTTAGAAACAGCATGCTTCCTCCATCAAGAACGTCTTCATTATCAGCACCACGGAAGGTAGCATGCGTGTATCCATAATTAGCAGTAAACGATAAAGCATCGGTTGTCTGCCAACGCAGGGAAACCTCGGCACCATAGCTACGACTCTTGCCAGCATTGACGGTAACACGTCCCAAGCCACTGGAAGCAAACTGTGCCAATTGCTGGTCATGGGTATTGATAAGGAATACAGCCAAATCAGCCAGCAACCTACCATTGGTAGAAGTGAGGTGCGTACCCAGTTCGAAGTTCCAAGAACGCTCGGGCTTGTATGCCACAGTGCCTTCAACATCATAGTCAACAGTTCGTTCTGCAAACGCCTCCCCTCCCATCTGACTCATCATACCACCACTCTTCTCATTGATGGCAGCTGTCATATCAGCCGACATCTTGCTCTGAATCAAGTCAGAGAACATCTGGAAGTTGTAGCCACCAGAGCGATGACCCTTCGATGCACTGAAATAAATATTGTTACGTGTATTAAAGGCATACATAATGGCTATCTTAGGCAAGAACTCCCAATTGTCATCACTCAGTTTGCCGTTAAATGTAGGATTAATTTGTATCCCCTTTAGCTGTGCAGCTACAGCTGCCATCTGAGGCATGCGTGCCAACATAGGGATGTTGAAATCAAACGTCACGGGAGCAGCTGAGGAATAGTCCATCCAAATCTTCTCGTACTCCATACGAGCGCCTAAGGTGAGAGAAAGACCCTTCACACCCAGGTCGTTAATGGTGGATTGGTGGTAGATAGCCACGTTGGCAGTAGGTGTGTCAAAATCCCCAGAGATATTGATGTGACTGTCGGTAACATCCAATGCCATCTCAGGCATACGTGGGTTCTGTTCACGTAAGCGGATAAACACATTGTTTACATGATCTTCTATCAGCGACTGTATACCATCTTTCTGGAAGATGACAGGCCCCTGTGTCTTAAGCCACTGGTAAAAGCCACTTAAGCCTGAGGTCCATTCCCAACGACTACCTGGCCTCGACTTGAACACAAACTCCTGAGAAATGGTCTTTGAGTTCTGCTTTTGATTCAAGGTAAAGATGTCCAATGGGGTATAATCCTGATCCATATTCATATCATCCTTCACAAACTGAAACCCAGTAACACTATTGAAAATGAAACGGTTGGCCTGGTGCTCAACATCAAGTCCCGTATTCAGTAAATGACGCTTGTAATCACCATCACGGTTATAAGCCACCTTACCAATTTCCAAATATTCATAAGGATAAGCGCCTTGCTTTAGATATTCGTAGTTGATGTTGAAGTCTATTTTAGTATTAGCAGTAGGCAAGTAGATGGCGCGTATGCGACCACCATATTCATTACCCTTATCCACTTTCTCATCGTTCTTTGCCACATTCTTAAAGAAGCCACCTTGATGATCGAAATAAAATCCTCCTGAGAAAGCAAACTGATCAGAGATGCGATGATAATGAGTGACAGAACCCTTGAAATAATTGTGAGATGCTGCACTCAATTGTAGGTCAGTGCCTTGATAATCAAAAGGCGATTTGGTATAAACACGAATCAAACCACCCATCGTGTTACGTCCATAAAGCGTACCCTGAGGGCCACGCAACACATCTACACGATCAATCTCAGCAAAATTGAAATCGAATGCATTTTTATTTAAATAAGGAATATTATCTACATACAAACCTACGGCAGGAGTGTTTATACGAGAACCAATGCCTCGTATATATGTGGATGTGGTTAGTTTGGAGCCGTAGGCCGGTATGTAGAGATTTGGCACTTGCGTGGAAAAAGATTTGATGGAAGTCACTCCCCTCGCACGGATTTCAGCGTTGGAGAAAGAAGAGGATGAAAGGGTTTGCTGACGCAAACGCGTATTCTCTTTAGGGGTGGCAACCACCACGATTTCTTCGATATCGGCCACACGTGTAATGGTGTCGCCCTGTACAGGATCGGATTCTTTTACTAAGATACCGTTGGCAAATGCTTGTCCTGTAAGCAAAGCCAGCGAAATGGTCATCAATAATTTCTTCATATAATACTTCGCTTTAGTTTTCCGCTGCAAAGTAAGAGGAAAGTACTGAGACCTACAATACCAACAAATGATGATTTATCAGATGGAGTCAGCTTCAACATAACCCCGCATAACAGCGTAAATGGTGAGGCCGGATACTGATTTGATACCTAATTTCTCAGTAATATTCTTGCGATGCGTGATGACCGTTGTGAGACTGATATTCAACCTATCAGCTATCTCTTTGTTGATAAATCCACGAGCCACCATACTCAGCACCTCAATCTCCCTCATGGTCAGGTCATTTTGTAAAGGCATCCGTGTTGTAGCATGCGGATGCATCCCCCCAGGATGCCCCTTCTGGTGACCATACTGGTGCAACTTCAAGATAGACTTCGCCAAATGCTGTTCACCTTGATTGATATTAAGTGAAAGCACCCCCGTAGGCAGCTGTGCCTGTGTTTCCTCGTTACAAAGTACCACCGTCTGGAACTTCTTGCGCATGAAAAAAGTAGTGTGCTCCAAATAAATCTGAATAGACACGAAATAGTGCACAAACATGTCAGGCGTATCGGCCATCAGTTCAGCAAAAGAGCTAAACGTCCGAATGGTGATATTAGGCACAATCTCTTCCAAAAGATTCTCCAAGCCTAACCTTGCCAACGAGTTATTGTCAATTATCGCAATTTCTTTATCCATCTTATCCTTGTTAGCTTTCTATGTATTTGATAACGGCCTCAGCACAACGCTCACCGTCAATGGCAGCAGACACAATTCCCCCCGCATAACCTGCCCCCTCGCCACAAGGGAACAAACCCTGCACCCTTACATGCTGCAACGAATCATTATCGCGCAAGATACGCACAGGCGATGAAGTACGAGTCTCCACACCAATGACAATAGCCTCGTTGGTAAGGAATCCATGACTCTGTTTACCGAAATGGCGGAAACCATCACGCAAGCGGTCGGCAATGAAATCAGGCATCCAGAAATGAAGGGGCGAAGGTATCAATCCAGGAGCATAGCTACTCTCCGGCAAACTGCTTCCCAATCGTCCGTTCACGAAATCGGCCATGCGTTGTGCTGGCGCCGTTTGCTTGTAGTTGCCCTGCATCCAACACAGCCGTTCCAAATCAGCTTGGTATCTCATCATCTTCAACGGAGTATCATCCAAATCGTTGATGTCTTCCGGCCGCAACTCCACCACCATGCCACTATTGCTCCATGCCGTGTTGCGATGACTCGGACTCATGCCATTCACCACAATCTGTTCAGGACCTGTAGCAGCTGGTACCACAATACCACCCGGACACATGCAGAAGCTGTAAACGCCCCTGCCCCTCACTTGGGTAACGAAACTATATTCAGCTGCAGGCAGGTACTTCCCCCTACCCTCGCCACGATGATACTGTATCTGGTCGATGCGATGCGACGGATGCTCCAATCGCACCCCCACGGCAATGCCCTTCGCCTCAATTTCTACGCCATTGGCATAGAGCCACGCATACACATCACGGGCAGAATGACCTGTAGCCAAGATGACAGGACCCCTAAACTCCTCACCCGTCTGCGTGTGAATGCCCACCACCTTATTCTGTCGAATGATAATGGCATCCATGCGTGTTTGGAAATGCACCTCACCCCCACAGCGTAGAATGGTCTTGCGCATATTCTCTATCACTCCAGGCAACTTGTCGGTACCGATATGCGGATGCGCATCCACCAAGATATCGGTCGATGCACCATGTTGGCAGAACACATTGAGAATCTTCTCCACATTGCCACGCTTCTTGCTGCGCGTATAGAGTTTGCCATCAGAATAAGCGCCCGCACCGCCTTCGCCAAAGCTATAGTTTGATTCTCCATCAACTATTTGATTTCTTGATATATTAGCTATATCCAATTTTCTTTGGTGCACATCCTTACCCCGCTCAATCACTATGGGTCGCAAGCCCAACTCAATCAGGCGTAAAGCAGCAAACAGACCGCCAGGACCTGCGCCCACCACCACTACCTGTGGCTTGTCCGACACATCCTGATACTGCACAGGCGTATAGGCCAGTTCCTCGGGCTGTTCGTTGATGTATGCCCGCACGGTGAGATTCACGAAAATAGTACGCTGTCGAGCATCAATGCTTCGTTTCAATATCCTCATCGCACTGATTCCCTCCACGCCCTTCTCTTCCAACAGATAGCGCTTAATGCTATCACTATCAGCAGCCACCTCAGGCAACACCCTTATCTGAAATTCACTAATCATTAATGATAAATATAGTCAATCATCCAAACAGCATTCGGAACGCCTCTTCCACCTTCCTTACTGGCACCAACTCCATCTCCAGGTGCTTCACATCCAAGCCCTGCAGATTCTTCTTCGGCAAGATAAACCGTTTAAAGCCCAACTTCTGCGCCTCGCTGATGCGTTGCATAATGCGGCTAACAGGACGAATCTCGCCACTCAGACCAATCTCGCCCGCCATACACACACCAGGTTCAATAGCAGCATCCATGTTACTCGACAAGATAGCACTGATAACAGCCAAGTCTATTGCCGTATCGTTCACCCGCAGGCCACCAGCGATATTCAGGAACACATCCTTCTGAGCCAGTTTGAAGCCCACACGTTTCTCGAGCACCGCCAGCAACATATTCATCCTTCGCAGGTCGAAGCCAGTAGCCGAGCGCTGAGGGTAGCCATACACCGCACTGCTCACCAAAGCCTGTACCTCGATAAGCAAAGGCCTCACCCCCTCAATAGCACCAGCAATGGCAATGCCACTCATCCCCTCATGCTCTTGGTTCAGCAACAACTCAGACGGGTTGCTCACTTGACGCAACCCATCTTGACGCATCTCGTAGATACCCAGTTCATCAGTACTACCAAAACGGTTCTTGTTACTCCGCAAAATGCGGTACATATAGTGCTGGTCGCCCTCAAACTGCAACACGGTATCCACAATGTGTTCCAATATCTTAGGACCAGCTATCGTTCCCTCTTTATTAATATGGCCAATCAGGATTACAGCCGTATGACTCTCCTTGGCAAATCGCAAGATAGCAGCCGCACACTCGCGCACCTGAGTGATATTGCCAGGAGACGAATCCACCAGTTCCGTATAGATGGTTTGAATGGAGTCGATGATCACGATATCCGGCTCCACCTCCTTGATGTGCTTGAATATTTGCTCCAGATTCGTCTCACAAAGAATCAAACAGCTATCATCATTCACCGATGAACGCTGCAAGCGGTCGGCACGCAGCTTCAGTTGTCGTTGACTCTCCTCGCCACTCACATAGAGAATCCGTTTCTCAGGCATCTGCAACACCGTTTGCATCACCAGCGTACTCTTTCCAATGCCAGGCTCACCACCCAGCAACACCAGCGATCCTTTCACCAATCCGCCGCCCAACACACGGTTCAGTTCTTCGTCATGCATATCGATACGCGGCTCAGCAGAAGCCTCGATGTCACGCAGTCTCACTGGCCGTGTACTTACCAAAGCATCATGCCCTAAGTTCACGCTGGCACTTTTGGCAGGCGCTTCCTTGTGTATCACCACCTCCTGAAACGTGTTCCATTGTCCGCACGACGGGCACTTACCTAACCATTTCGGCGAGTCGTAGCCACAATTCGCGCAAACGTATGCTGTTTTATCTTTTGCCATTCTTTTATTTCTTGATGATGATGCAAAGTTACGATTAAGCGAGGAGAAAACAAAATTTATTTTTCTTTCTCGAGCGTGAGTAACTTATCTAAAGTTACGATTAAGCGAGGAAAAGACA
>CAMJNN010000005.1 GCA_946407325.1 uncultured Prevotellaceae bacterium | reverse complement strand
CCAGGCTCAAAGCCCACAACGCCCAGGCTCTCCATGAAGTCTAACTTCTCATTCAGGCTCTCACCAGGAGGAATACCTTCCTGGAAGGATATCTTGAGGTCGGGAACTTCGATTTCCTTTTTCGTGCTGGCAGTGCATGAGCTCAAACCCAGCTGGGCAATAGCCAAAGAGGCTATTCCAGCCAATGAGCATTGCATAAAGTCTCTTCTTTTCATAAGCAGAACGTTATAGCTTAGTTTGATTTGAATAGTGAATATTTGCGCCCTCCATTGGATTGGTTGGAGGGCGCAATGGTGTTTGCCTTATTTCTGAGCAGAGCCAGGAACAGCTACTGTAAATTGGTCGAGTGGCAGAGGACCCAGCTTCATCTCAGGAATCATGCCAAGGAAGTCGAGATCAGAGCCGCTGATGTCATCCCATGAAATGGTCTGTCCGGTATAGGCAGCTGTACGGCCCATCACGCCAGCCAGTGTTGAGGTGGCAGTCTCTTCAGCCTCGTCGTGAGCCTCGCCCTTGCGGATGTGGTTCACCCAGTCAACATGCTCGAGCACATAGGGGTTGGTCTGCTGATAGTTGGCCTTCTCGGCTTCGCTGTCAAACTTCCAGATAACATTGCCCTGCAGGTCCACAATCTCTTGTGTAGCACTGTTCCATGAGCCCTTGGTACCCTGAACGAATTCGCTGACGTTGTTGCTGCAACCGTCGATCTGACGGCACATACTGTGCAGATGTACGTTATTCTCGAATTCGAAGTCGATGCTGAAGTTATCATACTGGTCGCCAGTGATACGGCGCTGACGGCTGCCGAAACCTGTAGCTTTGACAGGCTTCTTGCCGATCATCCACATGAAGACGTCGATGTTGTGGACGTGCTGCTCAACGATATGGTCGCCAGAGAGCCACTTCCAGTTCACCCAGTCGCGGATATTCCATTCCATGTCGCTCCAACCTTTCTCGCGGGTGCGATACCACAGCATACCGTCGTTCCAGTAAACGTTACCACCTGTAATCTCGCCGATGACACCGTTCTGAATCTGCTGGAATGCCTCTACGTATGGGCGCTGGTGGTGGCGCTGTGTACCGGTCACCACGCTCAGGCCCTTGGCCTTAGCCTGCTTTGCAGCTGCGATGACGGTGCGGCAACCCTTAGGGTCAACAGCCACTGGTTTCTCCAGGAAGCAATGTACGCCCTTCTCAACGGCATATTGGAAATGAACAGGACGGAATACAGGAGGGGTGGTCAGGATTACCATGTCAACGCCGCTGTCGATTACCTTCTGATAAGCATCGAAGCCAACGAAACAAGCCTCGTCGGGTACTACCTGGTTGTGCTTTTCCTTCAGCATGTTCTTTACGCTGTCCAGACGATCTGCAAAAACATCGCCCAGAGCAGCTACGGTGATGCCGTCGGCTGCGTCCAGCAGGTTTACAATGGCGCCAGATCCACGTCCGCCGCAACCAATCAGACCTACTTTCAGCTCTTGACCCGCAATGGCCTTGTCGGGCAGTTCGGGAACATAGTACTCACCAGGCTGACGCAGAGGGGTCAGCGCACTCTTTTTTTCTCCTGAACATGATGTCAGAAGGGATGATGAACAAACAGCACCCGCACCAAGCATGGCCGAGTATGAGAAGAATTGTCTTCTGCTAATGTTTTTCTTTTCCATAATAAATGTTTTTATAGATTTTAAGGTTAAAGTCAGTAAATAATATTTTCAGTCTTTCACGCTTGCGGGCACTTCACACACAATGCGGAAACCAATGCCCTTGATGTCTGAGTACCACCAGATACTCTTTGGATTCTGGGGGTCTGTTTTCAGCCATTCCTTGGTATCGGTATGGTTTCTGGCAGCACAGCGCAACATCCGTGCGTCATCGGCATAGTATCCGCCGCGCACTACATATTCCTCGCCCTGGGTACTGATGGGGTTCTCCACTCCGTCAGGCCATTTGCTGTAGGCTTCTGGGTCATACTTGTCGGCGCAATGTTCCATGACGTTGCCCAGCATGTTCTTTAAGCCAAAGGGGTTGGCAGCCACAAACAGTGGTTCCTGGGTCTTGCCCTCACTGTTATTGATATAAACTACATATCGGTTTATCATCGTAGTGTCTATGCCGAAGATATTCTTCATGAAGCCTTCATTGGTGTATTTCTTGGGACTTCCCTTGAAGAAATAGGGCGTTTCTGTGCCGCCTCTGGCTGCGTATTCCCATTCTGCTTCTGTTGGCAAACGGTATTTTTTTCCAGTCTTCAGCGAGAGCCATTGGCAGAAGGTTTCTGCTGCGTAGTGGGTCATGGTGATGGCTGGACGACTGCCAGTACCCCATCCTTGATCAGGGAAGCTATAGGGCGGGGTGGGGCCCGATACGGCATCTACATCTGGCCGGCTGTTGTTGGCGTATATCTTCTCTGGTGGTGTACGGCCTTCTGACATGGTTTCGTTGTAGAATGCCCAGTACTGGTCCCATGTTACCTCAGTCTCTGCCATGAAGTAGCGTGAGAGTTTCACCTCTTTCTGTGGTCCTTCGTCATCGTTGCGGAAGGCTTCTTTCTCCGGGCTTCCCATCATGAACGAGCCGCCTGGTATGGCTACCATGTTGATGGTGACTGCTGTGCCTGGTACGGTTTCTGTGAAGTTTTGGAAGTGATTCACAAGGGTAGCTGAGTCGTAGCGTATGCTGTTGTCTATGGCTACAGGTCCATCTAACTTGCCGTGTTTGTAATTGGGCATGTAATGTCCTGCATCCAGGTGGCAGCTGATGCAATTCAGGTTCAGTCTCTTCTCGTTTTCTTCGTAATAGAGGTGGGCTTTCACAGCTTCGTCGCTCACGCCTTTGGGATATAGGTTGGTGTGGCAGCGCACGCAGCTTTCGTTATAGACAATCTTCTGTGCATACTCCAGTTCGCGCTTGGCTTCCCAATTGAAGTCTGCGCTGTCTTTGGTCAGATAGCTATAGATGTCTTTTATGCCCATCCGTGCTTTGGCCGTGAAGTGTTGCCATGTGCCTGGATTGGGCAGGTGGCAGTCAACGCAGTTAATCATCACACCCGTTTGGTTGTTGCCCGAATGGGTGCTTCTTTTCCAGGCTGCATCAGCTTCTTCGTGGACATGACAACTCATGCACGATGAATTGGTCGAGGTCTCCTCCCATGTCCAGTTGAAAGCTATCATCAGGGCTATGCCCAGCAGGAGGAAAACAATGGGCATGTATTGCGTTTTTTCCTTTTTATTGTCTGACATATATCGCCGTCTTTTTAGCCATGACAGCCCAAAATTACAAAAAGTCGCGAGTTGAACAAAATTTTTTTCAAAATTATGCTATATAAAGTATATAATTTTTACTCAATTTCCACAGAATAGCCTCCGTTGTACTCGATATTTTTGTCGTTGCAGACCCAGTGGATGGTATATTTCTTCACACCTTGTTCCTCGGCAAACTGCTGTAAGAGAAATTTGTTACTGTCGAATACTTCCTTGGCAGCTTTTATGTTGGCAGAAATCACCTGCACACTGGTGGGGGTGCGATCCATCTTCACATTCACTGGCTCAAATTCGCTCTCATTCCCATCACTGTTAATATTAATTACAAAAGTACGACAATGTATTATTATCTCAAAATTAAATTGCAATATTTTTTAGATAAATATACAAATATTACTCTTTTTTTTAAAATTAAATTTTGGAAATACAATTAAAAGATATATCTTTGCCAAAAATTGAAGTGTAAAATACTGGTCTAATAACTAAAACAAAGTATTATGAAAATGAAAGATGAAATCAAGAAGTGTACTATCGTAAACGAGATGTATGACGAGAAGGTTGTGCATATGCAGGCACTTGACGACAAGGATCTTGAGCAGGTTACGGGTGGTGAGATTAAATTCTGCCCTAAGAAAAAGGGAAATTCATAAAAGAAGAAAGACTGCATATTTTTGGATTGAGAACTGAGAAAATAATTATAAAAATAAGCCCGATATGTCGGGCTTATTTTGTTGAATGGATACTATATAAAAGATTGCAATTTACTCAGTTTCGTATTCTACCTTGTTCTCTTCTGAACATTCGTGCTTTTCACGGGTAACTTTCTCGCCTGGCTTCAGCTTGCGAGCCTCGTATTCGAAGGTCTTGAAGCTCTTGATAAGGTTTTCCTCGGAGATCTTGTCGGCGTCGTACTTCACTGTGACGGTCTGCGCTACCAGACTGGTGGTGATGCCTTCAACACCATTTACCTTAATCAGGTTGGTCTTTACGCGGTTCTCGCATTTCTCACAGTGCATCTGAGGGGTAGTGGTTACAACTACTGTCTTGATGTCTCTGGCAAAGCCGGTAACTGCCATGAGGCATAAACCAATTGCTAAAATACTTTTCTTCATAATTCTCAATGTTTTAAGTTAATTAATAATTGAATCAGTAATCATCGTTACTGTAACCACTTTTTTGTATAACGGGGACAATTTTACGAATTCTTTATTAAAAGTGCAAGCGATATGATATGTTTTTTATAAAAAAACAAAATATTAGCTGACCTTATGAGAAAGATAACAGTTATTTATGACGAAATATAATGATAAAGGCTGCCGAAGCAGCCTTTAATTATGTGGTGTCTGGCATCTGCCGTGTCCGGCAGCATTTGCCAACATCTATACGCGATAGAGCAAGCCGTTCCTGAGGTCATCAAGGGCGGTTTCCTTTATCTTGACGTGCAGCTTCTTGCCTGTAGCGTTGAATGGTATCTGTGCCACGAAGCGATAGAAGCGAGGACGCTTGAAGTTGGCGATGTTAGGACTCTCCTTGCAATAGATATCCAGTTCTTCGGGTGTCAGACTCATATCGTCACGCACGATATAGGCCGTTACGATCTGTCCACGCATCTTGTCGGGCACGGAAGTAACGATGCAATCTTTTACCTTGGGGTGCATGTTCAACACTGCCTCCACCTCGGTAGGATAGATGTTCTCACCAGAAGAAATAATCATATCATCCTTGCGACCTACAATGGTGATAAACTGATTCTTATCCCAAGTAGCTAAATCGTTGGTGTAAATAAAGCCATTTGCATATTTACGGTCGGTTTCACCCACATTGTTGGCATAAGAATAAGGTGATTTGGCGGGTGAACAGATGATGACTTCACCTACCTCAATGCCGTCCATTGCTGCCAAATCGTCAGGAGTAGCACGGTGATCCTCATATATTTTTACCACACGCACATCGTCATCCACACACGAAGCACCAGCTGTACCTGCATTCTCGGGCAGGTCGAACGGACGCAGGAAGGTGTTCCAGAACGTCTCGGTGGTACCATAGCCATTAAATATGTTAGGCGTCAGTACGTGCTGGTAGCGGATACAAGCAGAACGTTCCAGCGGGCTACCCATGGTAACGATACCCTTCAACGTACTGATATTATATCCCTTACGTTCCTGATTGTCGGCCAGTTCCTCCAATACGGTAGGCACGCCCACAATAAACGTAATCTTGTAGTGGTCAACATATTTCAGTGTAAGCTCGGCATTGAACTTGCCCATGATTACAATGGTGGCTCCGGCATAGAAAGCAGGGCAGGGACCTGCACAGTGCAAGCCTCCGCGATGGAACCAAGGGGTGGTGTTCATGGTCACATCCTTGTAATTCATAGGGAAGTGAATCATCACATCGTGTGCTGATAACACCTCGTTAATGCTGGTCAGTGGCACTGCCTTGGGGAAACCTGTGGTGCCAGATGTGTAAAGACGGGTAGTCTCATCATAGATATTGTAATCGTAGTCGAATACAGGCTCTTCCACAGAAGCATCTCGTACGTAATCAGCATATGACGTAACCTTGCCGTCAGAAGCACCACCTACCACAATCAACTTCTTGGGCTGGTGCTTGGTAATTTTAAGTGCTTCTAATACATCATCTTTGTTCGATTCGTTGAAAATAATGGCCATTGGCTCGGAATCATCAATGTTGAACGCTAGCTCACCTGGTTTTAACCTGAAATTCACAGGACAGCAAACGGCGTGGCTCTTGTGAGCAGCCAAATAACCAAAAGCAAACTCAGGACAGTTGATGAGTTGCAACATAATGACATCGGCTTTCTGCAAACCATCTGCAATCAAGGCGTTGGAAAGCTTGTTGCATTCTTTATTCATTTCGGTGTAAGTCCATTGGCGTTCATCGTCAGGATTGATCATCGCCAATTTGCCGCCATAACGTCTAACATTACGCATAAACCCCTCAATCCAGGTGTAACGGCTCTCAAAAATGGTCTTAAAATCGGTCATTCTATTCTAACTTTTTTTAGTATTTCGGTGCAAAGTTAACAAAAAATGCTTATATTTGCGTATTAAATTAAAAAATGTAGATTATGGCAGTAAAGATTTTAAGTGTTGACGACGAGTTAGATCTCGAGATGCTGTTGACGCAATATTTCAGAAGGAAGATCCGTAAGGGTGAGTATGAGTTCTTTTTTGCACACAATGGTATTGAGGCCCTGAGAGTGTTATTGGAACAGCCCGACATAAGCATCATACTAAGTGATATTAATATGCCCGAGATGGATGGTCTGACGTTGCTGACCAAGATTAACGAGTTGAGAAATCCTGCTTTGAAGTGTATCATGGTGTCGGCATACGGCGATATGGGCAATATCCGTACGGCCATGAACAACGGTGCGTTCGACTTTGCCACCAAGCCCATTGACTTGGATGACCTGAGCATTACCATCGAGAAGGCCATCGACCAGATCAATTATGTGAAGCAGTCGCAAAAAGAGCATTCACAACTGGTGATGATAAAGAGCGACTTGTCGGTAGCAGCTGATATTCAGCAAGCTATCCTTCCCAAAACCATGCCGCTTTTTGATGAGGGAGTAGGGCAGTTCGACCTGTGGCAGTCGATGAAACCTGCCAAAGATATTGGTGGTGACTTTTACGACTATTTCAAGATAGATGATGAAAGGATAGGCCTTGTGATGGCTGACGTGAGTGGCAAGGGTATTCCTGCAGCCATCTTCATGGCGGTGAGCCGTACAATGATACACATTTGTGGCTTTCAGCAGGATTATACGGCTGCTCAATGTCTGAGCATTACCAACAAAATGCTTTGTAAGGAGTCGGTTGACAATATGTTTGTCACCGTATTTTATGCCATCTATAATGTGAAAACGGGAGAGATAAACTTCTGTAATGCAGGTCATAATCCTCCTTATATTTTGAGAAAGAACGGCGAACTACAAAGGTTGCCTAACAGTAACAGCTCTATGCTGGGTGTGTTTGACTTTATGGATTTTCAGGACGAAAATGAAAAACTGGAGGAGGGTGATATGTTGGTGATGTACACCGACGGTGTGGATGAAGCTTGCAATGTGGATAACCAGGAGTTTACTGACGAACGATTGGAACTGGCACTGAAAGAATGTGAGGGCGTTAACTGCAAGGAAGCCATTGAGAAAGTACTGAGTAGGGTGAAAGAATTTGTGGGCGAAGCTGATCAAAGTGATGATATTACCATGTTATCAATTAAGAGATTATAATATTGGAATTAAACAAATACATAAAGTACGGAGCCTTGGCAGCATTAGCTGCTCTATGCATTTCTTTTGGTTCGCAGGCCTATTATGTTACGAAGAAAAATCAGGATTTGGAGGTGCAACTGAAAGACCTGACCGAAAAAGAGAAACGAAGTGCTGTTTTGCGTAGTATTAGTACTCAGATGGAGGAAATTGCCTACCAACAGAAAGAGGTGTCTGACAAACAGCGCGAGGAGGCTGTGGTGCAAACACGCATCGCCAACGAAATGAGAAACCGTTCGGAAATTGAGCGACGCAATGCATTAGAGGCGGAGCGCAATGCACTGGAGTCAGAACAGCGTGCGGTAATTGCATCACAACAAGCTGAGAGTCAGAGAGTCGTGGCTGAACAGCAACGTGAAGAGGCAGAATATGCCCGTAAGGTGGCAGATACATTGAGCTATGTGGCATTGGCTCGAAATTTAGGTTCTGAAGCCATTACGCAGGAGAATACTGGCAATCATGACTTGGCTTTGTTGTTGGCTTATACCTCTTATCTGTTTACAGAACGTTATAAGGGGGATGTTTATCAACAGGCTATCTATGAGGCATTATCACTTGTTAGTAAGAGTACCCGAACATGGCCTGCTCATCGTGGAGCCGTGAAAAAGCTTTATTTCACTAATCAAGAAAGAACCAAGTTCCTTTCTATCAGCGACTATGGTTGGCTTGCCCAGCATGAGTTGAAGAACAATGGACAATTGGAGACTACTTACTTGTTCCAAAACAGTCAGTATGACATTCGCGACATGTGGTATTTTGCAAATGGGATGATCTATGCCATCAGTCGCACGGGAGATCTTCTGGTGTTTAACCCCAACAAGACAGAGCCTGTGATACTGCACATCGATGGAGCTGTACATCCAATGCGTATTTATAGCTTGAATCAGATGGATGCTGTGATTGTGGCTGAGAATGGTCTGTTTGTAATAGGATTGGGAAACCTGGAAATTGAAAGAAAAATTTTGGTGGATAAGCCTATTCTCCTGAGTTCGTCTGATAATGGCAAACTGGTTTTGTTTGACGGTTCGGATGAAGTAAAAATTACTGATGAAGACGTCACCAAACTGACGAGTCTAAAGATACCGGTGAAAGGTGTGTCTGCTGTATCTAGGGGAAGAGACTGGAATACTGTGTTTTATGGCACGAATGACGGAACTATTTATATGATAAGGGAAGACGGACAGGTCACTCGTTTGGTGGGGCATCGGTCGAAAATTTCACAATTGTCAAGTCATCCGCAGAATCGAAGACTGCTTTTGTCGACGAGCTATGACGGAACGGCTAAGATCTGGGACTGGCAGAAAGAGAAGGTGGAGCCTATTAATGTGATTTCTTCCGGCAATTGGATTACATGCATGATGATGATGGGTGGTGATTATATGTGGACTGGTGACCAGAGGGGAAATTTGACACAGACGGTTATCTCTGTGCCGTTGATGGCGACAACGGTCAAGGAGTCGCTGACCAGGAATTTCACCCGTGAGGAATGGAACTATTATATTGGTAACAATATTCCTTACGAAACATTTATTGACAGATAAGAGATATGATTTTTTTACGTAACATAATGTTTATCATTGCTTGTGTAGTAGGTACGACTTCTGCCTTTGCACAGGGAATGCCTTTCTTTCGCAATTATCTGCCAGAAGAATATGATGCCCATAACCGCAATTTCGATATACTGGCAGAGCCAGAGGAGGGGGTGGTGTATGTGGCCAATTTTGAAGGTTTACTGATTTATGATCAAGCTACCTGGGACATCAAGCATACACCTGGCATTACGCGTGTGACGTCCCTTTATAAAGACAGCGAAGGTATTATCTGGACCGGTGGCTACAACTTTATGGGCTACATGGAACTTGATGCGGTGAAGGACCTTGCGTTTCATCCTCTTGAAGGAATCGCCAATTTAAGGAGTGAAGTCAACAGAATATGGGAGGCGGATGGTGTGCTGTTGTTCTCGACGGTGGATAACGTGGTGTATCGTGTGGATGAGAATGACACGTGGACAAAGGTAGTGGATGGCGCAGCCTCTATTCCACAGAATAGGCAATATGGACTTCAGTCGTATTCGGTAGATAACACGCAAAGACTGCAATTGGTGGATAATTTCTTTGCAGTGGCTACAGAAGGTAAGGGTATTAACTTTACGAACGGTAAAGGGGATGTTATTTTTAGCTTTACTGAAGAAAACGGACTGATAAACAATAATATAAACCGAATGGCCTATGATGGCAAAGGTACGTTATGGGGAGCTACTGACAATGGTGTGTTTTCTATGATGGTGCCATCGGCTTATAGCAGATATACGGCTTCTGAAGGCTTGAGGGGCGAGGTGCTGTCAATGTATGTGTTGCATGATCAGCTGTATGTGGGTACCATGGCTGGTTTGTTCAAGCAAAAGGGCACGCAATTCGTACAAATACCGGGCTTTGACTTGGCTTGCTGGCAGTTAGCTCAACGAGGTGAAGCACTGTTGGCTGCGACGTCTAATGGTGTGTATCGTATCAATGACGACAAAGTGGAACACTTGACCACAGCTAGCACAACTTCTCTCTTTCTCGGCAAGGATGGTTTCTATAGTGGTGAGATTGACGGTGTTTATTTCAATTCCAGGTTTGAACATACTAAGGTGTTGAACATGGAAAGTGTGACGGACATGAAGGTGGACGAAGAGGGTACGTTGTGGTTGCGCAACCTATATGGTGAGGTGGGGAAGACTACTTTCCAAGGAAAGCTCTTGGCCGATACGGAATACACCAGGAATGAGGATTTGGCTACGTTTATCTATCAAGACGGAAAAGTGATGGTGATTACCGTGGATGACGAAGAGCCATTTTCTTACCCAGGTTTCTCGTATGCCGATGACAATGGAGTGCTTTGGCTGACTGATAAAGAGAGCAAAAATCTCTATGCCTACAAGGACGGACAACGATTGAGTGAATATGATGAGGTGCTATCTCCATTGAAGAACTATACCGTGCGTGCCATGGTGTTGAAAAATGACATGTTGTGGATTGGTGGTAGCTTCGGCTTGGTGGTGTTGGATATAAAACGTCCCGATCCGTTGCTGACGGCTGATAACGATTTGGATATCTGTACAGTAAGAATTAGTAATGATAGTTTAATCTGGGCAGGATTTGACGATGCACCTGAAACTCTTCGTAATTTGCCCAGCAATGAGAGACATCTGACCATTACGTATGCTTTGCATTTTGAGTCGTTGGTAGGGGAGACGTTGTACAGGTATAAGTTGAATAACAACAACTGGACATCTTGGTCGGAGAACCAGACGATTGAGTTTGTCAACCTATCTTACGGAAGCTATAGTTTGGTGGTGCAGGCTATGGATGCCAAAGGGAAATTGTGGGAAGCTGAAACAATGTATTTCCGTATTAAATCGCCCATCTACTTAACATGGTATATGGGAGTAGTATATCTCTTGTTGATGGGCATGCTTGTAATATGGGTTGCTCGTTGGCGTACCCGCCGATTGGAAAAGGAAAAATTGAAGCTGGAAGGTATTGTGCAGGAACGTACAGCTGAGGTGGTGAAGCAAAGAGACGAGATTGTCAAGCAGAAAGATGAGATTGAGGAGAAATCTGCCAGCTTGCAGAAAGCATTGGACGATTTGGAAACTGCACAGCAACAGTTGATTCGTCAGGAGAAGATGGCTACAGCTGGTAAGCTGACTCAGGGCTTGATTGACCGTATTCTGAACCCGATGAACTACATCAACAATTTCTCGAAGTTGTCGAGCGGCTTGATTAAAGACTTGAAAGCCAATATTGAGGATGAAGAGGACAACATGGATAAAGAGAACTTTGAGGATACGATGGATGTCCTTGATATGCTGACGCAAAATCTGGAGAAGGTGGAGCAGCACGGATTGAGTACCACTCGAACCCTCAAGGCGATGGAGGAGATTCTGAAAGACAGGTCGGGCGGCATGCAGGAAATGAACCTGGTTGAACTGCTGAATCTCAATTTTGAGATGCTGAACAAATATTACGAGAAGGATATCAGTGAGTGTCACATCGTTACTAAACTGGATTGTCCGTATGACTCATTGCCTATGATGGGAAATTCAGAGCAACTGAGCAAGACTATTATGAGTTTCCTGGGCAACAGTATTTATTCTTTGGCTAAGAAATCGCAACGTGTTAAGTTCCAGCCTGAAGTACTGTTGAAAGTGGAACGTGTTGTGGATAAGGTGAAGTTGACGGTGCATGATAATGGTGTGGGTATCGAGCAGACTATCCTTGATAAGATATTCGATCCATTCTTTACTACCAAGACCACGGGCGAGGCGTCTGGTGTAGGATTGTACCTGAGCCATGAAATCATTCAGAATCATGGTGGTAACATACGAGTGGAATCGGTAAAAGACGAATTTGCCGAGTTTGTTATAGAGATTCCTTTATTAAAACAATGATGATATGGAAACGAAGAATCAAGAATTGGAAACACTGAGACAACAGCTTAAAGATCAAGAGAAGCTGGCTTCGTTGGGTATGTTGAGTGCCGGCATTGCCCATGAGATTCAGAATCCCCTGAATTTTGTCATCAATTTTAGTAAGATGTCTTTCAAGTTACTGAAAGACCTTAATGATATCATTGAAGATAACGAAGATAAGATAGACGAAGCCGACCGTGAGGAATTGGATGATATTGTGACCGATTTGAGAGAGAATCTGGGGAAGATTGTGGAACATGGTGAACGGGCCATCAGTATCATCAGGGGCATTCTGATGATGTCGAGAGGGAAGGAGGGAGAGTTTATCCCAGTAGATATCTGTCGCTCTGTGAAAGAGTATGTGTGGTTGTCTTATCATGCCATGCGTGCCAATTACAAAGGATTCAATATCAGCATTCATGAGGAATATCAGGAGGATATGCCGATGTTGCAGGTGATTCCACAAGATTTCAACAGGGCTGTGCTGAATGTGATGAACAATGCCTGCTATGCTGTGTGGAAGAAATCACAATATGCTACCGCTGACTATGTGCCCACCATTGCGGTGAGTGTTAAAAGTGACGGCAATGATGTGGTGGTTACTATAAAGGACAATGGTGAAGGCATGAGTGAAGAAGTGAAACAGCACATCTATGAGAATTTCTTTACCACCAAACCTGCAGGACAGGGTACTGGATTGGGAATGGCCATTACGTATGATATCATTGTAAACAAGCACCACGGACGTATAGACATAGACTCAAAGGAAGGTGAGTATGCTTGTTTCACATTTACTATACCAGCAAAGAAATGAAAAAACTGGCTCTTTATATAATATTGTGTGTGTGCATGGTGTCACAACTTCATGCACAGGTTACTACTGACCAACAGCTATCTATCTTTAATGATGCTGAAAATTCGTATGCTATTGGAAGACTGGAATATGTAGATGATTTGTTAACGAAGAACATTAACTTGCTTAGGGGTACTGTAAGGCAAGGTGCCTACAGGTTATTGGCTCTTGCCAACTTGGGATTGGATGATGATGCTGATGCTGAATACTATGTTTCGTTGCTTTTGAAGGAGAATCCTTATTATACTACTACTCCTGAAGATCCCCAGCGATTTATAGACTTGGTGGAAACGATGAAGAGTGGTATGGGTGCCACTATTACTACAGCATCCAGTCAGGCTGAGAACCTTAATGAATCACCTGTGCCTGTAACCTTGATTACTGAGGAGATGATTATTAATAGCGGTGCCAGGAACATAAAAGAAGTGCTGTTGGCATACGTACCAGGCATGTCGGATGTTGATTGCAACGAAGATCTTAATCTATCGATGCGTGCAATGTATAGCTCGACACAGGAGAAAATTCTTTTCCTCTTAGATGGACATCGCTTGAACAGCTATACTACTAACACGGCAAGTCCTGACTTTAGTATGAGCTTAGAGAAGGTGAAACAGATAGAGGTTTTGCGTGGACCAGCATCATCACTTTATGGTGGTGTGGCTTTGTCGGCCGTTGTGAATATTATTACCAAGAATGGTGCTGATGTGGATGGCGTCAAGGTAAAGGGCAAATTGGGTAACTACGGACAAATTGGTGGTGATTTCTTGTTTGGAAAACGTTATTTTGACTTGGATGTGTTGGTGTGGGCAAGTATATATAAGGCTAAGGGACAACAGCGTTTTATGCCATTGCAAGATACTGGTCTGATGCTGAAAGAAGGTGATATTACGCTTGGTGGAATAGGTAATCTGCCGACCTATGACTTGGGCTTGTCGCTGAATTGGAAAGGTCTTTCTATTTTGTATAATACGCATTTCTCACAGTTTATTCCACCTTTGTCTTTCAGATATACGGCTTCACCGTATGATTATGGCAAATATACTACCTTTAATGGTAAGCGTCCTGGTACATCCACTCGTTCTCATCATCTTGATGTTGGTTATACCTGGTCTACGGATAATTTATCCCTAGGAGGAAAATTACAATACGATGAAAGCGATATGATGAGGTATAATGTGGTGACTGATGAGAAGGCAGAACACCTTAGTGAGTTTATTGGTTTGCCCGATATACCAGGAGTTAATGTAGATAGCATTTTAAGCTTATATAATGGTATTTATCACTACATTGATGGACAAGACCGTACCGTTGGTATTCAATTGAAAGGTGATTTTTCTTATAACTTGGGTGAAAAACATCGTGGTTTGATATCAGTAGGTACAGAGTATGACTACTATGAACTGTTGGATGTCCGTTATGTATTGGGGCATAGTTATAATCAAGTGTTGGCTGATATGTCGCAATACCTTAGAGGTAATTTAGGCAAAGAACATAGCATTGATGCCTTTGCCCAATTGAAGCATATCTGGGGAAACCTGATATTGAGCGCCGGATTAAGATATGACTATAAAAAACAATATAACAATAAGATCATCCATGAGTTTTCACCACGTGTGGCATTAATTTTCCTGCAACCCAAATGGAATGTTAAGTTGAGTTATTCAAGGTCGTTCGTTGATGCTCCTTATCTTTACAGGAAAACCAATGATTTGTTGAGGGCGTCAACAGATTTGCTGCCAGAGAAACTGAAATCATGGCAGCTGACATTCCAATTGGTAAACCCTGTACCCGGTTTGATGGTGGAACTGAACGGATTTTACAATCACTCAGATGATCTTATCTATGCAAATGGATTCTTACATGTGAATTCAAATCCGTATTCAACATATGGTTTGGAACTCAGCTCTTCATATAAGAGCAAGAGGTTCAGTGCTAACTTTTCCATGGAGGTGATGAGATCGGAAGATGCTGAATATTCTACAACATTACATCCTAATAGGGTTCTCTACATACCTAATTTTACGACCAATACAGTATTGGCCTGGGAGATTGTGAAGAATTTAAAACTTCATACTCATATTACCACATATAGTGGCCAGTCTGGTTTTATTGCTCATTGGAACCAAAGTAGCGAGCCGCAGGAATTTGATGTTGCTGGACGTGTGTTGGTGGATGCAGGTGCAAACTACAAGTTAGGGCCTTTGGAACTGGGCGTGAATGTACATAATCTGTTCGATCTGAAGTATTATCAGGGCGGTATGAACTCGAATGGAGCCTTGCTGCAGCAAGGCAGATGGGTCATGGCAGATGTGGCGTTTAAGTTCTAAACGTCGACCTATCATTAACTATGGAAAAAGAAAAGAAACATATTACCTTTGTCGTCAATCCGATATCCGGCACACAGGAGAAGGAGCAGGTCATTGCCATGATTAATGAGCAGTTGGATATCGACAAATATACATTTCAAATTGTATATACCCAATATGCCGGTCATGCAGAAGAGATTGCTGCGAAGTGTGCCCAAGAGGGACATTTTGCCGTGGTGGCCATTGGTGGTGATGGTACGGTGAACGAAGTGGCCCGTGCATTGACGCATACAACTACTGCTTTGGGCATTATACCGTGCGGATCGGGCAATGGCTTGGCTCGCCACATGCAAATCAGCATGCAGCCCCAAAAGGCGTTGGAGGTGATTAATGAAGGGTATGTGGAGCGCATTGACTATGGTACCATCAATCGTCGTAAGTTTTTCTGTACTTGTGGGGTGGGCTTCGATGCTTTCGTGAGTCTGAAATTTGCCGAAGCAGGCAAACGAGGTCTGAATACGTATATAGAACAATCGCTCAATGCTTCTCTGAATTATAAGCCGGAAACCTACAAAGTGACTATTGATGGCAATGAAACAGAGATATACCAGGCGTTTCTCATTGCCTGTGGTAATGCGGCTCAGTATGGCAATAATGCCTATATCGCTCCCAAGGCCACATTGACTGATGGCTTGTTGGATGTTACCATCCTCAATCCGTTTACGCCATTGGACGTGCCATCGTTGGCGCTGCAGCTGTTTACCAAGACCATTGACCAGAATAGTCACATCAAGACTTTCCGCTGTAAAACCATCAATATTCGTCGTGAGAAGCCTGGGGTGGTGCACTTTGATGGTGATCCTGTGAATATGGGCGCTAATCTGAAGGTGAAGATTCATCCTGCCGGGCTGCAGGTGATTGTTCCTGCCGATGATAGCAAAAACAACACGGTTTTGGACCTTGCGCAGGAAGTGATAAATGGTATTCGTCAGATGAATGACCAGATTTTTGAGGGTATTCGTCAGCGCAACAACGAATTAATAGATAAAGGAAAGAAACAATTGAAGAGGCTTACCAAGATTTAGGTTCCTTTGCTCGTTTTTTTTCTGCTCATTTCTATTGCGGATTCGAAATATTGTATTACCTTTGCATCCGCAAACCAACAATGGTGCGTTAGTTCAGTTGGTTAGAATACGTGCCTGTCACGCACGGGGTCACGAGTTCGAGTCTCGTACGCACCGCATACAACAATCTCCCGCCATCCGGCGGGAGATTGCTTTTTTTAGTAAGTATTAAAGTCGTCTGGATATTTCAGATTCTGGGTGATTTCACCACCATAAAGGCGAACCCACGAGCGGAAGCTGGTGTCATCCTGCGTTAGTTCGATGATGCGCGCGCCATTGGGCTTCAGGTTGTTATATACCGTGTCACATCCACTGAAGCGGCCGTACATCAGGAAGATATCGTTCCATTTCATGGCAAAGTCGTCGTCGTGGTCATGACCACAGATCACAGCCCTCATGTCGCCCATCTCCCTCATACTTACAAACAAGCCAGAATTGATGCTTGGGGCACAAGGCTCTTCGCCAAAGTTACCCTTCATGATGCGATTCTTATCCAGTTTGAAAGCATAGCCATATTCGGGTAGGGGGATATGGAAGAAAGATAACGATGGTATAGGTACACCACCATTCAGTTTGGTAAACTCCTGACTGTGCTTACGGTACCAGTTGATTTCCTCGATATGGATATATCCCCAACTCTTCTCAAAACCTGGCAGTTCTGCGCGGTTATTGGAATCGAAGAGGTAGAACACCCACTGAGGTTTGTTGTCGTTCTCTTTCGAGAGGGTGATAATGTCATTGCTCACGCCATGCAAGCCTGTTACAGTAGAATTGATATTATAAGGTAATGACTTGATGATATCAAAAATCTCCTTGCGAGAGAGGTCGAAATCGCTGTCGTGGTTACCCAAGGCTACAGCAAATGGTATCTTACGCTCAGATATAGGAGCAAAAATCTCACGTACACTCTTCTCAGCCGGCGCACCAAAGATGGTATCACCTGTGTGGATCACCAAATCGGGCTTTTCTGCATCTAGCATCTCGCACACGTTCTTCACAGCACGCTCAGAAAGAGGATCGCCTGTAATATAATGGGTGTCGGTAAGCTGCAAAATTTTGAACTTTCCATTGGGTTTGAAGTTGAAGTTCATGAACTTCTCACCGGAAGTTGTTGCAACACGTGTAGCAGCTATTCCTGATGCAGGAATAAAACCGCTCATGCTCAGCAAAGCCGAGTTCTTGATGAACTGCCTACGATTGATGGATTTCTTCTCAGCCATACTTTATAATATTAGAAATATTGCTCATGCTTGGCATAGCCTAAGCAAGTTCAACGGTCTATCGGTAATTTTATTTCTTTCCCCTTTGACGCTGTAACTCCTCCTGTTGCTTCTGCATCGCCTCCAACCGAGCCTGGAAGCCAGTCTTACGCATTTCATTAGGATTCTTCTTGTTGGCCTCCAACTGTGCCAGTAACTTGGCATCATCGGTAGCATATCGCATCCAAGCCATTGTTACCACACTGATGAGAGTACTCAGGAAGTAGTAATAATTCAAACCTGCAGGATAGTCGTTCAAGATGAAGAGGAATACCACAGGCATGATGTAATTCATATATTTCATAGCTGCCATTGATGGATTGGCACCGGTATCCTGCATCTTCATGTTATACATCATGTAGAGTAGGTTGGTGACGCACATTAATACACAGAACAAGCTCAAGTGATCGCCCAGGAATGGGATGTTGAATGGGAAGGTCACGAATGAGTCGTAGGTACTCAGGTCATCAGCCCACAGGAAGCTCTGCTGACGCAGTTCGATAGCGCTTGGCACAAACAAGAACAAGGCCATCAGGATAGGGAACTGTATGAGCATTGGCAGACAGCCACCCATGGGACTTACCCTATACTGGCTATACATGGTCATGATCTCCTGTTGTTTCTTCATCGCATCAGCCTCATTGGGATATTTGGCATTGATCTCATCAACTTTAGGCTTCAACGCCTTCATCTTGGCAGAAGATATGTATGTCTTCCAAGTAGTAGGGAAGATCACAATCTTTACAATCAGTGTCATAAACAGCAATACAAGTCCCATGCCCAAGCCCAACTTAGTGAGCCAGTCGAATACGTTGATGGTAAAGAACTGGTTGATCCATCGAAGGATAGGCCATCCCAAATAAACCAGTCGCTGCAAGTTCCAATCCTTTTCTCTGTTGTCGTCAAGGGCGGAGAGAATCTTGTAGTGGTTAGGGCCGAAATAGAAGTGCATCTCGGTAGGCTGGGCGCCACTGGGATCGAAGAAGGTATTCATGTCAGCCGCATAGTCCTTGATATAGCCGCTGTTACGGTCTTCCATCTTGGAATCCAGCTTGGCATTGTTGAAGCCCGCATCGCTGATCATCACTGCTGAGAAGAACTGGTTCTTGAAAGCTACCCATGTAGCAGGTTCTTCCACTTCTTTATGATCTTCACCACTGGCTGACATCTCCTTCACTTTATCGTCTGTCTTGTAAGTTAGTTGGGCCAAGCGGTTCTCATAGGTGTAACCCTTCTCAATCTGGCGTGCACGCTGCTTCCACTCAATGTCGATGTGGTTATTGCTGGATGCCAATTTGCCATTCATGCCCACTGCCTGAATGTTCAGGTCCACCAGATAGGTGTCGGGATGCATGGTGTAGGTAAAATCAACATAGCTATCTTCCGATGCATGCAAACGCATGGTTACAGACTGCTCACTCTTGTTGACAGGGGTGAAGTAGTAGTCGCTGGTTTCAATGGCACCTTGTGCATTATACAACAAGTAGTTAAGTGAAACGTCGCTGTCCTCGAACAGGGTGACGGGTGTCACCTTGTCCTGACTCATATATTCTTTCAGCATCACTGAATAGAGGCTACCGCCTTTGGTGCTGAGTGTCAGCTTGGCCAGGTTGTTCTCTATACTCACCAGTTCGGCAGTGCCTTGTGAAGCACCAAAAAACAGTGAGGCAGAGTCTTTGGCTGCTGTAGCACGTTCGTTGGCCAGAGCGGCTTCAGCCTTTGCCTGTAATTCAGCGGCACGTTGTTGCACCTGTGCTATAGAATCATGGTACTGCTGTTGAGCAGCAAGTTGTTCTTGTGATGGACGGCTAAGGTAGCTGAAAACAATCAGTACGAGGAATATCAGCACCATGCCGGTAATGGTATTTTTGTCCATTTTAATGATGTTTTTATACAATTTAGCTGCAAAAGTAATAAAATAAGACCGAAGTGCCTAAAGAAAGCTGATTTTTTTCGATATTCTTGCTTGATTAAGTTATTAACATTATCTTTGCAATAAGTAATAACCATTATAATTAGTAGAATTGAACTATGAAAAAGAAATATTACTTATCGTTATTTGTAAGTACTTTTTTGTCGGTTTCATCGGTTTTGGCCAATAATCCTATCAATGTTTCTCTTACCTATGACAGTCCGATGCCATCGGAGCCTGTAAAGGTCAAGCAATTACAAGGGTTATTAGGAAAGTATTTCTACCAACGACAGACACCCTCAGAGAAGAAAAATGTTTATCATAACGATACCATTTCATTCCTTTACGACAAGTATATATCGGTATTGGACTCTTTGAACGACCCTGCTACTCCTAAACGACATATCCCTATTGATCCCGATTACTATAAGCTGTTTGTTCCAACCACTTATTACAAGTCGTCTATTGCGCAGTTATCAACTGTGAAGATGGATGCTTTGCTTCCCGACAAAACAGTATGTGATGTTGATAAAATCTTGCCAATAGACAAAAGTAGTTTTGCAACGAAAAAGCGTGTGAATAAAGTAGTTGACAAAGCTTTAATGAATCTCTACTTAAATAATCCTGAAGCTATTGTCTTTACTGAAGACCAACTGGAAGCGGCTGGCGTTTTCGTGGATAACATAGACATTGAAGAAGATACCAATGTCAATAATGCCAAGCGCAATATGATGGACGTGCTTACTACTAATTCACCGATTGACCTGGAACAGGAAGCAGAGGTGGAAGTGCGCAAACCTAAGTTTTGGACAGTGGCTGGAAATGGCTCGTTGCAGTTCTCGCAACACTATTTGTCTGACAACTGGTACAAGGGCGGTGTGAGCAGTGTTTCCATGATTGGTACCGTACAATTGACAGCCAATTATAACGACAGAGAGAAAGTGCAGTGGGAGAACCTCTTGGATGCGAAATTAGGACTGGCATCCACACCATCAGACCTGGTACATAAGTACCTTACGAACACTGACCAATTACGTATATTCAGTAAGTTGGGTATTCAGGCAGCCAAGAACTGGTACTACACCATTTCTGCCGAGTTTAAGACGCAGTTTGTTAATGGTTACAAGTCGAATGACCCAACCCTGATATCTACCTTCCTGGCTCCTGCAGACCTGACCATTGCATTAGGTATGGACTATAAAAAGAAAACCGACAAATATACCTTCTCTTTGCTCTTAGCGCCATTGAACTGGACAATGCGCTATGTTGGAAGCGATGAGGTGGATGAAACCAGCTATGGACTGGATCCAGGAAAGCATGTCAAGCATAACTTTGGTTCTCAGATTCAGCCAACTATTACATGGAACATTGCCAAAAACATTACATTTGAGTCACGTCTTGACTACCTAACCAGTTACAAATGGGTACGTGTAGAGTGGGAGAATACACTGAATCTGGCAATTAACAGATTCCTCTCTACCAAGGTATATGTTCATGCTCGCTATGACGATAGTGCCGTTCCATTGAATGGCAGTACGAGTTATTTCCAGTTGAGTGAGTTGCTCAGCTTTGGTTTGAGCTATAGCTGGTAAAACGTAAAATTATTTTGTGCTTACAAAAATATACATTATTTTTGCAGTGAAAATTAACAACTAAATAATCTAGCCATGAAAGAAGATGTAGTGAAGCACAGTGGAGTAGTGCAGAAGATTGAAAGGAACTTCTTGCAAGTGAAAATAGTGCAGACCACATCCTGCTCGTCGTGCAGTATTAAAAATCATTGTACGTCAGCAGAATCCAAAGAGCATCTTATCGATGTTTATGACAAAGATGCGAGTGAATACCGTGTAGGTGATGAGGTATGGATTATGGGCTCTACCAGCATGAGCCGTCTGGCTGTATGGTATGGTTATTTGTTGCCGTTGATCATTCTCATGGTATTGGTGATAGGTCTCTCTAAATGGTGGGGCAGTGATAGTGAACTGTCGGTGGCACTTTGTTCGTTAGCTTGTGTGGCCCTTTACTATCTGTTGCTATTCTTATTTGGTAAGAACAAAATGAAGAAGACCTTCAGGTTCACTATATCGAAAATGAATTGACAAAGCGAATAAAATCAACAACTTAATAACTAACTTATTTTTATGAATGTAATTCTGATAGCAGTAATCTCTATAGGAGTGATAGCATTGGTGGCAGCACTGGTGCTTTATGTAGCTTCTAAGAAGTTTGCTGTGTACGAAGACCCGCGTATTGCTAAGGTAGCCGAGGTGTTGCCTCAGGCCAACTGTGGTGGTTGCGGTTATCCGGGTTGTAGCGGTTTGGCAAGCGCCATCGTGAAAGCTGGCTCATTGGAAGGTAAATTCTGTCCTGTAGGAGGTCAGCCCGTGATGGAGAAAGTGGCTGCCGTGATGGGACTTGTGGCAGAGGCAAAAGAACCCATGGTGGCTGTGGTACGTTGTAATGGTACCTGCGCTAACCGTCCCCGTATTAACCAGTATGACGGAGTGAAAAGCTGTTTCATCGCGTCTTCACTGTATGGTGGTGAAACGAGCTGTAGCTTTGGCTGTTTGGGTTATGGCGACTGCACAAAAGCATGTAAATTTGATGCCATCCATATTAACCCCGAAACTGGCTTACCCGAAGTTGATGATGAAAAATGTACTGCCTGCGGTGCCTGCTCAAAGGCTTGTCCTAAAGGCATTATCGAACTTCGTAAAAAGGGCTTGAAGAATCGCCGTGTATTTGTGCGTTGCGTCAATAAAGATAAAGGTGCCATCACTCGTAAGGCCTGTACCGTTGGTTGCATAGGCTGTGGCAAATGCGAGAAGACATGTCCGTTTGGCGCTATCACCGTTACTAACAACGTAGCATATATCGATTATAACAAGTGTAAGTCATGTCGCAAGTGTGTAGAGGTATGTCCAACCCATGCGATTATCGACCTTAATTTCCCTCCAAAACCTGCAAAGCCTGCTACTGATGCTGTTAAGCCAGCTGCTCCTGTTGCAAAGCCTGCCTCTCAGGTAGAAGCTGATGTTACTGCTAAGCCTGTGGCTATGCCTAGTGCATCATCGATTGCCGCTTTGTTGCCACAAGCCAATTGCGGTGCATGCGGATTTGATGATTGTCCTGCTTTTGCTGCTGCTATCGTAAAAGATGGCGGTATTGGTGATAAATCATGTTCTGTGGGAGGTGAGGAAGTGATGGCTAAGATTGCCGACTTACTGAAGTCCGCTCCTTCAGAAACTCCTAAAGTTCCTGAAGCTGATTCTGTGACCGAGAAAACTGTTGCCAAGGCAGCTGCTCCTGCTTTTGAACTAGTAAATATTGCTGCTCATCCAAAGGTAGATGTAGTGGCTAAGATAGCAGCTCAGGCGTTGGCAAATGCGGCCAAGCATCCTGTAAAGGCTGATGCTGCAGCGGTTGATGCTACTCCGATAGTGCCTGTTTTGACTACTGGTCTGGTGGCTTTGAAACACCCTGCTAAGACCCAGGAAGAAGCTGTAGCTGTGGTTGATAAAATTGCATCTACATTATTATAAGACAAAGAAATAAATAGAATAATAATATGTTGAAGACATTTTCAATCGGAGGAGTTCATCCTCACGGAAATAAACTTTCAGCAGGCCAGCCCATCGTCAAGGCTGCCATTCCAGCAAAGGTAGCTATTTTGCTGGGACAGCATATTGGCGCACCCGCCAAGCCCATTGTAGATAAAGGTGATGTGGTGAAGGTGGGACAGAAGATTGCGGAGCCTGGTGGATTCGTCTCAGCTGCCATCCATTCATCCGTTAGCGGAAAGGTGTCGAAGATTGACACTATTATTGATGCCAGTGGTTATCCCAAACCTGCTATCTTTATTGACGTGGAGGGCGATGAGTGGCTTGAGAGCATTGACCGCTCTGACACGTTGGTGAAGGAGTGTACACTTACTCCCGAGGAAGTTAACAAGAAAGTGGCCGAGATGGGTATTGTAGGTTTGGGTGGCGCTTGTTTCCCTACACAAGTAAAACTTTCTCCACCTCCTGCTTTCAAACCTGAGTGTGTGGTGATTAATGGTGCAGAATGTGAGCCTTACCTTACTGCCGATCATCGTTTGATGTTAGAGCATGCCCCTGAGATCATGGTTGGTGTGAGCATTCTTATGAAATCTATGCGTGTGAATAAGGCATACATTGGTGTGGAGAACAATAAACCAGATGCTATTGCTGCATTGGAGAATGCTGCCAAAGACTTTTCAGGCATTGAAATAGTACCACTCAAGATGAAATATCCACAAGGTGGTGAGAAACAGCTGATACAGGCCATTACCAACAGATATGTAGGTAGTGGGGTATTGCCTATCTCTACAGGTGCTTTGGTGCAGAATGTGGGAACCGCTTTTGCTGTGTATGAAGCTGTGCAAAAGAATAAGCCATTGTTTGAACGAGTGGTTACCGTTACAGGTAAGTCTGTCAAGCAGCCTGGTAATTTCCTGGCACGCATTGGTACACCTGTTCAGCAACTTATTGATGCTTGTGGCGGTTTGCCTGAGGATACAGGTAAGATCATCAGTGGTGGACCTATGATGGGTAAGGCATTGGTTAATACTGAAGTACCGACTGCCAAAGGAACCTCTGGCATTACCATCCTTAGCCAGAAAGATGCCAAGCGTGGTGAGGTGCAACCTTGCATACGTTGTGCTAAGTGTGTGAGTGCTTGTCCTATGGGCTTGGAGCCATATCTCATGGCACAGTTGGCCGAGCATGCTGAGTTTGAGAGATTAGAGAAAGAAGACATTATGGACTGCTTGAGTTGCGGCGCCTGTCAGTTCACCTGTCCTGCCAATCGTCCGTTGCTGGATTATATCAGCTTAGGAAAGGCAAAGGTAGGAGCTATCATTCGTGCCCGCAACGCAAAAAAATAATCTACGATGGAAAATAAGTTATTAGTATCACTTTCGCCCCACGACCATGCCAATGACAGCGTGCAGAAAAACATGTATGGCGTGCTTATAGCACTTATACCTGCGTTTTTGGTGTCATTGTTGGCTTTTGGTATTGGCGCACTGGTGGTTACTGCTGTGTCAGTAGCAGCCTGTGTATTCTTCGAGTGGGCCATTAGCAAGTATATCTTAAAGCGTGAGCGCCTCACCATCACTGATGGTTCTGCTATCATCACTGGTGTACTCTTGGCGTTCAACTTACCATCTAACCTGCCTATTTGGATTATTATCCTTGGTGCTTTGTTTGCTATTGGTGTAGGCAAAATGTCGTTCGGCGGTTTGGGTTGCAATCCGTTCAACCCAGCGTTGGCAGGTCGTATCTTCCTTTTGATTTCTTTCCCAGTACAGATGACTTCATGGCCACTGGCCGGACAGCTGACTTCTTATGTGGATGCTACAACGGGAGCTACACCTCTTTCATTGATGAAGCAAGCTGTGAATGGTAATCCTGGAGCACTGAGTGATTTGCCAGATGCATTGGGTATGTTATTAGGCAATAATATTGGCGGTTCGCTAGGTGAAGTCAGTGCATTAGCTCTTCTGCTTGGCGGTATCTATATGCTTTGGAAGAAGATTATCACATGGCACATTCCTGTCTCTATACTTGTTACTGTATTTGTGTTCGCTGGTGCTATGTATTTGGTGGATCCCACTACTTATCCATCACCTGAGTATCATTTGCTCAGTGGTGGTTTGATGCTAGGTGCCATCTTCATGGCTACAGATTATGTGACCTCACCGATGAGTCATCGCGGACAACTTATCTATGGTGTCTGCATTGGTGTCATTACGATGGTTATTCGTCTGTATGGCTCTTATCCAGAAGGTATGTCGTTCGCTATCTTTATTATGAACGCATTTGTACCTCTTATCAACACGTATGTTAAACCTCAAAGATTCAGCAGTAAGGCTGTCAGTATAAAGAAATGAAGAAATTAGAATCATCATTAAAGAATATGGTATTGGTGCTAACAGGCATCACCATTATCTGTGTAGGTCTGCTGGCTGCTGTAAATGAGGTGACCAAAGAACCTATTGCTGCCGCAAACGCTAAGGCACTGAGCGATGCGGTTAACGCCGTAGTTCCTGGTTTCGACAATAATCCTATTGAGGAAATGAAGATACAGGAGGTAGATGGCGTGTCATATAAGATTTATCCAGCTACCAAGAACGGTCAAAGTATTGGAGCTGCAGTAGAGATTAGTGTGATGGGCTTCGGAGGCGAACTAACCCTTTTGGTGGGTTTCAATAACGAAGGTAAGATTAACGACTACTCTTTGCTGAACCATGCTGAGACACCAGGTTTGGGTGCAAAAGCCGATACTTGGTTCAAGAGCGGTGCAAAGGGAGACATTACTGGTAAGAGTCCTAAGGACGGTGAACTGACAGTAAGCAAGGATGGTGGTGAGATTGACGCTATCACAGCTTCTACTATCACATCACGAGCTTTCCTGAAGGCCGTTAATGCTGCCTATGCCGCTTTCTCTGGTCAAAATGTCGATGGCACTACAGGTGCTACACAGCAAGCTACCAGTCAAGTTGTTGTTTCATCAGACACCGTTAAGGGTGCCGCTAATTGAAGGAGGGGATAGCATTATGAGTAACTTGAAAGTATTACTAAACGGTATCATTAACGAGAACCCAACTTTCGTACTGATGTTGGGTATGTGTCCTACGTTGGGTACAACATCGAGTGCAATAAATGGTATGTCAATGGGTTTGGCCACTATGTTTGTGCTTATCTGTTCAAATACGGTCATTTCAGCCGTGAAGAATGTTATCCCCAACATGGTGCGCATTCCTTCGTTCATTGTCATCATCGCATCATTTGTGACACTTCTACAGATGGTGATGCAAGCATACGTTCCTGATCTGTATAAGACTTTAGGACTGTTCATTCCACTTATTGTGGTGAACTGTATTGTATTAGGTCGTGCCGAGGCATTTGCTTCTAAGAATGGTCCTGTGTCATCGTTCTTCGATGGTGTAGGTATAGGCTTAGGCTTCACATTGGCGCTCACGTTGTTGGGTGCTGTTCGTGAACTCTTGGGCACTGGTAAGATGTTTAACCTTTCTCTCGTTCCCGAGGATTATGGCATGTTGCTCTTTGTGCTGGCTCCTGGAGCTTTTATCGCACTGGGCTACCTGTGTGCTATAGTTAATAAAATGAGAGAAGCTAAATAACAGAAGATATGGAACTATTTTTGATATTTATTGCAG
Organism: uncultured Prevotellaceae bacterium; assembly: GCA_946407325.1. Next base: position 9,475 of record CAMJNN010000005.1, on the reverse strand, counting down.
CGATATTCGTCAATAACATCGTCTTCTCACAGTTCTTGGGCATTTGTCCGTTCTTGGGCGTATCGAAGAAGATTGATACCGCTTTAGGCATGAGTGCAGCTGTGGCGTTTGTGCTAACTCTGGCCACCATCGTGACTTATCTCATCCAGAAGTTTGTGTTGGATGCGTTTGAGTTGCAGTACCTGCAAACCATCACGTTCATCTTGGTTATTGCTTCGTTGGTGCAGATGTTGGAGATTGTGCTGAAGAAAGTATCCCCATCGCTTTATCAGGCACTGGGCGTGTTCCTGCCACTTATCACTACCAACTGTGCTGTGTTAGGTGTGGCTATTCTGGTTATTCAGAAAGACTTCGACTTGCTCACGGGTGTCGTATATGCATTTGCTACAGCTATTGGCTTTGGCTTGGCACTTACCCTGTTTGCTGGCATACGCGAGCAGATGAGTTTGGTAAACATCCCTAAGGGCATGAAGGGTACACCTATTGCTCTTATCGTAGCTGGTTTGTTGGCAATGGCCTTTATGGGCTTCAGTGGTGTGGTGAAGGTATAAATAAAAAAGGTAACTATCTTCACAGACAGTTACCTTAACACCGAAATTCAAATAAGTGATTTGATAAATCAAACCATTGCAAAGTTATATTAATTTCAAGAAAAAAGCAAGACGTTTGTAATATATTTTTGATATCATAAAGACCCATGATGAGAAAATACTTGTATATAATATGCTTTGCAATAATAAGTTTTTTACCTCCTTCTAACCTTGCGGCCCAGCATCGCTTTAAATTGTTGCAAAAAGTAGATAGCCTGCTTGACGTTAGGCAACAGAAATCTAAGCTCGACACCAACTATGTTTCTCGTCCTGATCGTCATTGGACCCTACGCTTGATTAATAACATCTGTGGCACCCACTTTACCCTCAAGGCTATTGACGAAGATAATTCAAAATTGGATTTTCGTTTCAAAGATCCCCTGAGACATACTGTTTCTTTAAGTGCCAACTATCGTGGTCTTGCCGTTGCATTAGCTTTTAATCCATCTCATTTGTTTGGCAAGAAAACCAGTACTGAGATAAACATCAATTCCTACAGCAACCGATATGGCTTCGATTTTATATACGAAACCAATGGCGAGTATAAGGGAGAGGTCGAATGGAATGGTGTTCTTTATGATGTGAGTACGGAAGTCCGTGAAAAGAGCCTTACCATCAATGCTTACTATGCCTTTAATGGTCGTAAGTTCTCTTATCCGGCCGCTTTTAGTCAGTCGTATGTTCAGAAACGCAGTGCTGGTAGTTTTATGGCAGGTCTTTCTTATCATCGTACATCAGTCACTGCAGTACAAGAGGAGGGTGTTGAATATGATAATGATGAAATTCGCAAATTTAAATTGAGTTATGCCAGTGTAGGCTTGGGCTATGGATATAATTTTGTGCCCAGTCGCACATGGCTTTTCCATCTTTCCACCTTACCCACTGTCGTTTTCTGGCACGACAACAAAATCATTAAGATGGTAGGTGTGGAACCTATGGATGCTACTTTCCCTGAAATTGCCATTGTGGGGCGTTTCTCAACGGTACATTATTTCAAACATTTCTTTATGGGGCTTACTGTAGTGTATAATTACACATCTGCAGGCGACTATGATTCCATTCGTCTCAGACATAATAAATGGCGTAGTCGTATTATCATAGGCAAACGTTTCTGATTAACATTTTCAACTATTTCTTGCATAGTTCAATTCTTTTTGCGAGATTTGTGCAGATATAATTAAAAAATAAAGATATGAAAAGATTATTTTTAATGCTGTTATGCTGTGTAGCTCTCACAGGCAGGGCTCAACAAGAGGTAAAGTATTGCATGACGTATGAAGATTTTTATGCTGATAACTGGAGACCTATAGAGGAGCTTACTGGCGGTAGAAGCAAGAAAGATTGTGAGATTAAGTTTACCAACGATATGTTTCAGTTTAAGACTGGAGACAAGGAAGCTGATAAGATTGTGAAGAAACAAGTATTGGCCATTATGTTTGGTGATCAGCTGTTCGTAAACTGTCGCAATTTGAAAAGCAATGATATTACGCTGGATGTTACCGACTATGGTAAGGCTTTCAGGTTTGATGGTAACAAGATTTGTTTGTTAGGCTATAAGGCGAATACTGCAGCTGTCCTGGCCTCGATTGGTGCCGATGTGGCCAGTATTGCGGTAAACAGCAGATGGTTAAGTACAGCTTTGCTTACTGGATCTACAACACTTTTGCTGGATAAAAAACTCTGGCATAGGTATGCTTGTTTTTTGCTGGATAGCGAGGCCGATGAGAAAGGAAAGATATATATCAAGTCTATCAATGATCAGATGATGCAGGAGCTGTTGGCCGACCGTCCTGATTTATTAGAGAAATACATGTCTGAGACCAGCAAGAGCAAACGTCAGAAGGCATCGAATATCATTCCCATCTTGGTGGAGAAGGGTTATATAGAACCTATTCCAGATAATGAGACTTCAGAATAAATCGAGTTGATGACTATTGTCATAAACTTCTTTCTTTAATTTCAGCAGCTCTTTCTTCGACAATTTAGGAGAGGGCTGTTGTTTTTCTGTGTTGTTTGCATCAGGATAGGCACCTGTTTGACGCAAGTAACGATAAACGGTTGAGTAGCTACGAATGTTCAGCAATGTCATGATTTTGCTTACAGGTAGACCGTTGTCGTATAATTGTCGGCACTGCTGGGGTTTCTCTTTGTTACGTTTGTTTACACAGCCTTCCTTACGTCCAAATTTCACACCCATCTTCTCGGCCTCTTTACGGCCTTCGTGTACACGTGCCATAAATACGTCTTTTTTAAGAGACAAGAGGCTTTGTGCTATGTGACTGAGCACTTGCCCCGTAAGGCCATTGGTACTGAAATTATCGTCCAGCGAGATGAAGGTGACTTCCATGCTTACCAGCTCATTGAGAAGCATCAAAACTTTCTCGACCTGAGTGCCGATTCGATCAAGGCGACAAACAATGAATGTGTCGCCAGCACGCAAGCTATCAAGGCATTTCTTCAACTTAGGTCTATCAGCACGTACACCAGCAAGAGTTTCCTGATAGATGCGTTCGCATCCAGAATCATGCAGCCTTTTTATCTGCTCCTCAAGCGTTTGCTCGATTTCGCTACTGTATGCATATCCTACCTTCATAGCTGTAATTATTTAGTGATATCAAACAAATAAGTCAGTTTAATACTAATGGTGGTATTGGCAGAGCGTCCGAAATAGTCTTGTTTCTCATTGCCGAAGAAATCAGACAACGCATAGTAATATCTGCCTTCCAACAAGAAATTACCCGCCTTGCGAGTCTTTAACTCAACGCCTAAACCACCAGCTATTCCGTAATCAAACTTATGCTTCACATCCAATGTGTGCTGTTCAACGACCACACCTGTCACACTGTCCCAGTCGCCACTAATCTTTCTTTTGTCGCTCAGAAAGAAACCTATCTGAGGACCGCCGTCGATGAAGAACTGGAAATTCTTGCCAAATGCCAGATGAGCCAAGAATGGTATGTCAACATAGTTCGTCGTACGCTGGTATTGCAGATCTTCGAAATCTTCCACATATTCTTTCCAACCGTGTTGAGAAAAATTGACCTCCACACGTACGCCGCAAGTCATACCGAAATATTTCTCAGAGATATAGCGGCCGGTAACACCAAATACAGTGCCAGTAAGCTGATTTTGCCGTACAGTGGGAGAGAACTGTGCGCTGGTAAGGTTAAGGCCGGCATTCACACCTATAGAGAAATTGTTCTGCAAGTCGCCCACCTGTGCAGAAACAGTTGTTGCAAAGCCTACCATTACAACAAAAAGACCTATACAACGGCGCCATCCCAATGGTCGAACCTCCATCGAAACGTTATTAAAAAAACGCTTCGAAACTTCACAGAATCCTATGAAATGGAGTCTTTTCATTGGTCAAAATCAAGTTTAATCAATTCAAACTTAGGTGTGAACCTTACGAAAAATACTTTTTTATTGATAAATCCACCCCAGTTGTTCACTCGGTCGAATTTAAAGCCTGTTTGCATAGGCGTAAGCCTCATTCTATCCAGATTATTCTCTAAACCAGAACCATAGAGTGCCAATCCCTTCAGGAAGAAGAAACCCGTGTCAAAGCCCAACATACCATATTTCGGATATCTTTCTTCCATGTCTTTTCCATACCAACGACGGAAATTGGCGTTGAAGCTACGTGGAGCCGCTAACAGGTTATTGGTGTAGAAAGATGAGTAGAAATAGGTGTCGAGTTCAAAGAATGCCGACAGATGGTCTTTTGTATAGGTTTGCCACTCAGGATAACCAAACAAATGTACCTCAGCATTGATTTTCTCTTTATAGAGCGAGTCGTTCACCATCGCCGTTAACTGAGGTAACGTTTTGATAAGTACTGTGTTACTGCCAGATGTGGGCACGAATACATTCGATTTGTTTTGCTGTAAAGCCGCTTGCATTTGCTCAGCAGTAGCATCCTCACTAAGGTTGGTAAACGATATTTTCTTATTGGTCAGCTCCTCACGCAAGCCCTTGATAAAGTCGGCTTTCTCTTCAGCACCAGTAGTGGCGTCAAGGAAGATTACATGAGCACCAGGGAATTGACGTACAAAATGTTCATACACCTCAGAGTATAGATACGACTGTGGGGTGTTGATTTGATATATATCTGGATTACGATACACCGTGTTGTCACGACTGGTAAATGGAATTACCAGGCGGATATGATGCTTGCTCGCAAAATCGGCCATAGGCTTAATCTGCTCTGTGTAAAGCGGACCGAAGATAATGTTCATCTGCTGCATCTCAGGCTTAGCCAAAACAGCATTCACAGAAGCCACCGTTGAACCAGAGTCATAGGTATAGAGATCGATAGAGGTGCCTGTACGTTTTAAACTGTCCACAGCCAGTAGGAAACCCTGATAGTACTCCACCATACGAGCGCTCTCAGCCTTGCCTTGCTCTCCAGGAATCAATGGCAATACCACAGCGGCTTTGATAACGTTGATTTTCTGGTCAGTAACCTTATTTTGGTTAAACAGTTCTGTATCAGTTGGAACATTCTCTGTCTGGGCAGTTGCACTCTGTTGTGCTTTAGGATAAGGGATGCAAAGCAACTTGCCCCTTTTCAGTTTCTTGGCGTCACTTATTTCAGGGTTGGCTTCCAGCAGTTCCTGTTCGGTAATGCCATACTTACGTGCTATGCTGTAAACCGTTTCTTTTCTTTCCACCTTGTGCATTTCCTTGCAACGGCTCTGCACTGGACCAGGAATGCGTTGTTGTGTCTGAGGTTGGGTAGGGGCTTGGGCGTTTGCAGTACCCTCTGTTGGGGCGTTTGCTGCATTTCCTTTTGGGATGTTCACCACCTGTCCGAAGCGGAAGTTCTTTTCGTTCAAGCCAGGATTGGCATCGAGTATCGATTTGACAGATACTTTATACTTCTGCGATAAGCCATACAGTGTTTCGCCTTGCTGAATAGTATGGAAAGTACCTTCATCGGTAACAGCATCAGGACGAGGCACTTTCAGTTGCTTACCCTCAACAATCACCTGATCACTGCCAGGGTTCAGTTTTACAATAGCATCAACTGTGGTGCCATACATATTGGAAATAGAGTAGAGGCTCTGACCTTTCTGAATCGTGTGAATAATGTACGTCTGGTTCTCCTGTGCATGGGCTTGCCCCATATACATTGTCGCCAACAGGAAAATAAGGCATACTTTACTAATAATCTTCATTTCTTTGTGTTTTTTATACTATTCTACGTAAAGGCATAATATACCTTGTTGCAAAAATACAATTATTAATTGAAATAATCCATCCGTTTACATACTTTTTTACAAAGGGCTTTGTTTTTGACATACTTTTCTTTTATTTTTGTGGTGCAAAATTGGAGTTATGAGCGAAAAGACCGACTATATATACGTTTATGGTGCACGAGTACACAATCTAAAAAACATCGATGCCACCATACCCAGACATAGTTTAACCGTAATGACTGGCCTTAGTGGAAGTGGCAAGTCATCGTTAGCTTTCGATACCATTTATGCCGAAGGGCAACGCCGCTATATCGAAACTTTCTCGGCTTATGCCCGCAATTTCCTGGGCAACCTCAATCGTCCGGATGTGGATAAGATAACAGGATTAAGTCCTGTGATATCTATCGAGCAGAAGACTACCAACAAGAATCCACGCTCTACAGTGGGCACAACCACAGAGATTTACGATTATCTTCGTCTGCTGTTTGCCCGTGCCGGTGAGGCTTATTCCTACCTTTCCGGAGAGAAAATGGTGAAATACACCGAAGAACAGATACTCGACCTCATCTTGCAGGATTACTTAGGTAGGCGCATCTATATCCTAGCACCTTTGGTAAAGAGCCGTAAGGGTCATTATCGTGAATTGTTCGAGACCATTCGCAGGAAAGGTTTCATCAATGTGCGTGTGGATGGAGAGATCAAAGAAACCATACCAGGCATGAAGGTTGACCGCTACAAGAACCACGATATCGAGGTGGTGATTGATAAGTTGAAGGTGACCGATAAGGATGATGTAAGGTTAAAGAATAGCGTGAACAACGCTATGCAACAGGGTAATGGTCTGATGCTTATATTAGATGCAGAAAACGGACAGATTAAACATTACAGCAAGCTGTTGATGGATCCCATCACAGGCTTGTCATACCCAGAACCAGCCCCACATAGTTTCTCTTTCAATTCCCCCCAAGGAGCCTGTCCTAAGTGCAAAGGATTGGGTGTGGTAAGTCAGATAGACATCGACAAGGTGATTCCTGATCGTCATCTTTCCGTTAGAGATGGAGGCATCGTGCCGTTGGGCAAGTTCAAGAACAGCATGGTGTTCTGGCAAGTAGAGGCCGTGTTGGAGAAATACGAGGCCACACTTGATACACCAATCAGTGAACTGACAGACGAAACCATCGATGAAATCCTTTACGGTACCTCAGGGCGCATTAAGATAAAGAGTTCGCTGATAGGTACTTCCTCCGATTATTTCATGAATTTCGAGGGGGTAGTGAAATATATCTCTATGTTGCAGGACAACGACGCTTCGGCCACCGAACAGAAGTGGGCAGAACAGTTTGCCAAAACAGCTGTATGTCCTGAATGTGGGGGAGCCAAACTGAACAAGATTGCTCTTTCATATCGCCTGCACGACAAGAATATCTACGAACTGTCCTGCATGGATATCAATGAGTTATATGATTGGATGCAGCAAGTCAATCCTTTCTTGTCGCATAAGCAGGGAATCATAGCCGCAGAGATACTGAAAGAAATCAGAACCCGACTGAAATTCCTGTTGGATGTAGGGTTGGAATATCTCTCGCTGGACCGTTCTTCTGCCAGTCTTTCAGGAGGAGAGAGTCAGCGCATTCGCTTAGCTACCCAGATAGGCTCACAGTTGGTGAATGTACTCTATATCCTTGACGAACCGAGCATTGGCTTGCACCAACGTGATAACCAGCGCCTTATCAAATCTTTGAAGGAACTGAGAGATTTAGGAAATACTGTGATTGTGGTGGAGCACGATAAGGATATGATGCTGGCCGCCGACTATGTAGTGGATTTAGGTCCCAAAGCGGGTAGGTTGGGCGGAAAGGTAGTCTTCCAGGGCACCCCACAAAAGATGATGCAAACCCACACACTGACATCACAATATCTCAATGGGGAGAAGAGCATCGAGGTACCCCAGCAACGCCGACCAGGTAATGGTAAAAAGCTTATAATCAGGGGTGCATCGGGCAACAACCTGAAACATATTGATGTGGAGTTCCCATTAGGCAAACTAATCTGTGTAACAGGCGTTTCAGGTAGTGGTAAATCTACCTTGGTCAACGAGACCCTGCAACCCATATTATCGAAGAAGTTCTATCGTTCTTTGCAAGATCCCTTGCCTTACGACAGCATCGAGGGAGTTGAGTATATCGACAAGGTGGTGAATGTGGACCAATCGCCCATTGGCAGGACACCACGTTCAAATCCAGCCACTTATACTAACGTATTTACCGATATCCGCAACCTGTTTGTCGATTTGCCTGAGGCCAAAATCAGAGGTTACAAGCCTGGGCGTTTTTCATTCAATGTCAAGGGTGGCCGATGTGAAGCCTGTCAGGGCAATGGTTACAAGACCATTGAGATGAATTTCCTGCCTGATGTATATGTGCCTTGCGAGGTATGTCACGGCAAGCGTTACAACCACGAAACCTTGGAGGTGAGGTTTAAGGGCAAGAGCATAGCCGATATTCTCGATATGACTATCAACCAGGCAGTTGAGTTCTTTGAGAACGTACCTAATATCTTGAACAAGATAAAGGTCATTCAAGATGTGGGTTTGGGTTATATCAAACTCGGACAGTCGTCAACCACCTTGTCGGGTGGTGAGAGCCAGCGAGTTAAGTTGGCTACCGAACTCAGCAAACGAGGCACAGGCAAGACACTCTACATCCTTGATGAACCTACCACGGGTTTGCATTTCGAAGACATCAGGGTATTGATGGGTGTGTTGAACCGCTTGGTAGATCAAGGCAATACAGTGGTGGTGATTGAACACAATATGGATGTGATCAAGATGGCCGACTATATCATCGATATGGGACCAGAAGGCGGAAAAGGCGGTGGAACCATACTTTCCACAGGCACTCCAGAGGAGGTGGCGATGAGCGAAAAGGGCTATACTCCTCAATTTTTACGCGAAGAATTGAAAAATCATGCCTAATTATATCCATTATGTGACTCGAAAGTCTTATATTTGCAGGACAACCGAAAGACTTTAACTGATACTATGTTTGAAGGACAACCGGTAGATTACTATTTTTTGAAAAAAATAATAACTTAAATATTTAATACTATGTTTGAAGGACAACCGAAAGGTTTATGGGCTTTGGCCTTAGCTAATACAGGTGAGCGTTTCGGCTACTACACCATGATAGCCGTTTTCGCACTATTCTTGAGAGCTAATTTCGGCCTGAGCGCCGGCGTTGCAGGAACCATCTACAGCTCGTTCCTGATGTTTGTGTATTTCTTCCCACTTATTGGTGGTATGCTGGCCGACAAGTTTGGCTTTGGTAAGATGGTAACCACAGGTATCATCGTGATGTTCCTGGGTTACTTGCTGTTGTCAATTCCTTTGGGTGGCGTTGATCCTGCTACGGGTCAGACAGATATGATTGCTATGGGCGCCATGATTGCTGCTTTGTTGGCTATCGGATTTGGTACGGGCTTGTTCAAGGGCAACCTGCAGGTGATGGTGGGAAATCTCTATGATGACCCTACTTATGCAGCTAAGCGCGACTCAGGTTTCCAGCTTTTCTACATGGCTATCAATATTGGTGCATTGTTTGCACCTACAGCCGCTATCAAGATTAAGGAGTGGGCTGAGAATTCACTCGGTTTCAGCGGCAATGATGCTTATCACTTCTCATTTGC
>CAMJNN010000004.1 GCA_946407325.1 uncultured Prevotellaceae bacterium | reverse complement strand
CTGGTACCCAGACCCGGGGTCGAACCGGGATGGGTTGCCCCACTGGTGTTTGAGACCAGCGCGTCTACCGATTCCGCCATCTGGGCATTTGAAAAATGCGGTGCAAAGATACAAACATTTTCTGAATTAACAAGCATGGAATGCAAAAAAAACTTCAACACAGTAAATTATTGAAGAAAATTATACTTAATGAGAAAAAAGATGTATATTAGCAAAACGATTAAAACTAACTAAAAAATATATGAGTGACTTAAAAAATAACTATTGTGTTATTATGAGCGGTGGTGTGGGGAGCCGCTTTTGGCCCTATAGCCGAAAGAACATGCCCAAGCAGTTTTTGGATTTCTTTGGAACAGGTCGTTCGCTTTTGCAACAAACATTTGAGCGCTTTAACAAGGTGGTACCTACCGAGAACATCTTGATTGTTACCAACGAGCTATATGCCAACTTAGTGCATAAGCAACTGCCTCAGCTGCATCCATCGCAGATATTACTCGAACCCACGAGAAGAAACACTGCTCCCTGCATAGCTTGGGCATCCAAGCACATCAAGGCTATCAATCCAAATGCCAACATTGTGGTAGCTCCATCTGACCACCTGATACTAAAAGAGGATGAGTTTCTGACGGCCATCAAAAAAGGACTGGAGTTTGTAGCGGAAAACGATAAACTGCTAACCTTGGGTATCAGACCTAACCGTCCGGAAACGGGCTATGGATATATTCAAATAGCTGAACAGGAGGGCGAGAATCTATATAAGGTGAAGACTTTTACCGAAAAACCTGAGCTGGAATTGGCAAAGGTGTTTGTATCAAGTGGAGAGTTTTATTGGAACTCGGGCTTGTTTATATGGAATGTGAACACCATTATCAAGGCTTTGGAGAAGTATCTGCCTGATGTAATGAGCAAGTTGGCTTCCGACACTTACGGAACGCCTCAGGAGGTTGATTTTATCAATGAGCACTTTGCATCTTGTAACAATGTATCTATCGACTATGGCGTGATGGAGAAGGCCGACAATGTATTTGTATCGTTAGGCGACTTTGGTTGGAGCGACTTAGGTACCTGGGGATCGCTGTATGACCTCTCGGAGAAGGATGACGAAGGCAATGTGACGCTGAAATGCAACACCATGTTGTATGAAAGCAAGAATAATATTGTGGTATTGCCAAGTGGGAAATTAGCGGTAGTATCTGGAATGGAGGGCTATCTGATTGCTGAGTCGGATAATGTGTTGCTTATTTGTCCAAAGGATGAAGAGAGTGCCATCCGCAAGTATGTGACGGATGTGCAGCTAAAGTTTGGCGAAGAGTTTATCTAAATAAATAACCCCGCCTGCGGCGGGGTTATTTATTACAGTTCCTTGCGTATCTTTGCTGCAATCTCAGCAAGTTCTTCGTTTGTGAGCTTTAGCTTAGGGTTGGAGAAAATAAGGTCTTTCTCACTCTGCATAGGCACCAGATGGATGTGAGCATGTCGCACCTCAAGGCCTAATACAGCCATACCTACTTTGATGCAAGGGAAGGCTTTCTTGATAGCCACAGCAATGTGCTTGGCAAAAACAATCATCTCAGCCAGATCATCATCTGGCACATCGAAGATATAGTCAATCTCCTGCTTGGGAATCACCAGTACGTGACCTTTCACCAATGGATTAATGTCAAGAAAGGCATAGAACTTATCGTTCTCGGCAATCTTGTGAGAAGGGATCTCTCCTGCTACTATCTTACTGAAAATACTTGCCATAATATATCCTCCTTTTATTATAAGGTGATCTTAAGAATCTCGAACGTCATCACGCCACGTGGTACCTTGATTTCTACCACATCGCCCACCTTCTTGCCCAACAAACCCTGGGCAATAGGGGTATTGACAGAAATCTTACCCTCACGCAAGTTGGCTTCAGTATCAGACACAATAGTATATGACATCTGTTGATTGGCCTTGACGTTCTTCAGGGTAACAGTGGTTAATATCTGCACGGAATCAGCCTTAAGCATAGAAGTGTCAAGAATCTTAGAATCCGCAATAGTTTGCTTCAACTTATTGATCTTAGCCTCCAACATGCCCTGTGCCTCCTTGGCGGCATCATACTCGGCATTCTCAGAAAGGTCGCCTTTATCGCGAGCCTCGCGAATAGCCTCTATGATCTTTGGACGCTCTACAGCTTCCAACTCTCTTAATTGTGCTACGAGTTTGTTGTAGCCTTCTTCTGAAATGTATCCCATATCTATACGTTTTTATTTATTCTTTTTCACAAGTCTCCCTGCCCATCGGGAGTAAAAAAACGAAAACGATAAAAAAGAATTCCAACACATTGAAGTGCGTTGGAACTCCTTTTTACCTTAAGTTCACTCTGCAAATATAAGCCTTTATGTAATAATAAACAAAAAGTTATGCTTTTTTTTGCAGGTTATGACCATTTTTTCTTGCTCAGAGCAGTTTCTTTACTGTGGCCTCAAGATTTTCCATATTGTCAACACGGGCACTCAACTCGCTGTTGCGGTTGATGACAAAGACCGATGGCAACGCCTGGAAATTGTAGAGGTTGAGCAGATCGGAGTTAGCTCCTCTTGGCTCGCGAACACATACCCAAGGCAGGTTGTCGGCAGCTGTCTTCCAATAGTGTTCACTAGTATCAAACGACACTTGATAGATCTCCATACCCTTGTCGGCATACTTGGCATACAGTTCACGCATAGCCAGGTTATGGTCGGCTGAGTAGTCTGTTTGGTAAGCGGTGAAGTCAAGCACTACCACCTTGCCATTGAGGTCGCTCAGCTTACGGATGTTGCCATCAATATCGCGCAATTGGATATCGATGATACCTGTTTCAGCTACCTCATTCCTGTTGATGTCAACAGCTGCATCGGCCTGACGAACATTACGCATACCCTTGATGGCGATGTTATAGATGTTTTTGGCACGCTCAGAATGTGGATAGAGGTTGTTGAAACTGGTAGCCACAGCACCAAAGGCTCTCACATCGTCCTTGTTGTTGAGAGGATCGAACAAGTTGTACTGACCAACACGCTGGAACAAAGCATGGTAAGCATAAGGTGTATTAGGTGCGGCATAGATATACTTGGCCTTTACCTCTTCCTTATAAGCATCCACCATACGGTCCAAGCTGTCGTTAAACAGCACATTGGATATCTTGTTGGCATTATAACTCTCAGTAAGGCGATCAACCTTGCCCTGCAATTCAGCCAGCATCAAACTGAGCTCTTTGATTTTTAAATTATTATCGGAGTCTGCAATGGTATAGTCGGTGGCAAACTTGGCAAAGTCGGCCTGTACCTTGATGGTTTCGGTAGAATCGACGCAGAAATTGATGACCTTATCCTCTATGCGAAGGCGATAAAAATCGGGTGCCTCGGGTGCCGCATGGCGGAACTTGAACGAGCCACTGCTACCCAACTTGACGGAGTCGGCCAACAGAATGCCGTTGAGGGCAGACTGTTCAAAATAAAGTGTCTTACCGTTAGCACCTTCTACTTGTCCTTCAACTGTAAATTGCTGCTTGTTGCCTCCACAGGCAGACATCAACGCTGCAAAAAGGACCAAAAACGCTGTTTTCTTCATAATTTTCAGTTCAATTATACAAAAATCGGTGCAAAGATAAGGTTTTGATAAATATAATGTGTAACTTTGCGCGATTTTTATTAAGATATACACAGTTTTTTAAAGATTTTATGATTAATCCAATTGTTAAGACGATCGAGTTACCTGATGGAAGAACCATCACACTCGAAACGGGAAAGCTCGCAAAACAGGCAGACGGATCTGTAATGCTGCGTATGGGCAATACCATGCTTTTGGCTACTGTTTGTGCGGCAAAAGATGCAGTTCCCGGAACCGATTTCATGCCTTTACAGGTAGAGTACAGAGAAAAATACGCTTCGTTTGGCCGCTTCCCTGGTGGTTTTACCAAGCGTGAGGGCAAGGCTTCAGACTATGAGATTCTGACCTGCCGTCTGGTGGATCGCGCTTTGCGTCCTTTGTTCCCAGACAATTTCCACGCTGAGGTGTATGTGAACATCATTCTTTTCTCTGCCGATGGCGTTGACATGCCAGATGCACTGGCTGGTTTAGCAGCATCAGCTGCTTTGGCAGTGTCTGACATTCCTTTCAATGGTCCTATCAGCGAGGTGCGTGTAGCACGCGTAGATGGCCAGTACGTTATTGATCCGACTTTCGAACAGCTTGCAAAAGCTGACATGGATATCATGGTTGGTGCTACCTATGACAACATCATGATGGTGGAAGGTGAGATGAGCGAGGTATCTGAGCAGGATCTGCTGGGTGCCCTCAAGGCTGGTCACGATGCCATCAAGATAATGTGCAAGGCTCAGATGGAGCTGGCTGAAGAGGTGGGTTCTACCGTGAAGCGTGAATATAACCACGAGGAGAACGACGAAGACCTGCGCAAGGCAGTGCGCGACTTCAGCTACCAGCGTCTGTATGATCTGGCTAAGGAAGGTTGCGCTGACAAGCACAAGCGTGAGGACAACGCTACCGCTATCTGCGACGAGTTCAAGGCTCAGTTCACTGAGGAAGAGCTGGAGGAGAAAGCAGCTATGATTGACCGCTACTTCGCTGATGTTACTCGCGACGCTATGCGCCGTTGCGTACTCGATGAGGGTACCCGTCTGGATGGCCGTGTTCCTACCGAGATCCGTCCTATCTGGTGCGAAGTAAGTCCACTGCCTGGCCCTCATGGATCAGCTATCTTCACCCGTGGTGAGACACAGTCACTGACCACTTGTACATTAGGCACCAAGCAGGATGAAAAGCTCGTTGACGATGTGCTAGACCAGAGCAAGATGCGTTTCCTGTTGCACTATAACTTCCCGCCATTCTCAACAGGTGAGGCAAAGGCACAGCGTGGTGTGGGTCGTCGTGAGATTGGTCACGGTCACTTGGCATGGCGTGCACTGAAGGGCCAGATTCCTGCTGACTATCCTTATGTAGTTCGCGTGGTTTCTGACATTCTGGAGTCTAACGGTTCTTCTTCAATGGCTACCGTATGTGCTGGTACACTGGCACTGATGGATGCCGGCGTAAAGATCAAGAAGCCTGTATCTGGTATCGCTATGGGTCTGATCAAGGACTCTGAAAGCGACAAGTACGTTGTTCTGTCAGATATCTTGGGCGACGAGGATCACTTGGGTGATATGGACTTCAAGGTAACTGGTACACGTGATGGTATCACCGCTACTCAGATGGATATCAAGGTAGATGGTCTAAGCTACGAGATTCTGGAGAAGGCTTTGTTGCAGGCTAAGCAGGGTCGCGAGTTCATCCTTGGTAAGATTACCGAGACTATCGCAGAACCTCGTGAAGACCTCAAGCCTCATGCTCCTCGCATCGTCACCATGATGATTCCTAAGGAGTTCATCGGTGCTGTGATTGGCCCGGGTGGAAAGATTATCCAGGGTATGCAGGAAGAGACCAAGACCACCATCTCTATCGAAGAGGTAGAAGAAGGCGGACGTGTAGAGATTGCTGCCAACAACAAGGACAATATCGATGCTGCTTTAGCAATGATCAAGGCTATCGTGGCTGTGCCTGAGGTGGGTGAAGTTTATACCGGCAAGGTGCGTTCTATCATGCCTTATGGTGTATTTGTAGAGTTCCTGCCTGGCAAGGATGGTTTGCTCCATATCTCTGAGATTGACTGGAAGCGCTTGGAGACTGTTGAGGAAGCTGGCATCAAGGAAGGCGACGAGATCCAGGTGAAGTTGCTGGACATCGATCCTAAGACGGGCAAGTTCAAACTCTCTCACAAGGTGTTGCTGCCTAAACCAGAGGGTTATCAAGAGCGTCCTGAGCGTCGTCCTCGTCCAGAACGTGGTGATCGCCCTGAGCGTGGTGAGCGTCAAGATCGTGGTGAACGCCGTGGCAATGGCGAACGTCGTCCACGTCCTGCATTCAACCAGCACAAAGAAGAGGAGTAATAGATTTACATACTTCCATTCCTATGCTCCTGGCTTTCGAGTCAGGAGCATTTTTTATAGCAAATCATCGTGATTTTTTCTGTAAGAGTTGTAACTTTGCAGACATAAAACAATAACGTATGGCAAATAACTTCACATATCCTCCGTTTTTGCTGAAAGGCGACAAGGTGACGGTAATATCACCTTCAAGCATTATAGAGCCCGAAATCCTGAAAGGGGGCATCCAAAGCCTTAAGGCTTGGGGACTGAAGGTGAGCAAAGGACGTTTTGTTAGCGCGAAGTATGGCAACTTTTCCGGCACAGTGCAACAACGCTTGGGTGATTTGCAACGAGCGATGGACGACCCTGATTGCAAAGCTATCTTCTGCAGCCGTGGGGGCTATGGGGCCAACAACCTGCTAGGGATGATGGACTTTACCAAATTTCGTCAGTGCCCAAAATGGCTGATAGGCTTCAGTGATATCACAGCTTTACATTGTCGAATACAAAGTGAAGGCTTTGCCTCGTTGCATGCGCCTATGCTGAAGCACTTACTGGAAGAGGGCAAGGAGGATTTCTGCAATAAGGCTATCCACGATATTCTGTTCGGGGTGAATGCCTCTCAACGCTATGTTTGTGAGGGCAACAAACTAAACCATGTAGGCAAAACGGAAGGTATCATCAGAGGGGGAAATATGGCTGTATGGCACGGATTGATAGGCACGCCCTATGACATAAATCCCGAGGGTACTATTCTCTTTGTGGAGGATGTGGGAGAAAAGCCTCATGCCATTGAGCGCATGTTCTACAACCTTAAGTTAAGTGGTTTCCTGGATAAGTTGTCTGGCTTGATTATCTGCCAATTTACCGAGTTTGAAGAGCACAAGCAGTTGGGCAAGGAACTGTATCCTGCCTTAGCCGATATGTTAAAGGAATACTACTACCCCATCTGTTTCGGCTTCCCTGTAGGGCATGTACCTTTGAACCTGCCCATTATTGAGGGGGCAAAGGTGGAGCTGAAGGTGGGCAAGAAAGAAGTAATGCTGAAGTTTAAATGATATGAGAATACTTATTTTTTCAGTTTTGTGGCTAATGAGTTTCGTAGCATGTGGCGGTCAAAGTAAAGCCGAGGCAAGCGATGAGGCGACCAGCCGAAACGAAGTGAACGTACCACAGTTTGATGCCGACAGTGCTTTCTATTTTGTGAAGGCACAAGTGGATTTCGGTCCTCGTGCCATGAACACAACTGCCCACGATGCTTGTGGTGATTACCTCGCCGACAAGCTGGCACAATATGGCGCAAAGGTGTATAACCAACGTGCCGACATCCCATCGTACGAAGGTAAGATGCTAAAGGCCCGCAATATCATCGGAGCATTCAATCCCGAAGCAAAAAGGCGTGTGGCTTTGTTTGCACATTGGGACAGTCGTCCTTGGGCTGACAACGATCCTGATGCCACCAAACATTATACGCCTATTCTGGGAGCTAACGATGGAGCCAGTGGCGTAGGTGTTTTATTAGAGGTGGCTCGTCTGTTGCAACAACAGCCAACGACGATAGGCATTGATATTATCCTGTTAGATGCAGAGGATGTGGGCAACCATCGTGATTCCGGACTGAGCGACGAAAACTCATGGTGCTTGGGTTCACAATATTGGGCACGCACACCGCATGTGCCCAACTATAATGCACGCTTTGGCATCTTGCTTGATATGGTGGGTGGCACCAATGCTCGATTCTTGTATGAATATTATTCCGAGCAGTTCGCGCGCGATATTAATAGAAAGGTATGGAAAGCTGCCAGGTCTATAGGCTACGATAACTATTTCGTGGCTCAAGGCGGTGGTGGGGCTACTGATGACCATCTGTTCATCAATCAGATTGCCCGTATTCCTACTATCGACATCATACCTACCAGTCAGCAATACACCTTCTTTGAGCATTGGCATACGGTGAAGGATGATATGGATGTGATTACGGTGCCAACACTCAAAGCTGTAGGACAGACTATTTTGCAAGTTATTTATAACGAGAAATAAGCTATGACGATAAACGAAATACAAGACAGCATCATTGAAGAGTTCAGCGAATACGACGACTGGATGGACAAATATCAATTGTTGATAGACCTGGGCAATGAACAGGAGCCTTTGGAGGAACAATACAAGAACGAAAGCAACCTGATTGAGGGTTGCCAGAGTCGTGTGTGGCTGCAAGCCGACCTGACGGAAGAGGGTAAAGTGCATTTCCAAGCTGAAAGTGATGCACTGATAGTAAAAGGTATCATCACCCTGCTCATCCGTGTGCTCGACAACCAGACACCTGACGAAATCCTAAATGCCGACCTCTACTTCATTGAGCAGATAGGTTTGAGAGAGCATCTGTCACCTACCCGTAGCAACGGACTATTGGCCATGATGAAGCAAATGCGGATGTATGCTTTGGCTTTCAAAGCAAAACTATAACCCCTACAAAAAAAGACTCCCCCAAGGGGGAGTTTTTATATTAATTCAATTCCCTGCTTTTTGCAGAGTTCCAGACTTAGCTCACGTAACTTGTATTTTTGCACCTTGCCACTACCTGTAAGTGGATATTCATCCACAAAGAAGATGTACTTGGGTACCTTGTATCTAGCTATTTTACCCTCGCAGAACTCACGAATATCTAACTCCGTCAGTTGGCAATCGGGATTAAGGATGATGAAGGCACCCACACTCTCACCATATTTCTTGGAAGGTACACCCACTACCTGCACCATCTTGATTTCTGGCATACGTTGCAGATAAGCCTCAATCTCACTAGGA
The DNA here is from genome assembly GCA_946407325.1 of uncultured Prevotellaceae bacterium. The sequence continues at coordinate 29,612 of CAMJNN010000004.1, read as the reverse complement.
TAAATGTTCTCTCCACCACGGATAATCATATCCTTGATACGTCCAGTCACATGGAAGTTGCCCTGTTCGTCCTTGAAACCGATGTCACCGCTGTGCAACCACCCTGCTTTATCAATCAGCTGAGCCGTAGCCTCAGGATCTTTGTAATAGCCCAACATATTGCTGTAACCCTTATTGCAAAGCTCTCCTTCTATGCCAATAGGACACTCATTGCCGTCCTCATCCAGTACCTTTACCTCTGTATGTTCAAACTCACGACCTACCGTTGTGCATCGTACCTCAAACGGATCGTCCCAACGAGTCTGTGTCATACCTGGAGAAGCCTCTGTCAGTCCGTATTCGCTCGTCACAATCATGTGCATCTTCTTTTCCACTTCTTTCATCAATGGCACAGGACAGAGAGAGCCAGCCATGATGCCTGCATGCAGACTACTCAAGTCAAACAAGTCGAACATAGGATGATTCAATATATTAATATACATGGTAGGCACACCATAAAGCGAAGTGCAACGTTCCTTATGAATGCTGGCCAAAACCATCAGTGGATCAAATCTTTTTACCACAACCATCGTACAGCCATGTGTCAAACAGTTCAGCACGCCCAGTACCAAACCGAAGCAATGGAACAACGGTACACAGATGCATAGTCGGGTGTCAGGCGTGAAGTCCAGATGTACTCCTGTCAAATGTCCATTGTTGCAGATACCAAAATGAGAAAGTGTTGCCCCTTTGGGGAAACCTGTCGTTCCACTGGTGTATTGTATGTTGATGGCATCATAGCAGCTACATGCATTCTTCGCCTTCTGATAAGTACCTTCACCTACGGTCAGACCCATCGTCATCAGTTCGTTGATGGTAAACATGCCTCGATGTTGCTCTGTACCCATATAAATTACTGTCTTCATGGTAGGGAATGCCGCACTGTTAAGATGCCCTTTCTCCTGCGTCTTCAATTCAGGCAGCATCTGATAGGTCATCTCCATGAAATTATTGTCTTTCTCATGCTCGACGATACAAAGTACCTCCATATCGCTCTTGCGTACCATATCCTCAATCTCAAATTGTTTGAAATTGGTATTCACCATGATGGAGATAGCGCCAATTTTGGAACATGCAAAGAACATGGTATTCCAATCAGGTATATTGCTTGCCCAAAGGCCCACATGGGTACCTTTTTTCACACCAATAGCCAACAAACCCATGGCAAGTCGATCCACGCGTTCGTTGAATTGCTTGAAGGTCCATCGCATATCACGGTCTGAATACACAATATATTCTTTATCGGGAGTTTTGGTTGCCCAGTATTCCAGCCACTGACCTATGGTCTTTTCTGATAGTTGCCACATAGTATAATTATCTTATTAAGATTAAACTTGTAAATGGTTGCACACTTTGTATGTATTTGTGCAATAGCCGTTTGCGCAAAATAAAAACAGCAGCAAAGATACGATAATCTATATAAGGTGTGGCATTATAAATGTGAAATGATGTTAATCTACTCAAGATTTATTGCACAGTGTGCAATAAAAAAAAGGAAGTCTCAAACGACTTCCCTTTCTAAACGGTGTGCTGCAAGAATAATTACTTGCGCAAGCCAAGAGCTTTGACAATAGCACGGTAGCGATTGATGTCGCGATCCTGCAAGTACTTCAGCAGGCGGCGACGCTTACCTACCAGCATAGTCAGAGATCTTTCAGTAGTATAATCCTTCTTGTTGACCTTCAAATGCTCGGTCAGGTGAGAGATACGGTATGAGAACAATGCTATCTGGGCCTCAGGTGAGCCAGTATCAGTGTTGGACTTTCCGTACTTCTCGAAGATTTCCTTCTTTTTAGCAGCGTCTAAATACATAATGTTTAATTAAAAATTGATTGTAAATCGTTAAATGCGGGGCAAAGGTACGCATTATATTTGATTTAGCAAGCATATTTTGCAAAAATTTCGTATCTTTGCAGCCAATTTAATAGGTATAGTATGCAGAATATAAGGAATATTGCCATTATTGCCCACGTTGACCATGGTAAGACTACCTTGGTGGACAAGATGTTGCTGGCTGGTAACCTGTTTCGTGAGAACCAGCAAGCCGGACAACTGATGCTGGATAACAACGAACTGGAACGTGAGCGTGGCATCACGATTCTCTCGAAGAACGTATCAATCAATTATAAAGGTACGAAGATTAACATTATCGACACCCCGGGACATAGCGATTTTGGTGGTGAGGTGGAGCGAGTTCTCAACATGGCCGATGGCTGTCTGCTGTTGGTAGATGCTTTTGAAGGTCCTATGCCTCAAACCCGCTTCGTGTTGCAGAAAGCCCTCCAGATTGGTCTGAAGCCTGTAGTGGTGGTGAACAAGGTTGATAAGCCCAACTGCCGCCCTGAAGAGGTGAACGAGATGGTGTTTGACCTGATGTTTAACCTCGACGCTACAGAGGAACAATTAGACTATCCTGTGATTTATGGTTCTGCCAAGAACGGTTGGATGAGCACCGACTGGAAGCAACCTACCGAGGACATCACTCCTTTGTTGGATTGTATCATTGACAACATCCCTGCCCCTGAACAATTGGATGGTACAGTACAGATGTTGATTACCTCTTTAGATTATTCTTCTTATACAGGCCGTATCGCTGTGGGACGTGTACATCGTGGCGTCATCAAGGAAGGCATGAACGTAACACTGGCACATCGTAACGGTGAAATGACCAAGACCAAGATCAAGGAGTTGCATACTTTTGAGGGTATGGGACGCAAGCGTGTAAGTGAGGTAGGCTCTGGCGATATCTGTGCCATCGTTGGCTTGGATAGTTTTGAAATTGGCGATACCATCTGCGACTTCGAGAACCCTGAAGCTTTACCTCCTATCACCATTGACGAGCCTACCATGAGTATGCTGTTTACTATCAACGACTCGCCGTTCTACGGACAGGAAGGTAAGTATGTAACATCCCGTCATATTCAGGAACGTTTGGAAAGGGAGTTGGACAAGAATCTGGCTCTGCGAGTGGATAAGGCAGATGTAGAAGGCAAATGGATTGTCTCAGGTCGTGGTGTGTTGCACCTCTCTGTGCTGATTGAGACCATGCGTCGTGAGGGATATGAGTTGCAAGTGGGTCAACCTCAGGTGATTATGAAAACCATCGATGGCGTGAAATGCGAGCCCGTTGAGGAACTGACCATCAATGTGCCCACCGACTTTAGCAGTAAGATCATAGATATGGTAACTCGTCGTAAAGGCGACTTGCTGAAGATGGAAGATGGTGGTGCCGACCGTGTGAACCTGGAGTTCAGCATCCCATCACGTGGCATCATTGGTTTGCGTACCAATGTACTTACAGCCTCAGCTGGTGAAGCTATCATGGCTCACCGCTTCAAGGAATACCAGCCTTATAAAGGCGATATCGTTCGTCGCATTAACGGCTCTATGGTAGCGATGGAGGCAGGCACCGCCTTTGCCTATGCCTTAGACAAACTACAAGACCGTGGTCGTTTCTTCATCTTCCCACAAGACGAGGTATATGCTGGTCAGGTGGTAGGCGAACATGTGCATGAACGCGACTTGGTCATCAATGTTACCAAATCGAAGAAGCTCACCAATATGCGTGCTTCTGGCTCAGACGATAAGGTACGCCTTACCCCTCCTGTTCAGTTCTCGTTGGAAGAAGCTTTGGAGTACATCAAGGAAGATGAGTATGTAGAGGTAACGCCCAAGTCGATGCGTATGCGCAAAATCATCTTGGATGAGACAGAACGTAAGCGTGCCAACAAAGAATAATTTTGATGTACGATATTGATAAAAGGTGTCCGAAAATGGACACCTTTTTTATTGTCCTTTTTCTCATTATCAGCAAGTTAACATTATGGCACAGCATTTGCCAATAATTAAATGACATTTCATATATTAATATTCTGTTTTCAATTAAAGAAATATGGATAGACAGATAACAAAAGAAGAAAAAGACCTGGCACGCCGCAAGAAGCTTATCAAAGGTGGCATCATTGGTGGTTGCGTTTTGGTAGTAGGCATCATTGTGATGAGTCTGATGCGTACCAGCGTTAGTCGTGAGGACCTGACGGTAAGCGAGGTGAGTCGAGGCACTATCGAGGTGAGTGTAACAGCTTCCGGCAAAGTGTCTCCTGCTATCGAAGAAATCATCAATTCCCCCATCACTACACGCATTTTAGAGGCTTACAAGAGAGGAGGCGACAGTGTTGATGTAGGTACTCCCATCTTGAAACTCGATTTACAGAGTGCCGAGACCGACTTTGGCAAGCTAAGTGACGAGCAGCACATGAAGGCTTTGCAGCTGGAACAGTTGCGAGTGAACAATGAGACGTTCTTGAGCGATCTCGCCATGAAGGTGGAGGTAGAGGAGATGCGTCTGGGCAGTATGGAAGTGAACCTACGAAACGAAAAACGCCTGGATAGCCTGGGCTCTGGTACTACCGACAAGGTAAGACAGGCAGAACTCGAATACAATACGGCTCGCCTTGAACTACAACAGCTTCGCCAGCAACTCGCCAACGAACGCCGTGTAAAGGAAGCTGATTTGAAGGTGAAGGAACTCGAACTGAATATCTCCACCAAGAGTATGAATGAGATGCGTCGTACCTTGGAAGATGCGCAAATCCGTTCGCCTCGCAAAGGCATTCTTACCTATATTAATAGTCAAGTAGGCGCCCAAGTTGGACAAGGAAACCAGGTGGCCATCGTGAGCGACCTGAGTCACTTTAAGGTAGATGCAGAGATTGCTGACAGCTACGGCGATCGCGTGGTACCTGGTGGTAAGGCCATCGTGAAGGTGGGTAGCAAGCGATTGGAAGGCGTGGTAAGCAGCGTTACACCTTTAAGCCGTAACGGGGTGATTAACTTCACAGTGCAGCTTAACGAAGATAATGACGAGAACTTGCGCTCAGGACTAAAGACCGATGTGTATGTGATGAACTCCATTAAGGACGATGTGCTTCGCATAGCCTCGGGTAGCTATTATCAAGGCCCTAACAACTATGAGTTGTTTGTGTTCAATGGTGATGACGAGTTGGTGAAACGTGATGTAAGGTTAGGTGAAAGCAGCTTTGAATACGTGGAGGTGCTTTCAGGACTGAAAGAAGGTGATCGTGTAGTAACCAGCAGTATGAATAGCTATCGAGGCAAGAGCTCTTTGAAAGTGAATTAATTAAAAATAATTAGATATGATTAAAGATTATGTAAAACAAGCCTGGGAGCTGATGAAGCAGAACCCGTTGTTCAGTTCTCTCTATATAATAGGTACAGCCCTGGCAATATGTTTCACCACAGTAATGGCAGTGGCATATTATGTTAAGTTAGCGCCTCTGTATCCTGAGTACAACAGGAATAATACCTATTATATTACTCAGATGAAATTAGAATCTGTTGACCAAAAGAACAATATTAATTCAGCTTTCAGCTACAATTCTCTACGTGACATCGCGTACCCACTGAAGAATGCAGAGGCTGTTTCTGCTATCTTACAGGAAGGAAGCGAGCATTGGGTGCGTCCTTTGACAGGCAATGACTTCTCTATGAAATTGATCTCTACTGACCCTGCTTTCTTCAAAATCTATGAGTTTGACTTTATCGAGGGTTCCCCATTCAGTGAGGCGGATTTTGAAAGTGGAGTGCGCTCAGTAGTCATCAGCGACAAGCTAGCACAAAAGGCATTCCATCAAACAAATGGCGTAGTGGGCAAGATGCTGAGTATGGACATGAATGATTACCGAGTGTGTGGTGTCGTAAGAGCCGGCAATAAGTTGGGTAGCTATAGCTATGCTGATGCATATATACCCTACAAAGCCAATCCTAACTATCAGGCAACATTCTATTATGACTACATGGGTCCCTATGAAGTTCTTTTCTTGGTAAAGGACAATGAGCAAAAAGAGGCTTTGCAGGCAGAACTGGATGCAGTAATTGCCAATGTGAACCAACAGCACAAAGATGAGTGGCAACTGAAGCTACGACCCTTGCGTCCACACATCACTACGGTGTTCTATTATTTGTATGTAGACAATGATTTTAAGTTGACACCCTGGATTCTATTCAAGAAGTTTTTGCCGATTATCCTGGTGTTGCTTCTGATTCCTGCTTTTAACCTGAGTGGTATGATCAGTAGTAGGATGGAAGACAGATTGGCAGAGATGGGTGTACGTAAATCGTTTGGTGCCAGCAAGAGCGTGTTGCTTTCGCATGTGATGTGGGAGAACCTGATACTGACATTGGCAGGCGGATTGGTGGGCCTTATCATAGCGTGGAGCATCTTGTACTTGTGCAAGAGTTGGGTGTTTTTCCTCTTTGATGACTACCCCGATTTCCTTTACGACAATAGCATTTCTATTACTGGCGAGATGCTGTTCGCCCCTGTAGTATTTATTACAGCTTTGTTGGTATGTGTCATCATCAACTTACTCTCTGCTCTGATTCCTGCTTGGAATTCCTTGCGCAAACCTATTGTTTCATCCCTTAACGAAAAGAAGTAATTATGTTTAGTTTGATATTCAAGAATATTTGGGCTCGTCGCAAACGTAATGGATGGCTCTTTGCTGAACTTGTTGCGGTTGCCATTGTATCATGGGTTATCTTTGACCCCGTAGTAGTGGGACTCTACGTGCGAAGCTTGCCTACAGGCTATGATGCTGATCGATTGTGTCGCATCTCTTTAGGCAGGTATTATGAAGGGTCTTCTGAGTTTAGAGCAGAAGCTGACTCTACCCTTTTTGAGGATATTGACCGCATCATGTATCAGGCTCGTAACCTAAACGATGTGGAGAGCTCCACACAGTTGTTAGGCTTTGCGTATCCAGGTTCAATGGGTAATTCAAACTCAACGTATGTAAACCCCAATGACACCACCAAACTCTTGAAAGTGACGAATATGTATTACAAGCCTCGTACTGATTTCTTCAAAACTTTCGGTATCCAACCCACTGAGGGCTATACAGTGGAACAATTGGAAGAGGCTGCATTGCCAGCTCAAAGTACATTGCTTTCAGAAGATGGAGCTAAATTCCTGTATGGCGACAACCGCAGTGATATGCGCCTTTCTATACCTCCCCAATATCTGGAAATGGTACCTGAATGGCAAGACAGGGTGGTAACAGGCATCTTTAAGCCTTTCAAGATGAACAATGGCAATCGTGCCATACCAGTAGTCTTCTATAAATTCAATCCAGATGACAACGGCGGAACAGATGTTCCTGAGCAAACTTATATCTTGGTAAAGGTAAAAGAGGGTGTAAACTTAGATAGGTTCATCGACGACTTCAACCAAAATGGTATCAAGCAACTACATAGCGGCAACCTCTATGCCCGTAGCATTATGAAGTTTAGCAGCTTGATGGAAGAAAGAGATTCCTTTTACCTCAATGCGATGCGTATGCGATATGTGTTGGCAGCGTTCTTCTTGATTAGCCTTTGCTTGGGTGTGATTGGCACGTTCTGGTTGCAGACAAAAGTGAGGAAGGAAGACATAGGCGTGATGCTGTCGTTCGGTGGTACACCTAATACTATTATGCGTATGCTGATGGGCGAAGGAGCTGTGCTCTGCACCATAGCCGTTATTATCGGTTGCCTTATCTACATGCAGTATGGCATCAGTGAGGGCTTGGTCAACGACTATATGTGGGGAGGTGCTCGTGCCGACTCTCCGATGGTGGCCGACTCGTGGATAGACAGCTTCCCCCAGCACTTCCTCCTGGTAAGTGGCATCATTTGGGTGATTATGATGGTGGTAGTGTTAGTTGGCATTTACATCCCGGCCAACAAGATAAGTCATATTCAACCTACAGAAGCTTTAAAAGACGAATAACAAATATAAAAGAAATAGAATTATGGAAACAATCATCAAGTTAGAAGGTATCAACAAGATATACCGTACAGACGAAGTAGAAACGCAGGCTTTGGAGAATGTCAACCTGCAAGTAAACAAAGGCGAGTTCCTTAGCATTATGGGACCCTCAGGTTGTGGCAAATCCACCTTATTAAATATAATGGGCTTATTGGATGCTCCCACATCAGGCAGCGTATTAATAGATGGAACGGCTACTGAGAAACTAAGTGACAAGGCATTGGCTGCCTTTCGTAATGAGAAGCTAGGCTTTGTGTTCCAGAGTTTCCACTTGATTAACTCACTCAATGTGATAGACAATGTGAAAGTGCCTTTGCTCTATCGTAAGATGTCGGGTGCCAAGCGTGAGGAATTGGCAAAGCAGGTGTTGGAGCGTGTAGGACTGAGCCATCGCATGCGCCACATGCCTACCCAGCTAAGTGGAGGTCAGTGCCAGCGAGTTGCGATTGCCCGAGCTATCGTGGGTAATCCAGAGATTATCCTTGCCGATGAGCCTACCGGTAACTTGGATAGCAAGATGGGTACTGAGATTATGGAACTTTTGCATCAGTTGAATAAAGAAGATGGCCGTACCATTGTGATGGTAACACATAACGAGGCACAGGCCAAGCTTACCGACCGTACCATCCGCTTCTTTGATGGCCGTCAAGTAGAATAAAGATTGACAATTGATGATTAATCCCATAAAGCTTATAAACTTCATCATATAGCTATGAAAAGAGTATTCTATTCCTTATTAACCTTGCTAATGAGCACCCTTTCGTTGCAAGCACAGGTGGAGACCTCGGTGCGGAGCATTTCGCTTGATGAGGCCATCCGCCTGGCAAGGGTGCAGAGTGTGGATGCAGCGGTAGCCCTCAATGAGCTGAAGACTGCTTATTGGGAATACCGTACGTACAAGGCAGAACTACTGCCTGAGGTAAATTTCAAAGCTACATTGCCATCCTATAACAAGAGTTACACTGCTTATCAAAACGATGCTGGTGAATATAGTTACCTGCGAAGCGACTACATGCGGATGAGTGGTGAACTGAGCATCGACCAGAATATCTGGCTCACAGGTGGTACACTCTCTTTGAACACTTCTTTAGATTACTTGAAACAATTCACAGGTAGTAAGGATCATAGTTTTATGACAGTACCTATCGCCCTGACGCTGAACCAACCCATCTTCAGTGTAAACCATATCAAATGGGATCGTCGCATCGAACCAGTGCGTTATCGGGAAGCTAAAGCAGCTTTTCTAAGTGCTACTGAAGATGTGACCATCGCCACCATCAACCATTTCTTCAACTTGCTTCTGGCGAAGGAAAGAGTATCTATTGCCCAACAGAACCTCGACAATGCCAACAAGCTCTACGAGGTAGCAAAAGTGAAGCGAGAGATGGGGCAAATTAGCGAGAACGACCTGTTGCAACTTCGCCTAAATGTGTTGGATGCCCAATCATCGCTGACAGATAATGAGACTACTCTCAAAAGTTGTATGTTCAAGTTGCGTTCTTTCCTGGCGATTGAAGATAATGTAGATTTGGAACCAGTATTACCAGCTTCAGCCCCTTCGGTAGAGCTGTACTACGATGACGTATTGGAGAAAGCCCTTCTGAATAACTCGTTTGCCAAGAATATACAGCGTCGTCAGTTAGAGGCAGATTATGAGGTGGCGAAGGCACGAGGTAACCTGCGTGAGATACAACTCTATGCACAGGTGGGCTTGACAGGTACAGACCATACCTTTCGCTCTGCCTATGATGGCTTAAAATCTAACCAAGTGGTGGAGGTGGGTTTGAAGATACCTATTCTCGACTGGGGCAGACGCAAAGGACAGGTGCGTGTAGCAAAGAGCAACAGAGAAGTGACGGAAAGTAAGTTGCGTCAAGAAACACAGGAGTTCAATCAAAACCTTTTCGTGCTGGTACAGCAGTACAACAACCAGCTGGCACAATTGGATATAGCCGACGAGAGTGATCAGATAGCGCAGAAGCGATATGCTACAAACGTGGAAACTTTTATGATAGGCAAGATATCAACTCTCGACCTCAACGACGCACAAGTGCGTAAGGATGAGGCACGAGAAAAGCATGTCAACGAACTGTTCTATTATTGGTATTACTATTACCGCCTGCGTAGCCTCACGCTCTGGGACTTTGAGAAAGGCACGAACATAGACGCTGACTTTGAGAAAATCATCAAAGGATAAGCGTCAATATCTCAATAATAATGATTAACTTTGCTGTATGATATTGATAATAGATGACGATAGTGCGATACGTACCTCGTTGGGCTTTATGCTGAAACGAGCTGGGTATGAGATACAGGCAGTGTCAGGCCCCAAGGAGGCAATGGCCATCATTCGGGAAGAAGCGCCCCGCTTAATCCTGATGGACATGAACTTCAGTCTCTCCACTTCTGGAGAAGAAGGACTGACCTTGCTCAAGCAAGTCAAGTTATTCCGTCCTGATGTACCAGTGATACTCATGACGGCATGGGGTAGCATTAACTTGGCAGTGCAAGGCATGCGTGCCGGAGCATTCGATTTTGTGACGAAGCCTTGGAACAACGTGGCACTGATGCAACGCATCGAGACTGCTCTGCAACTCTCTGAACCAAATGATAACAACCCTTCTACAATTGTAAAAAACAAACCTACTGTCAAGGAAGATTTCGACCGCAGCTTCATTATTGGTCAAAGTAAACCATTGACGGATGTGCTGAAAGTGGTGCAGCGAATTGCCAAGACCAATGCTTCTGTATTGATTACAGGCGAGAGTGGTACAGGCAAGGAACTGATAGCTGAGGCTATCCATCGTAACAGTCAGCGAGCCAGTAAGCCTTTCGTAAAAGTGAACTTAGGCGGTATATCGCAAAGTTTGTTTGAGAGTGAGATGTTCGGCCATAAAAAGGGTGCCTTTACCGATGCAGTAGCCGACCGCAAAGGTCGTTTCGAGATGGCCGACAAGGGTACTATCTTTCTCGATGAAATAGGAGAATTGGATTTGAGCTGTCAAGTGAAACTGTTACGAGTATTGCAGGAACAGACTTTTGAACCGTTAGGAGATAGTCGCCCAAAGAAAGTGGATATTCGTGTGGTGAGTGCCACCAATGCCAACCTGCAACAGATGGTGCAGGACAAGACTTTCCGAGAGGACTTGTTCTATCGCATCAATCTTATTACTATCCATCTTCCAGCTTTGAGGGAGAGACGTGAGGATATTCCGCTTTTGGCTGCTCACTTTGCAAAAAAACAATGTGAGGCAAATGGATTGCCACCCGTAAAGATATCTCAAGAGGCAAACGACTACTTAGCTTCGTTGCCATTCCCTGGCAATATACGTGAGTTGAAGAACTTGGTGGAGCGCACGATTCTGGTCAGTACCAACAATCCCTTGCAGGCAGCTGACTTTGAACAGCAACAACGAACAGCACAACCTACTTCGCTTGATGCAGAAGGAATGACCTTGGATGAGATAGAAAGGACAACAATAGAAAAAGCGTATGAGAAATACAATGGTAATGTGTCGCAGATGGCAACAGCATTAGGCTTGACGCGTCAGGCACTTTACCGCAGAATGGTGAAATACAAATTGATTGAGAATTGAGACTCAGGCACCTGTTTTATATATTGGCATTCCTGCAACTGGTACTGCTTGGCATGATGTTCTACTCTGCTGCCAAGAGTCAGAACTTGCTGTTCTTTGTTGCAGAGGGTGTAGTAGTACTGATACTGGTGTTCTTGGTCTATTTTTATTATAAGGTGTTGAAGCCGTTAGATGCCATAGGCAATGGCATGGATTTGCTGAACGAGCAGGATTTCAGTAGTCGCCTTAAGCCTGTGGGACAGCAAGAGAGCGACCGCATTGTACATGTGTTCAACAAGATGATGGATCAGTTGAAAGACGAGAAGCTACGCATTCAAGAGCAGAACCGTTTCCTCGACTTATTAATCAGTGCCTCGCCTATGGGCGTCATCATCTTAGACTTCGACGGCCATATCACTTTGACGAACCCAGCGGCCTTGCGTTTCTTGGAGGAAAATGATGAGAGCCGCATACAAAAGAAGTTGTTGAACCAATTAGACTCACCTTTGGCGCAAGAGATAGCTCGCATACCGATGGGCAAAGCAGAAACTATACGGCTGAGTGACTCAATGATTTATCGTTGCAACCACTTGAGCTTTATGGACAGGGGTTTCGCTCATCCTTTTATCTTAATTGAAAGTCTCACGGAGGAGGTGATGAAAGCGGAAAAGAAAGCATACGACAAGGTGATACGAATGATTGCCCACGAAGTGAACAACACAGTTGCCGGTGTAACATCTGCTATTGATTCTGTATCTGACGCTTTAGCCACAATACCTGACACAGATGATCTGAAAGAGGTGATGGCATCCAGCAGTGAGCGATGCATGAGCATGAGCCAATTCATTACCCGTTTCGCCGATGTGGTGAAGATACCAGAGCCTCAACTGCAATCTATTGACTTGAACCGTATGGTGCAAAACTGCATGGTATTTATGGAAAGTGTTTGCGCAAACCGTAACATCCATATCAGCATGAATCTTTGCCCAACAAATCCGATTGTCTTCATCGACCCCACCCTCTTTGAGCAAGTCATCGTGAATATAGTCAAAAATGCTGCTGAGAGCATTGGCTCGAACGGAGAAATAACCCTTACTACCACCTCACAGGCTGAAGGTGATACTTCCCCAAGTCTCATTATTGCAGACAACGGTATAGGCATCAGTCCTGAAATCGAACAAAAGCTTTTTAGTCCATTCTTCTCTACCAAGCCCAATGGTCAGGGCATCGGCCTCATGTTTATCCGTGAGATACTGATGAAACATGGATGCACATTCTCTCTACGTACTTATCCTGACGGACTTACCCGCTTCAAGATTCATTTTTGAAAAGTGTTTCTACTTGTAGTAATATCTATCAACACAGCAAAACAAGTTGTTTTGGCCTCAAAAGAAGCATTCCTTTAAGTGAAAGAATATATCTTAACAACAGCAAAACAAGTTGTTTTGCTGTGACGGAAATAAGCATCGAGTAGAAAAGGAATATAAAAAGGGTGAACCGTTAGGTTCACCCTTCATTATGATTATTAATCAAACTCAAACTTAGAGCTTAGGACCAGCAGCTACCAGCGCCTTACCAGCTTCATTGGTAGTGTACTTCTCAAAGTTCTTGATGAAGCGGCCAGCCAAATCCTTAGCCTTCTCGTCCCACTCAGCACGGTTCTGATAAGTGTCACGTGGATCAAGAATACCCCAAGCTACACCATCAAGCTGTGTAGGCACTTCGAGGTTGAAGTAAGGAATCTTCTTGGTAGGAGCCTTATTGATAGAACCATTCAGGATAGCGTCGATGATACCACGGGTATCTTTGATAGAGATACGCTTGCCGGTACCGTTCCAACCTGTGTTCACCAAGTAAGCCTTAGCACCGCTCTTCTCCATTCTCTTCACCAGCTCCTCACCGTACTTGGTTGGGTGCAGCTCCAGGAATGCCTGGCCGAAGCAAGCTGAGAAAGTAGGAGTAGGCTCAGTGATACCACGCTCTGTACCAGCCAACTTAGCAGTGAAACCGCTCAAGAAGTAGTACTTAGTCTGCTCAGGATCCAGGATAGATACTGGAGGCAGTACACCGAATGCGTCAGCTGACAAGAAGATAACCTGCTTAGCAGCTGGACCAGCACTCTTGCCGTTCACCTTCTTAACGATGTTGGTGATGTGCTCGATAGGATAAGAAACGCGAGTATTCTCAGTAACGCTCTTGTCGTTGAAGTCGATAACGCCATTAGCGTCAACAGTTACATTCTCCAACAGTGCGTCGCGCTTGATAGCGTTATAGATATCTGGCTCAGACTCCTTGTCAAGCTTGATAACCTTTGCATAGCAACCACCTTCGAAGTTGAACACACCATTGTCGTCCCATCCGTGCTCGTCATCACCAATCAGCAAACGCTTAGGATCGGTTGACAGAGTGGTCTTACCTGTACCAGACAGACCGAAGAAGATAGCGGTGTTCTTACCTTCCATATCAGTGTTAGCAGAGCAGTGCATAGAAGCGATGCCCTTCAGAGGCAGGTAGTAGTTCATCATTGAGAACATACCCTTCTTCATCTCACCACCATACCAAGTATTCAGGATAACCTGCTCACGGCTCTTTACGTTGAAAGCAGCGCAAGTCTCTGAGCGCATACCCAGTTTCTCGAAGTTCTCAACCTTAGCCTTAGAAGCATTGTAGATAACGAAGTTTGGCTCAAAGTTCTCCAGTTCTTCAGCAGTTGGCTGGATGAACATGTTCTTTACGAAGTGAGCCTGCCAAGCTACCTCAACGATGAAGCGAACGGCCATGCGAGTATCAGCGTTGGTACCGCAGAATGCGTCAACCACATACAGTTCCTTGTTGCACAGCTCCTTGATAGCCATTTCCTTAACAGCTGCCCAAGTAGCCTCAGACATTGGGTGGTTATCGTTCTTGTAACCCTCAGTTGTCCACCATACAGTGTCCTTAGAAACGTCATCCATTACGATGTACTTGTCCTTAGGAGAACGACCAGTGAAGATACCAGTCATCACGTTTACAGCACCCAGCTCGGTCAGCTGACCTTTGTCAAAGCCTTCCAGACCTGGCTTCATTTCTGCCTCGAACAATGCTTCGTAAGAAGGATTGTGACCAATCACGGTTGAACCAGTGATACCGTACTTAGTTAAGTCTAATTTTGCCATTTCTTTGTATAATTTAAAGTATTAATATTATTAATTTCTTCCTCACCTTTTCTAATCGAACGCAAAATTAATAAAAATCTTCGAAACTATGGTGCTTATTGACTAAATATTTCGTTTCTTTGCATAGTTTAATACTTTAATACTATGAAGATACATAATTTCGCAGAAACAAACTCTGTTATTAACCATTACATGGCTGAATTGCGTGACAAGAACTATCAAAAAAATCGCCTAACTTTTCGCCACAATGTAGAACGTATTGGAGAACTGATGGCATATGAGGTTTCCAAGACCTTGGAGTATAAGCCTAAAACCATTAAGACGCCATTGGGAACAATTGATATTCCTTTGATGAAACAAGAGGATATTGTCATTGCCACTGTGCTTCGTGCTGGATTACCTTTCCATCAAGGGTTCATAAATATGTTTGACGGTGCCGACAATGCCTTTGTTTCGGCTTACCGCATGTATATCAATCGTGAGCATACAGAGGTAGGTGTTCATGCAGAGTATATTGCCACACCAAGTGTAAAAGGAAGAACACTGATTATTGCTGACCCTATGCTTGCTACTGGCGGCAGTATGGCTGCTGCTATCGAGGCATTGATGCAAGCAGGTAAGCCAAAGGCCATCCACGTTTGTTGCTTAATTGCGGCTCCAGAAGGTATCGAGGTGGTAAAAGAGGCGTTGCCCGATAACGCTACTATTTGGTGTGCTTCAATCGACCAAGGCATGAATGAGCAGAAATATATCGTGCCTGGCTTCGGTGACTGTGGCGACCTGTGTTATGGTGAGAAGTTGCAATCGTTCCGTAAGATTGCAGACAAGAAATAAAAAAAGTGAGGCTCAATGAGTCTCACTTTTTATTTATCAAAAGTTCTTACGAACCACCTTCCAATCTGGATACTGGTATTTTAAGTAGTCATCATCGAGGAAGAAGGCAGCCTTGCCTACATCGCCCTTGAACTGCCAGTCAAGCCATTTCAGTACAGCCACAGCATAGCTGCCACCATGCTTTTCATAATAAGTACCACTATGACCATCCTTTGTGTTCATCATCACTACAGGCAAATCCTTAATACGATCGAAATCTTTCTGTGCATTGGGG
This sequence comes from uncultured Prevotellaceae bacterium, assembly GCA_946407325.1. The sequence continues at coordinate 13,907 of CAMJNN010000004.1, read as the reverse complement.
AAAGCCACATCGGCAGGACCACCTATCAGGTAGAACATGGGTTGGTGTAGACTGTTCAACGCTTCCTTAGTTGTCCCCTGCATTTCCATATCTGCAATACCCGTGTTCAACATCACACAGGTCTTAATACGTGGATCGTGAGCCACGCCCAAAACCTGAGCACCACCACAAGACTGTCCCATAGCTGCTACATGGTCAAGGTCCAAACAATGGTAATAGTCAGATTTCGGATTAGCATTCTGATCAGTCAACCAATCCAATGCCTCTAAAAGCATCCTAGGATAAGTTTCCTGCACAGGGGTAGCCTGCTGCTTATTGCCAGCTTTGGCACGAGCCTCAGCCTGTTCCTTCATCATCTTCTCTATCTGTTTACGCATCTGTTCCTGATGAGCCTTTATTTCTTCAGGCGATTTCTGCAAGATGCGTTCACCATTGGCCAGCATCACAACTTCCTTGCCTTCTGGATATGAATACTCCAACACATCCTTCCATTTAGCATTGACATCATCTTCGTCATATGGGCCAATGGCAATGGCCACATAGCCGTATGAACATACCTCGGTCAACAAGAAGCGCATCTCCACATTATTGTTGGCGCATCCACCATTTGCATACACAATTACAGGGAGCTTCCCCTGTTTTGCAACCACGTCTTGCAGATTTTGCGGGCGATAAGTTGTAAACGCAGGACAGGAGAGATCTTCCACCACCTCAGCCTTATATGGCCCAGTCCCACCATCTTCTACTACTTGTCTTCTTGCTGTCTGGGCATTCATTAGCCCAATGTTTGCAGCAACTAACATGGCTGTCAACAAAATTCTTTTCATAGTTATCATAATATTCATATTATTTGATTGTATTATCAATATCACCAAATATGTATCCTGTTCTCCGGCTTCAAATAGAGGTAGTCGCCCCACTGCACATCATATAGCTCATACCAACGGTCCATGTTCATCAGCACCCCGTTCACACGCTCCTTGTCAAGTGCATGAGTGCTATTCTTTTTAATATTATAAAGATCATAGCCGTACTTGGAACGGCGGTATCCCGCATAGCCTTGGAAGAACTTACGCTCCATTTCGTCCAGGTCTTCACCCTTGAATCCTTGCCTCTGGCAATAGGCCACAAAGGCATCGTGAGCAATCTCCATTCCACCCAAATCGGCTATGTTCTCATTCAGTGTCTTTTCTCCATTAATGTGCTCATTCGGGTAACCAGGGATGGGCGCGAAACGGTTGTAGAGCTCAACCAACTGTTGTTGCAAGGTTTCATATTCCATCCTGTCCTGTATCGTCCACCATTCGTTCTCGTTCCCCTCCAAGTCATATTTTGATCCTTTTGAGTCAACCGCATGTGTCAGCTCATGACCTATTACAGACATCAGCATACCATATATCATGGCAGGATGCATACTTTCTTCATACAGTGGCGGCATAATGTAAGGTGCATAGATGATAACACTGTTTGATTCAAGGTAATACTCTGCATTGACTTTTAACAAGTTAATCCGAGGATCGAAATAATAGGCATCATCCCATTTTGGGACACCCACTGCATTCAGATACAATAACGCCTGTTCCCTGAAAAGCACCTGCATGTCTTCCATCATATTGGTGCAACGGCTCATGTCTGGGATGTCCACTAACCATTGATCAGGATATCCCACAAAGAACTTAACGGCTTTTACTTTCTTAATGGCATTAGCCTTGGTGGTAGCACTCATCCAGGGAAGGTTATTTATGCGGGTGCAGAATACATCACGAATCTCCTCACACATCCTTATCACCTCATTCTTAGTTTGGGGCAAAACATACCGCTCTATCAACAGACGACCGTCGAGGTATCGTTTCAGTTCTTCTGTATAAATGACAGCACGCTCATAGGATGATTCTACATACTGGAAGTCACGCCCTTGCTGGTTTGCAAACGGAGCAAAATCTTCGAGCACCGTCAACTTAAAATAAGCTTTCAACTCTTCGACAGAAAGGAGGAACCAATCCATAAAGCCATACTGAGAATGGAAATCCTCTTCTTTCACCCCAAAAACCGGAAGCAGGTATTGTTTCACCATCTCATCGGCGCGTGCCTGATATTCATCATAGTCCTCCTGGTGCTCCTCCCAATACTCGAAAGAAAATAGAGCATCAGCAAAGTCAGATTCATGCATGACAAAATATTGATACACATCATCGGGATGGGGATTGCCTATAAAAGCCTTCAGCATGGGTTTCGTAAAGTATGACTCTCTCGTCTCAATGTATAGTAACGCCTTTTCTTCAAAACGGATTCTCATTCCGACTAAGTAACGCAAGCCGTCCAATCTCAGCTCGCCAGCCACACGGAAGGCATCCTCATAGCTCTGGATGCAGTCTATCTTCTCGTAGAAAGGTTTCATAAAAGCATATAGCTGATCGTTGCTCACCTCCACACCCTCGTGCAATTTCACCTGATCGTAGGCAGGATTGGTTACGCTGGCCTTCCTTTCCTCCAATGCCTCTTGCATTTCTGTCTCAGTTAATCCGACAATACTCTCATCTTCCCCCAACGAAGCGGTTTCCCAATACTTGCCGTTGCAGTACATAAAGAAATCATCGCCAGGACGGTAGTTCACTGCATCCATATACTGCGTGAGCGGCCAAGGCAGGTTATCCTTGGCAGAAGGAACCTCCTGCTCATCGGGAAGTATAGGGGTAAAATCGTCGTCTTGACATGACACCACTACCCACGCCAACAAAAACAACAGACCGTTCTTTATTAATGCTTTTTTCACCATCATACCCTAATAAAATGATTCATGTTCCGTTAAAATCACCTTTTTCACCTTACCATATATGTATCCTGTTCTCCGGCTTCAAATAGAGGTAGTCGCCCCACTGCACATCGTATAGCTCATACCAACGGCCCATGTTCATCACCACTCCGTTCACTCGCTCTCTGTCGAATGTATGCGAGTCATCCCTGAAATAGTTATAAAAATCGTAGCCGTATTTGGAACGGAAATATTCCGCATAGCTTTGGAAAAACTTGCGTTCCATTTCGTCCAGGTCCTCCCCTTTGAATCCCTGCTTTTGGCAATAGGCTACAAAGGCACTGTGGGCAACTCCCAGTCCACAGAGATCGGCCATGTTCTCCTCCAGTGTCAATTTACCGTTGGTGTGGATGTCCGGATAATCGGGAAGCGGTGTAAAGCGGTTATAAAGTTCTATAAGCTGTTGCTGCAAGGCCTCGAATTCCATCCGGTCCTGTATCGGCATCCAATCATAATCCATCCCCCACTCATCAAGGGTTGAGCCGTATGTGCCAATGGCGTGTGTCAGTTCGTGAGCGATAACATTCATCAGCATACCGTATTTCATAGCAGGATGCATATTTTCCTCATAGAAAGGAGGTAAGATGAACGGTGCAAAGATGATGACGTTATTGCATCTTTCCTCATAAAAAGCCTGATCTTTCAGCAAGTGAAATCTCTTCAATGCCTCGTAATTCATGGTATTTTCTTTATAAGAGGCACCCACCAGACTGACACGCATCAGAGTATTTTCCCGGAAGATGGCCTGCATGTCTTCCAGCATATTGACGCAATGGCTCATGTCAGGGAAATCCGCCACCCAACGGTCTGGATACCCAACAAAGAATAGGATGTTTTTCAACCTGTTTATGGCATAAGCCTTGACAGCGGGGCTTGCCCAGGACACGTTTTGGATATGCGCACAGTAGGCATCCCGAATCTCTTCGCACAGCCTTTCCACCTCATCTTTGAGTTGGGGGGATACATAACGCTCAATCACCAGACGGTTATCCAGGTATTTTTTTAGTTCTTCGCTAATAGCCTCTGCAAAATTGCTAGGCGATGAACAGAACCATGCCCTGGTGCGCATATATTCAAACCCTTGCTGGTTGGCGAATGCGGCATAGTCCCGGAAGACACACATCTTCATATAGGCCCTCAACTCTTCAAGAGGTATTAAAAGCCAGTTCTTGAAGCCTTCTTGATAATACAAATCCACCGCTTTCAAGCCCATAGCCGGAAGCATGTATTGCCTCACCATCGCTTCAGCCCTGGCTTCATATTCTGCAGACTCTTCCTCGTGTTCATACCAATCTTCTTTCTGCTCATAATAAGCTTCTTGATAGTCAATATTTGTATGGGTCGCTATGTATTGGTACACATCATCTGGATTATCGCTCTCCAGGAAAGCCAAATGCTCGCCATCGAAGTCGAACGGGCCCGTTGTTTCAACCATGAGCCTAATCTCTTTATTTGTTGATATAGAAAGATCGACAATCTTCTGCGTTCCAGCCATTCTCAGTTCGCCGGCCACACGGAAGGCGTCTTCATAGCATTGGATGCCGTCTATCTTTTCGTAGAAAGGCTTCAGGAAAGCATAGAACTGGGCGTTGCTTACTTCCACATTCTCATGCACCTTCAACTGCTCGTACACAGGGTTCGTCACGCTGGACGTCAGCACTTTCAACGCATCCACCATCTCCGTATCGTAAAAACCAACGATTTTCTTATTCCCCATGTCAGCGGTTTTCCAATAGTTGCCGTTGCAGTACATAAAGAAATCATCGCCCGGTCGGTAGTTCTCGGTGTCCATGTTCTTGTTAAGGGGCCATGGAAGGTTATCTTTGGCAGAAGGGACTTCTTGCTCCTCGGGGATAACAGGGGTAAAGTCGTCATCTTCACAGGAAGTAAGGGCCGGAATCAGCAAGGCCAAAAGACCATATATCTTCAATAGTTTCTTCATTATCTTACCTTGTCTAACAAAGCGGTGAAATTTTTTTTTGCACAATAAATACAAAAGTAAGAATAAAAACAATAATAACAGCTTAAAAATGTGATATTCCTTTTTTTTTTACAATAATTGTCACAAAACGCCTTACTTTGCGTATTATTATTGGAACAGGAAACGAACTAATGACAAAAAGCGAATATGAAATAGCCATGCAACGACTCCGTCCAGCATTGTTGGCAGAAGCCAACAGGTATCTGGGCGATGTTTACAATGCGGAAGATATGGTGCAGGATGCCATGATGAGACTATGGCAGATGTGCGCCCAACTGCAAAGTCCGGTGGACGGATTGGCTCGGGTATTGGTGAGAAATCTCTGCCTTGATGCCATTCGTCGCAGGAAACCACGAGAAACCATTGAATCCTTGCCCTCTGAGATGAGTAGTGTCAACAGTGAAAAAATGGAGCACGAACGCATAGAGCGGATGATGGCGATAGTGGAGAACTTGCCCGATGTGCCACAGACAATTCTCCGACTCAGGCACATGGAGGGGATGGAAATGAAAGATATAGCCCGATTGTTGCAGATGGAGGAAGCAGCTGTTAGAAAGGCATTGAGCCGAGCCAGACAAACGGTAAGGGAGAAACTAACAAGTAACAGATAATGAAAGAAATAGTAGAAATAAAGGCATTGATTGAGCGATTCTTCGAGGGTGACACCACTTTGGCAGAAGAACAATGGCTCTACGACTATTTCAAGCAGACAAAAAACCTGCCTGAAGAGTTGGAGGCATATCGAGACACTTTCCTGGATTTCGATGCCATCGCTCTTACTGAGACAATCACCAATGAAATATCAATGGCAGAACCAGCGGTTATGCTGCCTATGGTAGAACAGCCTGTTAGCTCAGCGCCCCCTAAATACCGTAGCTGGTGGATGCAGGTGGCAGGCATCGCCGCTATGATAGCCATTGTCGTTGGGGGTGTATGGACATTCCAAAACTATCAGGACATCCAGTTAGAAAAGATGTATGGTGGTAGCTATATGATAGTGGATGGTGAGCGTATAGACGACCTACGTCAGATACTTCCACAAATCAAGCAAACGCTGACTTTGGCAGATGCCATAGAGACGACCTCGCCCACCCTACTGATAGACCAGGCAGAACAAGACCTGCTGAATAATATACAGGATGTACAGGAAAGAGAACGCATCCAAGCTTTGTTGAACCAATAATAAACTTATGTATATGAGACTAAAGAATTTAATATGCACATTGGTGCTACTCATTGCCCCCTTGGCACTCTTCGCCCAGAATGTCATAGATAAGGCGGTGGATGAGTATTCATCTATCGGCAAGAGTACTTTTACTTCTGCTGTAGAGCGCGACCCCAATACCCGCAAGGTACTAAAAGTGGTAAAGGTGTTACAACCTACCGACATCACTATTAATAAGTTGCGTAGGGCTTTCTTCGAAGAACAGAAGAACGGGCAATTCAGCCTTGTCACTAACGAAGAGGAGGAAACCATGACGCTGACCATGGAGAACTCAAAAGAAAACCGTGTCTATATGATGCAATATACACATCGTGGCGCATCATTCAGCAACGGAAAAGTAACAATCATTATTAAGTACAAACAATAAAACGATAGAAATATGAAAAAGATGATTTTATGGGCAACATTGACGTTGGTTGCCATTACAAACGCAGTAGCCTCTACCCATGATAATAACAAGTCTGTTGTAACCAAAGAATACAGACTAAGTGGCTTCACTGGTTTGCGTAATGAACATGCAGTGACAGTACATTATACACAAGGTAGCAGCTTTAGCGTGAAAGCAGAAGGCTCTGAAAAGCAGATTGAACGACTGAAGATCGAGGTGAAAGACGGTATATTAGTAGTGTCTCATGAACAGAAAGATAAGAAAGGTAATAATGAAAAGAACACAATATCTCTTTACATCACCTCACCTGACATGAACCGTATAGATAACAAGGGAGTATTAAACTTTAATACAGAAACGCTTAAAACAGGTGATTTCCACCTCACAAACAATGGGGTCATACAATTAGATGTTGAGAAGCTAAGTTGCACGAACGCTGAATGTTTATTGAAAGGGGTAAGCAACCTGGACATGAAGATGGATGCCAAAACACTGAACATAAACGATAGCGGCGTAACAAAAGGCGACATGGAAGTAAAAGCTGACCAGCTGGATATCGATTCAAAGGGAGTTGACAAAATTGATGTCAAATTCAAGGGTAAGGAAGTCAAGGTAAAGAAGAGCGGTACAGGCACCATCGCCCTTGACGTAGATTGTCAACGTCTGGATGCCGCCAATTCTGGTGTAGGCAAATTAGCCATCTCGGGTACTGCAGACGATACCTCAATTCAGAATACTGGTGTGACCAAGATTGACGTCTCCAAACTCAATAAGTTCTAACAAGTATTCAAATTATTAGATAGTGGTAGTCGCAAATTTTGCGGCTACCACTTCTTTATACTTACGAGATATGGGAATAGAGATTTCGCCAAGCTTTATGCAATCGTTATTTACTTGCGATATTTGCTGGGTATTTACTAAAAAAGAACGATGAATACGAAGAAAACCGTCTTCCAGAATCTGTTCCCACTGCGATATGCTGGTTTTGTTGCGATAACGCTCACCGTCAAGAGTGTGTACCCATGTTTCCGTGTCGTTCGACTCGACATAGAGAATCTGCTCCGTCAGCAAAGTCACATTTTTGCGTTCCGATATAAATGTGATGCTACTTGGTGCCTTGTCACAATGTTTGTCAAGTTGCTTACCTATTGCAGTATCAACAACAAACAGTATAGTCAATATCAATACTAGGAACACAGGATTGAGTAATACCGACGGCATCTGATCTTCATAGCTCATCATCCACGAATGGCACAACATCAGCAAAAGATAAACCATCACCAAGAACGAGAGGAAAAGGCATCCTACACCAATTATTTTATTAAGACGACGTTCTATCTTAATCTGAGGCAAAAAAAACTTCATAGCCAGCAGCACGGGCAGGAACATAGTGGCAAGCATCAGAGCTTGCGCAAAGCGGTAGCCCAAACTTACCATGATAGTAGCCAACAGCATTAGCTCTACCATCCAGCATCCTATGACGATAAGGTATTTCACACTACAAAATTAGCAAAACAGCTTGTTATCTCCAAAACCATCACTTATTATAATCTGGGCTTTTGCACCAGAATAATGATAAGTGAGGCAAGATAGATTAACATACCATACATCGCAGGTACCATCGTTACCTTGGCTCCACCATAAATAACAGACATAGGAACGTCAGTCATAGTCTGCAAAACATCAAGCATCTGGTAGATGCCGGCAAATTGCCAGAAAAAGCCCCATACTAATGCGGCCAAGCCTATCTCCTTTACCCAAGCAGGAGCTTTCCATGCAGCAAAAAGCATCAATACCAATAGGGTGGTTAATATCGCCATGCCAAACAAACCACCTTCTGTAAACAATTCAAATACTTTCATAATAATCAATTTAATAGTTAAACAATTTGTCTCGGGTCGCGACCGATATTGCAAAGATAAACACTAATCTTCGTAACCACACAATATTTGTTCCGACATATCCCCCTCTCGTATATGTCGAATCCCCCTCTGGTAATAAAAGGGGATTTGACATATAATTAACGTCAAAAGATGCTTCTTCGAAAGAGTGAAAATGATACATTTTTAAGGTAATGCCTTCCACGGGTCGTCGGAGGCTTTGTTATGGGTCGTCGCAAGGCTTCCTTTCGGTCATCGCAGTATCTCCTATGGGGGTATGGCAGATACTGCGACGGGTGATAGCAGATACTGCGGTCAGTGGTGGCAAAGCTCCCCTTAGGTGATAGCAAGCTTTAGTTATAGAGATAGCAAGCTTTGCCCATGAATCTCGGAAACATTACTCTACTAATGCCTTGGGCTTAGGTATGATATTTTTCATGCGTTCGTTGTATTCCTCACGAGTTCGTTTCCAGCGATTGTGAGTCCAAAGCCAATAGGCAGGTTGGCGGCGTATAGTTTCTTCAAGAAGTTGGGCATACCGTTCCGTGAGTTGGTAATCTGGGAAATCAGCAGGATTCTCTGTCATCAGACGGAAGGTAGCAACATAGTATCCTCTTCGTTCGCGACGAGGATCAATATACACCATAGCATAATTCAACTTCTTGGCAATACGCTCGCCTCCAGTAAAGAAAGGAGTTTCAGAATGTGAAAGGAAGTTTATCCAAACATGGATGGCCTCCCATAGCGGCACTTGGTCTGCTATGAACCCTGCTACACATGGTATTCCTCGTTGTTGTGCACTAACCATTGTGCGTAAGGTATTTTTCATAGATATATTGTGGACACCCATGCGGCTACGAATGTCTAAAAACAAAGTATCGACTACAGGGTTTTCCAATGGATGATAAACTTGCATGGGAAACCAATCTGGCTCCTGAACATCTACATGCAGAGGAACGGATGAAAGCCATTCCCAGTTGCAGTAATGGCCCACCATTAGAATCACTGACTTGCCTTCGTGTACCAGACGATTGAGCAGTTCAGTATTTTCAAATTTCATGTGTTGCTTCAGTCGATCGGGCGTGATAGAAGTGAGCTTTATTGTCTCTCCTAAATAGTCACAGAACCAATGATAAAAGTCACGCTCAATGTTACGACGTTCAGCCTCACTCTTCTCTGGAAACGAAGCTGCCAGATTTTTCTTAACAATATGTCGGCGATAGCGTATAAGATAATAAATAATGAAAAAGAGTATGTCGGAAAGAATATAGTGAACCCGTAAAGGTAATAGTGACAACCCGCAGAACAAGCCACGCAGCAGTGACAAACGGAAACGCTGCCATATATTCAATTTATTATACTGAAGCTGTTCAGGCATACTCAATACATTTCTTATTCTGTAAAAATATACATCTTACCAATGTAGGACAATACAAAGATAATAGTTATAATTACATTGATGACATGTTTATCGTTATTTAACATCATACACTTTGCACTTATTGATACTCTTATCATATCCATAATCGCTATCATCTAAACATTCTATGATTTCGGAAGAATGATCACCCCATTGTTCACTTTTCTTTCTTACAAGAAGTTCATTGCATCAGTAATTAATCGATGACTATTCTCTCCAAATCATCAGGGACAAACACTTTGCCATCAAATTCGTTTTGCGCCTCTGCAGTGTAGCGTTCCTTACGAGTATCCAAAGTCTTATCCTCAGTATGATAGAGGATAAGGTTCTTGACGTCCAATGACTTAGCCAGACGGGCAGCATCAAGAGCGGTGCTATGATGCTTCTTGTAAGGTTGAAAACGTTCACGGTCTTCGTAGAGGCAAAATGCCTCACTCATCATCCAATCGGCACCCTTTATATAAGTCTCATTCTGTTCACAATAAGGCTCATCACCCAGGCAAGCCAGCCGTTTGCCATCGGCGAAAGTGAGGGCAAAGCCGTACTGGAGCTCCTTTGTGGAGTGGATATCGAAGCATTGCACATGCATATCACCCACGTCGAAGCTATCGCCATCATGCAATTCGCAATACACCACATTGGTGCCAATACGCTCTACTTGTTTCTTGGGCAACATTTGACGGCACATAAGGTCCAGCAGATCAAGCGCTTTCTTATGGCTATGAATGTGCAACACTTGCGGTTTCTGGTACTGGAGCGCCATACGCATCATCCATATCACTCCTAAGATATGGTCAGTATGGGTGTGGGTAACAAAAAGGTCACTGATGTCCTCGAAAGCCAAACCAGACTGTGCCATCTGGTTAAGTATGCCATTACCTCCACCTGCATCAACCATCATAGTAGCCCCACTTTTGCTTCGCACTACAAAACAAGTGTTGTAACATCGGGTGACCATCGCATTGCCCGTACCTAATATGATTATCTCGTTCTCCATACCTTATATTATTATATTACCCTACAAAGATAACAAATGCAGGTGATAAAAGCAAAGGGATGCCAATTGTAAGAAAAAGAAAAGAAAAAAGTGACTGGCAAACTCGTCTTTTTAGGCTCTTATTACGTCTTATACAATGAAAGGCGGAAAGAAATGAATAGCAACAAAAGATATAAGAGACTTGAGGCAGTGATAGAGCAGAACCAAGACTATTTGTTCCGCTTTGCCTACTTCCGTATCGGCAACAGAGAAGATGCAGAAGACATCATACAAGATGTATTCTTGAGACTCTTTGAAAAAGAGTTCGTAATAGAAAATGACGAAAGTATGCGAATGTATCTCTACAGAATGGTATATAATGCCTGCAATGATTGGCATCGGCATAAACAGCAAGAACCTATTCCATTAGAACAAGTGCAAATGGCTGATGATGAAGATGAGAAGGCATTAAAAGAGGAATATATCCGCATCTGGAAAATGTTGAGTGTGTTGCCTGCGGATCAAGCTGATGTTATTAACATGCACCTGATTAACAGCCTTACCTTTGTAGAGATTGCCAAAGTAACGGGAACTCCAGAGACCACGATTAAGTCGAGGTTTAAAAGCGGAATAGACAAATTAAGGAAAAGATGGGAACAGGAGGATAAAATATGAATCAAAGAGATATTGATATGATAAGGACGGAGCTGACTCCAAAATGTGAGGTACACATATCGAAAGACTTTAAGCAGCGAGTGTTGGCTAAAGCAAAAGAAAGCCGTAAACCACGTAATGTGATTAGGATGTGGCACTGGCTATCAGTATCAGGTATTGCAGCTTGTTTGCCTGTTATCTTGATGCTAAGCCCTTCTCGCCTTACCGCCAGTTCGCTTTTGCAAAATGCTATCAGCTACCTCAACAACATACGCTCGATGGTGATGGAAGTAGAAATACGCACCTTACCCCAAGAAAACTTCAAGATGATAGATGCTGAAGAAGCTTTTGTTAACCATCAAATTGAGGTGGTATATGGTGACGAGTTGGCTTGGCGAGTAGATAAACAAGGCAGGGTAGCCACTGGTATCAATGACAGTGCTTTTACTTGGGTACCAGCTTACCAAGTGGGCTGGGAAACAGGAAAAGGCAAAGAAACATTTTTGGATTACATCAGTATCTTATTGGAACCAAATAAGATATTGGAACGTGAATTAGAACTTTCACAAAAGAACGATGGCGATGAGTACTTGGTAAAGCGTGTAGGTGATGAAATACATCTGACTGTGCATGCATACCTCCATTATAACTATATCAATGACTTCATGCTCAACAAATCACTGAAAGATGCAGAACATATCAGGCGCTACATATTTGACAAAGCTACCAAGCAATTGAAGCAGCTATCTGTAAGTATCATCGTAGATAACCAGGAAGTAGAAGTGATGAGGACTCGACATATCGACTATTCAGTAGCATTGGGAATGAAAGAGGTATTAGCTAAGCCCATCGACATTGAGTTCAGTAATGCCGATTCCTCACCCAACAATAGGAAATCTATTCTGGCTGAAATGTCAGCCAAAGAAGTCGCAGAGAAATTCCTCAAATCATTAGGTGCATGGGATACTGAGACGTTAGAGGAAATGATGCCTGCCAACATAGCAGAGATGTTTGGTCCAGTCTTTAAAGGTTGCAGACTGCTCAGTATTGGAGAGCCTTTCCAATCTGGCTCTATGCCTTGCGAGTATGTGCCATATGTATTGAAACTTCGTGATGACAGTACGACTGTTCAAAACAACCTGTCATTAGGCAAGAATGAAAAAGGTGAATGGATATTTATGGGAGGTCTATAATTAATTATTAAATAATCATCAATGAAAGCATTAAAACTATTGGTGCTGGTGCTCATGAGTATCAGCACAGGGGCAACCTACGCCCAAAATGTCATTAGTGGCAGAGTGATTGACACGAGAGAAAAACCTATCAGCTATGCAAATGTGGTGTTGCTGCAAGAAAGAGATTCACTCTATATAAATGGTGTGGTAACAGATAGCGAAGGCCTATTCAGATTGGAGACTGATAAAGCTGGTTTCATTCGTATATCATGTATTGGTTATGACGATGTGTTTGTACATCAGGCCAATGGTGAAATAGGAAATATACAAATGTCAGAAAGTGAAAACTTGCTTGGTGAAGTGACAGTAAAGGCTAATCTTCCCAAAACAGAACTGAGACGAGACGCTTTGGTGACTACCGTACAAGGTAGTGCCTTATCAAGGGCAGGAACCGCTAACGATGTATTGGCAAGAGTACCTGGGGTTATCAGCAGTAATGACGGCATTGAGGTGTTTGGCAAGGGCACTCCACTTATCTACATCAACGGCAGACAAATGCGTAATACTTCTGAGTTAGATCAGTTGAATTCGTCACAAGTGAAAAATGTGGAAGTAGTAACCAATCCTGGAGCAAGGTATGATGCCACCGTCAATGCCGTCATCCGTATCACCACCATCAAGCCTATAGGTGAAGGATGGAGTTTTGACAATAGGGCGGTAGCAGGCATCAGACATTATTTCTACGGACTAGATGAATTCAACTTCAACTATCGAAAGGGAGGATTTGACATCTTCGGTATGTTGGAATACAGCAATATAAAAGACCGCGTAACAAATATTACTTCACAAGAAACATTCCTCTCACCTCGCTTGCTGCAAGATGGTATTGCCAAACGTTACAATAAGAACCAGACATTTGCCGGCAAGATTGGATTTAACTATGTCTTTAATGAGCATCATTCCATTGGTGCCATCTATCAACCTGTATACCGTCCTACGAAACAGGACAATGAATCGTTTGCTACAATGACGATTGATGGAGTGCTGGACAATGAGACTTCAAATAACAGTCACGCCGATATATACAATACCAATCATTTATTGAGTGGATATTACAATGGCAGTTTCGGGAAATGGACTATGGATATAAACGTAGATGCTTTGTGGAACAGAGCCAATACCGACCAGCTATTGAAAGAAACATCCACCCAGGCAGATGATAGGATTGTAACAACTGAGAGTGATGCCAAGAGCCGTATGTATGCAGGTAAAGCAGTTGCAACAAGGCAGCTTGGCAAGGGCAGTTTCTCATTCGGCGGAGAGTTCAGTCATACCCATCGCACTGATAATTACAGCAACTTGGAACATCTTATTAATGACAGCAAAACACGTATCG
>CAMJNN010000003.1 GCA_946407325.1 uncultured Prevotellaceae bacterium | reverse complement strand
GAGAAGAAGGCACAGGGCCTGGTGAAGAACATGGGCTTCTCATTTCACGACTCACCAGAGTTGTTGGACAGGGTACTGACCGAGCATCCTGAGATGGAGTTTGTGCAGATTCAGTTGAACTACCTGGATTGGGAAAACGAGTGGGTGCAGAGCCGCAAATGCTATGAGGTGTGTGTGAAACATGGCAAGCCTGTGGTGGTGATGGAGCCTGTAAAGGGAGGCACACTGGCCAAGGTGCCAGCAACTGCCGAGGCGTTGTTCCGTGCAGCCAACCCTGTCATGTCTATACCCAGCTGGGCCATTCGCTTCGCCGCATCGTTGCCCAATGTGATGATGGTGCTTTCGGGCATGAGTAGCTTGGCGCAGATGAAGGACAATGTGTCGTTTATGGAGCACTTCCAACCTCTTACGGAAGAGGAGATGACCCTGTGTAGCAAGGTGGCCGGCATCATCAACAACCAGATTGCTGTGCCTTGTACAGGTTGCTCTTATTGCACGGAAGGTTGTCCGCAACACATCGCCATACCTAAGTATTTCTCGCTCTATAATGACCTCATGCGTGAGGATATGGAGCAGAAGAAGTGGACCATCTCATACGCCAAGTATGATGACCTGACGAAGGAGTTTGGCCGTGCAGAGGATTGCATCGAGTGTGGACAATGCGAAGGCATCTGTCCGCAGCACCTCCCCATCATCGACTACCTGAAAGATGTCTCTAAGCGTTTCGACCACTGGATGGGGTGATTGAAACTGATATCTGATATCTGAGTCATGGGGTATTGCATAAAAAAGTCCGATGAGCGTTAGTTCAACGGACTTTCTGTTACTTGCACCTTTTTAGATGTTCAGGGGCCCATAGCCCATAGCTCGAAATATAGGTCCATACCCCATGCAGCTTGTAGTGCTCATGGCAGTCAATACCTTTATAGTATGGTAAGTCTGACCCTGCGTCCCAATCCGTTCATAATCCTGAAAAGGGTGTTCAACTGAATATCGGTATGCCCATTCTCTATTTTCGAGATATAGCTCTTCTTGGTACCAATTCTATCGGCTAACTCCTGTTGGGTTAGCCCTGCAAGTTTACGTTGTTCTTTCAAGCATTCGGCAAGTATAAAAGTCTCTGCATCAACCTCAAACTTCTCGCGGGTTGTAGTACCCTGTTTGCCATATTCTGCATCCAGTAACTCTTCAAATGTAGTGCTTTCTAGTATTTTTTTCTCTTTTACAGTATTCATAGTTAACCCTCCTTCTTGTTTTCAAAATATTCCTTCATTATTGCCTCGGCTTTTTCAATCTCTGATTTTGGCGTTTTCTGAGTCTTTTTTACAAAGCCATTAAAAAGCACAACTATAGATCCTTTGTCATAACAACAAAATACCCTATAAATGTTTGTTTCAACCTTAACACGGATTTCATATAATCCTTTTGACCCTTCAATAAATTTGAAGAATTTGATGGGGATCCTTTCCTGTGTTTGGATAAGTTTCAGTACATAATTGATCTTAGTACGTACATTTTCATCGAGTTGGATATAGAACTCCTTGAAATATGTCTTGTAAAAAATGATGTCTCTTATCTTTTCCATATTGCTATGAATGTTTAATTCGGTGCAAAGTTAACTAATTAATGAACATTTCCAAAAGAAATCTGTTTTTTTTCTGCAATTCAATAGTAATCGATAATTATAACCCTAAAGATGAAGACCGATGGATATTCGCCCACCGGGCTTTTTTTTGTTAGATACTCAGGGGCCCATAATCCCAACAAAACTGATATCTGAGTCAGGGAATTGGGGAAAGAAAAAGCCGAGATTGGTTTCTTTGGCTACACACCCCATCTGCCGCAGGGCAAGCCCTATCTTGATGCGGGTGGAATGGTCGTTCCTTAGTTTAGGATAGGTTCCTTGCATGCTCTCAATCACTTGGCCCAAGCTCAGCCATTCGCCTTTCTCCTCCCCTGAAGGCACCTTATAGAAAATGGATAGCATGTTTTAGCTTGCTGGGTTGCCTAGTTAGCAAAAACTTTTTCCCTAACAGGAAAAATATTTTTTCCTAACTGGGGAGAAAAAAACGAGGACGTAGCTCGTCGCCAACGAGAACGGTTCTCGTGCCTTGCGAGAACGGTTCTCGTCCAAATATTCTCTAGAGATTTTTGTAGTTTACTAGTAGAAAGCGATGGGTTTACTACTAGCAAGCGATGGGTCTACTACTAGTAAGCAGGGAGGGGTCAAATATTAATGTATTTTGTGGCTCTGGCATAGTGTTGCTTTACATATTAGATAGTACAAGAATTAGAGCAAGCTGGGCAAACAGGATGAGCGGGATGCCATACTTGAACTTCTTGTGCAGGGTTTTGTGATGCCAGATTTTCATGCCGAACCAAGCACCGATGCTACCGCCGATGAGGGCAAGGAGGATCAAGGTGGCTTCTGGTATGCGCCAACTGCCATGCTTGGCCTTCCACTTGTCTATGCCATAGACAAAGAACGTGAGGACATTGAGACCCAGGAGGATGCTATACAAACAGAACTTCGCGTCCATGGAAAAGGAAGTTGCCAGCAACGAGGTGTCTTGTTTATTTTTAATCCAGCTTGAGGACGGCAAGGAAGGCTTTTTGTGGAACTTCTACATTGCCGATTTGCTTCATGCGTTTCTTGCCTCGCTTCTGCTTCTCCAACAGCTTGCGCTTACGGCTGACATCACCACCATAGCACTTGGCGGTCACGTCTTTGCGTACTTGCTTGATGGTTTCACGGGCGATGATCTTGGCTCCGATGGCGGCTTGCACGGCGATGTCGAACTGCTGTCTGGGTATCAGCTCTTTGAGCTTCTCACACATGCGGCGTCCAAGGTCGTAGGCATTGCTCTCGTGGGTGAGGGTGGAGAGGGCATCAACTGGCTCGCCGTTGAGGAGGATGTCGAGCTTGATGAGCTTGGAAGGACGGAAGCCGTTGGAATGGTAGTCGAACGAGGCATAGCCCTTCGAGATGCTTTTCAGCTTATCGTAGAAGTCGATGACAATTTCTCCTAATGGGATATCGTAGTAGATCTCTACACGGTTGCCACTGACATATTCTTGCTTCACCAGCTCGCCTCGCTTGCCTAAGCAGAGTGTCATGATGGGACCGATATAGTCGGTGGCGGTGATGATGCTGGCGCGGATATAGGGTTCGTCGATATGGTCGATGGTGGTTGGGTCGGGCATGGAACCTGGGTTGTGTACTTCGGTCATCACGCCATGTTTGTCATAGACATTATAGCTTACGTTGGGCACGGTGGTGATGACGTCCATGTCGAACTCACGATCCAGACGCTCTTGCACAATCTCCATGTGGAGCAGGCCTAAGAAACCGCATCGGAAGCCGAAGCCCAGGGCTACGGAGGATTCTGCCTGGAAGGTCAGCGCGGCATCGTTGAGCTGCAACTTCTCCAAGCTGGCTCGCAGGTTCTCGTAGTCCTCGGGGGCAATGGGATAGACTCCTGCAAAGACCATGGGCTTTACTTCTTCAAAGCCTGAGATGGCTTGGCTACATGGTCGGGCTATGTGGGTGATGGTGTCGCCCACACGTACCTCGGTTGAGGTCTTAATGCCGCTGATGATATAGCCTACATCGCCTGTGCGGAGTTCTGGACGGGGAATCATGTCCATCTTGAGCACACCTACTTCGTCGGCATCGTATTCTTTGCCGGTATTGAAGAATTTCACTTTGTCGCCTTTGCGGATAACTCCGTTGACTACCTTGAAATAGGCAATGATGCCACGGAAGGAGTTGAAGACGGAGTCGAAGATAAGGGCTTGCAGTGGGGCGTCCTCATCGCCTTCGGGATGGGGCACACGCTCTACGATGGCATTCAGTATTTCTTCAACACCCAGGCCTGTACGGGCGCTGGCGCGGATAATCTCACTACGGTCGCATCCTAATAGTTCTACAATTTCGTCCTCTACCTCGTCGGGCATGGCATTGGGCATATCGCACTTGTTGATGACGGGGATGATCTCGAGGTCGTGCTCCAACGCCATGTAGAGGTTGGAGATGGTTTGTGCCTGCACGCCCTGACTGGCATCTACTACCAGCAGTGCGCCCTCGCATGCGGCGATGGAGCGACTTACTTCGTAGCTGAAGTCAACGTGTCCCGGAGTGTCGATGAGGTTGAGGATGTAGTTCTCTCCCTTGTACTGATACTCCATCTGGATGGCGTGGCTCTTGATGGTGATGCCTCGCTCTTTCTCTAATTCCATGTCGTCAAGCATCTGTCCTTCGGTAATCTGGATGGTGTTGGTAAACTCCAGCAGACGGTCGGCCAGCGTGCTTTTCCCATGGTCGATATGGGCGATGATGCAGAAGTTTCGGATATTTTTCATTCGCAAATAATCTCGTTACCTGTTTCTGTGATTAATATATGGCTTTCCCATTGTGCGGAGGGCAGTCCGTCTTCGGTGCAAACTGTCCAGCCATCATCCTCGTCGATGAAGACTTGGAATTTACCCATGTTAATCATGGGCTCTATGGTGAATGTCATGCCTGGTACCAAGACCATGCCTGTGCCTGCTTTGCCAAAGTGGTTGACGTTGGGTTCTTCGTGGAACTTCACACCACAACCATGTCCGCATAGGTCGCGTACCACACTGTAGCCGTTGCTCTCTGCATGTTTCTGAATAGCTTCGCCAATGTCGCCCAAACGTGCCCAGGGCTTGGCAATCTCTACACCAATATCGCGGCATTCTTTTGCCACTCTCACCAACTTCTGGTTTTCTTCGCTCACGTTGCCAATCATAAACATGCGACTGGCATCGGCAAAGTAGCCTTTGTAGATGGTGGTGACATCTACATTGACGATGTCGCCGTTCTTGATGACTTCTCTCACACTGGGGATGCCATGACACACTACATCGTTGATGCTGATGCAGGAGCTCTTGGGGAAGCCCTCATATAGGAATGGGGCAGGGATGGCATCGTGGTCGGTGGTGAAGGCATATACGGCATGGTCGAGTTCGGCTGTGGTAACTCCTTCTTTTACCATTGGGGTGATATAGTCGAGCAGGGCTTGGTTGATCTTGCCTGCGGCACGTATGCCTTCTATCTGTTCTTTTGTTCGGAGCAAGGAGCGCTTTGGCACGTGATAACCTCGACGGATGCAGTCTTGCACCTTGTCTTCTACTTCCTTGCTATAGCCATTGGGGGTGTATTTGTTGCCCCCAAAAAATTTCTTCATACTCATTGTTTCGTAAATTTTGCTTGCAAAATTACAATTTTACAAGTACATACGCAAACAAAAATGATTTAATCTCTATTGATGAGGAATCGAAGGATGGATGCCATGATGTGTTCACGCTCTGTGGCATCGTTGATGGCTTCGAAGGGGAAGCCCATGGAGAAGGTGTGATAGTCATTGCCTTTGTAGGCCACAGCGGCACTCTCGTTGGTGTCGGTATAGACCATGGCTGTGAAGGCATCGCCTATGGCCGTGAGGATGTCGGCAGAACTTACGGCATAGCTATTGGCATTCAGGGCGGTTGGCATTTTAACGGTACGGTTCATGCCGTAGGCATTCATCGTACCACTTGAGCTGCGATGCTGGTCGGCAAACTGATATTTCAGGATGTTTTGGGTAAATAGGGCCTCGGCAGTGTTTTGCATGTCGGTGCCGATATAGCTGCCACTGACGAATACGTTGCCTCCTACTGAAGTGTAGGCTTGGAGGATGTTTTGCATTTCAGTGCTGAATGTTTTGTATTGCTGACCGAATAGGGGATGGGCATGGGGGTCGTCACGCTCCATGCCTAAGATATAGTCGATGGCGGCATAACCTTCGGGTGAGACGTAGCCTGCTTCCAACGCTTCGTCGCTGGTGGAGGAAAAGCTATAGAGTACTGCCTTGGCGATGGCTTGGCCGTGGATGGCTGGATAGTTGAACATGTTGCCTACAAAGGTAAGGCCTTCCCATTCTTTGCCGCTGTCGCCTCGGAGGCTCTCACGTGCCTTGCGACTGAAATTCTTTTGTCGTCCACCGGTGGAGATGTCGTAATGATAGGCTACACCTGGGTCGGCATCGAAGTCGAAGCCTGCATTCTCGTCTGTGTTGATAACGGCAGGAGGTGCGATGCGGTCGAAGCCATTTACTACTAATATCTTGGCTGTTTCTTGTGACGATTTATAGGCACTGAGTATCTCGCTGGGCATGCTCTCGCCTCCTTTGTTGATGGCTGTCACCTTGAACGAGAACAATACATCGGGCAATAGTTCTATGTTCATGGAGGTGTCGTTGACACGAACGCCGTTGTCGAAATCGTTATCGCCCATGCGGGTGTAAACAATGTAGCCCTCGGGGGTGGCGGTTGGCTCCAAGGGGTCGGGATTGGGTTGCCAACTCAGTTGTATGGTGTTCTCGTTGCTGAACTGGGTGGCAAAATGGGTGACGGGCAGTGGTTGCACTACATAGTCGGTGCTATGTTGGGTGGAGATGAATCGCAGAGCTGCCTTATAGATGGCTCGTGCTAATGTGAACTTGAAGTTGGGGTCATGACCATAACGCATGTCTTCAAAGTTCTGGTGACTCAGCGTTTCCAAGATGGCTGAAGGTATGGCTGGTAGGCGTGTCTCGGAATAGTTGCGGTTCCACATGGCACGACGGCGCCAGTATTTGGGGTAGGTGGCACGGATGTCGTTGATGACTTGTGTGTGTAGCAGGTCGGCCAAATCGCGCGAAGCATAGCGGTCAACGCCAGAAGCCAGCAACCCGTCGTTGAAGTCGGTGGTATAGACGGTAAGTGAACCGAAGATACTGTCTTCATTGGCGATGCCGGCGTCGCTATGTATGGAGAACACTGTCTCGAATGGTACCTTCATGCCTGTCTCGTCGGGGTTGAAGATGGAACCTCCTGAGAGGTAGTTGATGGTCTTGGAACGTACGTTGATATCGTCATTATAGTCGTTCTTGCCTTCGTAGGTGGAGTAGATGCTGTCGTTCATGCCAGCCCATTGGGCCCAGTAGCGGGCTCCTTCGAGATAGCGAGGCATGCCGCTGGGGGTGCCTCCTCTGAGCATGTTGCCCATACCTCCGCCAAAACGTACGGCATCGGCTGTAACGATGCCACTCTCATGGCTTTTGTTACTGAGTTCCACCATGTTGCTTTGGTTACGTCCTTTGGTGAAATGGTAGGTGCCGAGATATACCCAGGTTCCACCACCCATTTGCTGGTTTACCTGTATCTCGGTAACGGTGCCACTATGATAGATTTTGTAATGGGCATCTGACACACTGCGCGGCGTGGTTTGGTAACTCACATACACGGCATAGTCGCCTGAAGCTGGGATATCGGGTATCCATTGTATCGAGGCATCACCTTCTCGGTCAGTGAAGGTATAGACGGCTGTTCCTGACTTGAAGGGGTTCTCGCCATGATTGTAGTTGCGCTTCTTTTGTGCAAATCCTAGGCTGTCGCTACGCATCCAACTGAACTTGTCGGTTTCTATCTCTTTGTATTCGGAGCGGGAGATATGCATGCCGTCGTTATCTACTACCACCTCATGGGTCTGGATGTCTCGCTCACGGGGCGTATAGACGATGGCTCCCGCGTTTTCTAACATGGGGATGAGGAAAGGTAAGACGATGCTTTGGGTAAACTGGTCTTCGGTTGTTCCGTAGAGTCGTGGACGTTGCCAACGCCATTCCTTTCGTTTGACATCGTAGTAGATGCCGTGGCTTTGCCATAGGGCAATGTGACGGTTGCTCAGGCCTTTGGTGGGGGTGAAGGGGCGCGACAGGTTCTGGGTCCAAGGGTTGCCCTTGTATTCCAGCTTGCCAAAAAGGCGTTGGGGATCTTTATTGGTATTATAATAATTAGGTATCAGTTGTTCGATGGCTCTTTCGCCACTGAGGATGGTCAGCTTGTAGTCTTGGTACTCTTCGGGGATGAGGCCTTTGAAATCGGTATAGAGTTGCTGCACATTGTATGGTCGCATGGGGATGTAGGCCAGTCGGAGGTTGACGTACACATCCAGTTTGTGTTGGTTGTCATCTACCTTGATGCTGTCAATGGCTACTTTTTCTATCTTTACATCGGGATCTTGGTAGCCTCCTAAATAATAGTTAAGCCTCTCCAATAGGGCGTCTTGTGGAGTTGGTGTGTGTTGTGCTGTGGAAATGGGGCTGTACCCTGCCAATAACAATAATATGAATAATAGTTTTTTCAAAACTCAAAGTTTAATAGTCATTGTCTAATCATCAATCTATGACAAAGTTCTCGGGATGCTTTCCTTTGTATTCCTTAAAATGTTGTTTAATCTCAATAATGTCTTTGTCATAGTCTCCTGTAGGGATGAATGTCTTGGTGCATTCCACGGTCTTGCGACCATAATCGAGCCCAAATAACATGATGGGTACGTTTGCATTCATGGCTATGTAGTAAAAGCCTTTTTTCCAATCTGGATTGGCCTTGCGTGTGCCTTCTGGGGTGATGGCAAGGCATAGCTGTTTGCGTTGTTGGAAAAGCACAGCCAGTTGCTCGGTCAGTGATGTCTTCTTGGAGCGATCAACAGGGATTCCTCCCATCCAGCGGAAAATGGGGCCTAAAGGAAAAAAGAACCAGTCCTTTTTCATAAGGAAACTGGCCTCTCTTCCTAATGCACCCCACAGGAGCTTGCCAACAAACAAGTCCCAGTTGGATGTGTGTGGAGCCACACAGATGACACATTTTTCTTCGATGGGGACTGTGAAGTTATACTTCCATCCCAGGAGTTTAAAATAGATAAATCCGAATATTTGCTTCTTCATTATTAGTCCGTCAAAGTTAATTTATCGATTGCATCGATAATCTCGGTGACTTTCTGGTCGAACTCTGCATGGAACTGCTTATAAAAACCTTTTACGTTTCCTGGTTGTGTGTGACTGATACGACTCAGGAAGTCATCCTGGGTGTTGAGAATGTCGGTCAATACTTCGTCAGCCATGTGTGGGTTCACACCTTTAATGTACAATTTTGCGGCCAGACACTCAGCAAACAAAGCACTCGATACTTCGTTTACAAATTTCTTTAGATCTTTTCTTTTAGCCATAATGTTATCCCTCCTGTAAATTTTAGATTAATTAAATTCATGGGGTAAAGATAGTAAAATAAATCTAAATCGCAATACAACAATAGTAGTTTTATTTGCATTTCTGCAAAAAAATAGCGATATTTGCAACCCATTAAGAAGTAATATTTAATTTGGATAGGAAAAAATGACAAAAAGTGCATTGCAAATCGCAAGGGCTGCTTATCAGCCTAAACTGCCTAAGGCTTTGAGAGGAAATGTTAAGACCGTTGCTGGCGAACCTACTCAGTCTGTAGCAGACCAGGAAGAGATCAAGAAGTTATTCCCTAACACTTATGGAATGCCTCTGATCAAGTTTGAGAACGCTGCTGAGGCAGCTAACTTCGCTCCTATGAACGTGGGCGTAATCTTGTCAGGTGGTCAGGCTCCTGGCGGCCACAACGTGATGTCTGGTCTGTTTGACGGACTGAAGAAGTTGAACCCTGCTAACCGTCTGTATGGTTTCTTGATGGGTCCTGGTGGCTTGGTTGACCATAACTATATCGAGCTGACAGCTGAGATTATCGATGAGTATCGTAACACTGGTGGTTTCGACATGATCGGCTCTGGTCGTACCAAGCTGGAGAAGGTGGATCAGTTCGAGAAGGGTTTGGAGATCCTGAAGAAACTGGACATCAAGGCTGTAGTGATTATCGGTGGTGACGACTCAAATACCAACGCTTGTGTACTGGCTGAGTATTATGCAGCTAAGAATTATGGCATTCAGGTAATTGGTTGCCCAAAGACCATTGATGGTGACTTGAAGAATGATCAGATTGAGACTTCTTTCGGTTTCGATACCGCTTGCAAGACTTATTCAGAAGTGATTGGTAATATTGAACGTGACTGTAATTCTGCTCGCAAATACTGGCACTTCATCAAACTGATGGGTCGTTCTGCATCTCACATCGCACTGGAGTGCGCTCTGCAGGTTCAGCCAAACTACACCATCATCTCTGAGGAGGTGGAAGCTAAGGATCTGTCACTGGATGATATCGTGACCGATATCGCTCAGACCGTAGCTAACCGTGCCGCTGATGGCAATAACTTCGGTACCGTACTGATTCCTGAAGGTCTGATTGAGTTCATTCCTGCCATGAAGCGTCTAATTGCTGAGCTGAACGATCTGCTCGCTGCCAAGGGAGCTGAGTTTGCTGAGATTCCTGCAAACAAGCAGCGTCAGTATATCATCGACAACCTGTCAAAGGTGAATGCTGAGATATATGCTTCTCTGCCAGAGGGCGTAGCTCGTCAGCTGTCACTGGAGCGTGACCCACACGGAAACGTACAGGTATCTCTGATTGAGACTGAGAAACTGCTGAGCGAGATGGTGGGCAACAAGTTGGCTGCATGGAAGAAGGAGGGCAAGTATGTAGGTAAGTTCTCTGCCCTGCATCACTTCTTCGGTTATGAAGGCCGTTGTGCAGCACCTTCTAACTTCGATGCTGACTACTGCTACTCATTAGGTTTCACTGCTTCTGTGCTGATTGCTAACGGCAAGACTGGTTACATGGCTTCTGTGAAGAACCTGACTGCTCCTGCAGAACAGTGGATCGCCGGTGGTATTCCAATCACTATGATGTTCAACATGGAACGTCGTAATGGTGAGATGAAGCCTGTGATTCGCAAGGCATTGGTGGATCTGAATGGTGCTCCTTTCAAGGCTTTGGCAGCTAACCGTGCTAAGTGGGCGAAGGAAACGGCATTCGTTTATCCTGGTCCTATCCAGTACTTCGGTCCGTCAGAGGTTTGCGACCAGCCAACCAAGACGCTCCAGTTGGAAAAGGCGTAAACTCTATTTATTAATATAATAGGTACTCAGAGAGACTTCCTGTGATTTGCGGGAAGTCTCTTTATCTCAATAAATATGCCAAAGAAGAAAACCAAAAAACGGAAGAAGAGAGGCAACAAAGAGCAACCTCTTTGGGTGCGAAATGTATTGGCCGTTGGCATTGTTTTGGTTCTTGGCATTGCTTTCTATTATTTTTTCGTCGATCCCTACAGCTACCGGTGGAAACCTTGTTATGGCAACAAGGGTTATGGCGTGTGTATGCCATTCTCATATCAGGTGCATGGTATTGACATCTCACATTACCAGGGGGTGATTGACTGGCCTCTGTTGGCTACCACACAAAACGATCCTCAGTTTCCTTTGCGATTCATGTTCATGAAGGCGACGGAAGGGGGGAATATGACTGACGAAAACTTCCAATTGAATTTCCAGCGTGCGAAAGACTGGGGTTTTATGCGTGGGGCATATCATTATTTTATTCCTACCACTGATGCCCGTAGGCAGGCACAGTTCTTTATCAGTCGGGTGCAGTTGCAACCTGGCGACTTACCTCCTGTACTGGATGTGGAAGTGTCTCCTAAACGCAAGGATAGGCAACAGTTTGTGCGGAATGTGAAGACATGGCTTGATGTGGTGGAGGCTTACTATGGCGTGAAGCCTATCTTGTATGCCAGTTATAAGTTCAAAGAGAAGTACTTGAACGACTCTATCTTCAATCGTTATCCTTACTGGATTGCCCATTACTACGTTGATTCCGTGCAATACCAAGGGCAGTGGGCCTTTTGGCAACACACTGATGCTGGTACCGTGCCTGGTATCAAGGAGCAGGTGGATTTGGACATCTATCATGGCTCGTATGAGCAATTGCAAGAACTTACTCTTAGATAATAGTTACAAATAAGCTTGCTTATTTGTTTTTGTCTGCATCTTTCACTAAATTTGCAAAAAATAAGGAGGCTTGTCTATGAAGAAGTTCAATTATGCATTTATCCGTGCCATTTGTGCCTTGGTGGCAGGGGCGGTGTTGGTGCTGTTTCCCAGTGAAGCTGGCAATTATTTTGTCATTACCATAGGGGCATTGTTTATGGTGCCATCATTGATTGGCCTCATCACTTATTATTCTCACCGTAAGGAGTATCCCGCGTTCTTCCCTGTCGATTCAATAGGTGGTTTGCTCTTCGGTTTACTGCTGATGCTGATGCCTGGCTTCTTTGCTAATTTCCTTACTTTTGTGCTGGGCTTTTTCTTGTTGATTGGGGGAATCCAGCAGTTATCTTTGTTGATAGCTGCCAGACAGTGGTCGAAGGTGCCAATAGCTTATTACATCGTGCCATCGCTGATTTTCTTAGCTGGAATTTATGCGATTACTAATCCTACAGGAACGCGCTCAACGGCTTTTATCATCATAGGTATCACTTGCATCATATATGCTGTGTTTGAACTGATCAATTGGTGGCAATTTACTCGTTTGCGCCCGAAAGTGAATGAGATGCAGGATAATATGAAGTTGGATAAAAACGACTTGGATATTGAGGATGCACAGATTGTAGAAGATGATGGAACAGAATGAGATACTGAAAAACCTCAAGATTGAAGAATTAAATCCTATGCAGTTGGCTACTTTGGAAGCCTACGGCGTGGATAAGAACTTGGTATTGCTTTCTCCTACAGGATCGGGCAAGACCATCGCTTTCTTGTTGCCTTTGGTGCAACGGCTGAACGCTGATAGTGAGGAGGTACAGGCGGTGGTGCTGGTGCCTTCCAGGGAATTGGCGTTGCAGATAGAGACTGTGTTCAAGCAGATGGGAACGCCTTTCAAGGTGATGAGTTGTTACGGCGGACGTCCGGCAATGGATGAGCACCGTACCATGAATGGCATCCATCCACAGGTGATAGTGGGTACGCCGGGAAGAATGAATGACCATTTGCAGAAGCGCAACTTCAATGCCAAGACGGTGACGACGCTTGTCATTGATGAGTTTGATAAATGTCTGGAGTTTGGTTTTCAGGATGAGATGTCGGAGGTGATAGGACAGTTGCCTTCGTTGAGAAAACGCGTACTGCTTTCGGCTACTGATGCCGATGAGATACCTCAGTTTACGGGGGTGGCTACTACTGAAGAGGGGAAACTGTTGAAGAACAAAGTCATTAAACTGGATTTCTCGCAATCTAACTACGGTGCCACTAACTTAATGCTGCAAGTGGTACCTTCTCCCGAAAAGGATAAATTGGAAACTCTCTACCGTTTGTTGTGCCAATTGGGCAACCAGACGTCGCTTGTATTTGTAAACTATCGAGAGAGTGTGGAGCGTGTGACGGGCTATTTGCAGGCCAAACGTTTCCCCTGTGACATGTTTCATGGTGGTATGGAACAAGATGACCGTGAGCGTTCGCTATACAAGTTCCGTAATGGTACATGCCCAGTGTTGATATCTACTGACTTAGCCGCCCGTGGATTGGATATCCCTGGCATAGACAATGTGATCCATTACCATCTGCCTGTCAATGAGGAATCTTTTACTCACCGCAATGGTCGCACGGCACGATGGGATGCCACTGGAAGCGCTTACATGATTCTTGGCCCAGAGGAACACCTACCAGATTATGTGGATGCCGATGCTCCCGTGTATGAATTGCCAGAAGAAACGCCTAAGCCACCTAAGCAGGAATGGGCTACCATCTATATTGGTCGAGGCAAGAAAGATAAACTTAACAAAGTAGATGTGGTGGGCTTCTTTTATAAGAAAGGTCGCCTGGACAGAAATGACTTAGGACAGGTGGACGTGAAAGACCATTATGCATTTGTGGCAGTCAAACGGGCGAAAGTCAATCAGTTGCTCAAATTGGTAGCTGGTGAGAAGATAAAAGGGATGCGAACCATAATCGAAGAAGCAATATAAAAAAGTTCGTGTTTCTTTGTCATGAACAAATAAATTGCTAACTTCGCATCGTAATTCATAAAAAAAGGAAACAAAACTGATTAATTAAATAAACAAATGCTTTATGAAGAAGTATAATTTCAATGCAGGACCTTCTATCCTTCCACGTGAGGTGATTGAGGCTACTGCCCAACAGATTCTTGATTTCAATGGTTCTGGTTTGTCTCTGATGGAAATCAGCCATCGTGCGAAAGATTTTCAGCCAGTAGTAGATGAGGCTGTGGCTCTTATTAAAGAAATTCTCGACATCCCAGAGGGTTATTCGGTAATCTTCCTGGGTGGTGGTGCCAGTCTGGAGTTCTGCATGATACCTTATAACTTCCTGGAGAAGAAAGCTGCTTACCTGAACACTGGTGTTTGGGCTAAAAAGGCGCTCAAAGAAGCTAAGGGTTTTGGTGAGGTGGTAGAAGTAGCCTCTTCAGCTGATAAGAACTTTACCTATATTCCTAAGGGCTGGACTTGTCCTACTGATGTTGACTATCTGCATATCACAACTAACAACACCATTTATGGTACCGAGATTCGTAAGGACTTAGACGTGCCTGTGTCTATGATTGCTGATATGTCATCAGATATCTTCAGTCGTCCAATAGACGTGAAGAAGTATAAATGTATCTATGCCGGTGCACAGAAGAATCTGGCGATGGCTGGTGTGACACTGGTGATTGTGAAGGATGACGAGCTGGGCAAAGTGAGCCGTTATATTCCTACGATGCTGGATTATCGCACCCATGTTTCTAAGGGTTCTATGTTCAATACCCCTCCTGTAGTGCCTATCTATTCAGCACTCGAGACCCTGCGTTGGATCAAGAAGTCGGGTGGCGTAGAGGAGATGGATCGTCGTGCTAAGGAACGTGCAGAGATGCTTTATAATGAGATTGACCGCAACAAGCTGTTCCGTGGTACGGTAGTTCCTGAGGACCGTTCACTGATGAACCTCTGCTTCGTGATGGCTGACGAGTACAAGGATTTGGAGAAGGAATTCCTTGACTTCGCTGTGGCTAATGGTATGGTGGGTGTGAAGGGTCATCGTGACGTAGGTGGTTTCCGTGCTTCTTGCTACAATGCTCAACCATTGGAAGGTGTGAAGGCATTGGTGGCTTGCATGCAATTGTTTGAGTCGAAGCATTAAGCTTCGCCTCCAGTTTTGTCGCGACTCGGCATAGCTCAAGCAAGCTTGGCTCTGCCCTCGCTACTCCAAAAAGTGAATATAGGTCATTGAAGATTTTTTATATGAAAGTACTGATTGCAACAGAGAAGCCGTTTGCCAAGGTGGCAGTTGACGGCATTCGTCAGGAGATAGAAGGTGCCGGCTATGAACTGGCATTGTTAGAGAAATACACGGAGAAGGCACAGCTGTTGGAGGCTGTGAAGGATGCCGATGCAGTGATTATCCGTAGTGATATTATTGACAATGAGGTGTTGGATGCTGCCAAGCAGTTGAAAATTGTGGTACGTGCTGGTGCTGGCTACGACAATGTGGACTTAGCGGCTGCTACAGCTCACAAGGTGGTGGTGATGAACACTCCTGGTCAGAACTCTAACGCCGTGGCTGAACTGGTGTTTGGCTTGTTGGTATTTGCCGTTCGTAATTTCTATAATGGCAAGGCTGGTACTGAGCTGAAAGGCAAAAAGCTGGGTATCTTGGCATTTGGCAATGTGGGCCGTAATGTGGCACGTATTGCAGAGGGTTTTGGCATGGACATTTATGCATATGATGCATTCTGCCCAAAGGATGCCATTGAAGCAGCTGGCGTGCATGCTGTTGATTCTACAGAGGCATTGTTCGATGCTTGCGACATCGTTTCTCTGCATATCCCAGCAACTCCTGAGACTAAGAAATCTATCAACTATGAGATGGTGAATCGCTTACCGAAGGGTGGTATCTTGATTAATACCGCTCGTAAGGAGGTGATTGATGAGGCTGGTCTTATCAAGTTAATGGAGGAGCGTGAGGATTTGAAGTATGTGTCAGATATTGCTCCTGACGCTGCTGAAGAATTTGCTGCTAAGTTTGCTGGTCGCTATTTTGCTACACCTAAGAAAATGGGTGCTCAAACGGCTGAGGCTAACATCAATGCTGGTATTGCAGCAGCGAAGCAGATTGTTGGCTTCCTGCGCGATGGCATCACCAAGTTCCAGGTGAACAAGTGATGGACGATACTTATAAGACGATATCAAAACTGGCTCAAGGAACTTACACCGAGAAAAGGAGTAAGTTCCTTGCTTTTGCTATACCTGTACGTTCGCTTGATGAGGTGAAGGAACACCTGAAGTTCTACGAGAAAAAGTACTTTGACGCTCGTCATGTTTGTTATGCTTACATGTTGGGAGCTGAGCGTACTGACTTCCGTGCTAACGATAATGGGGAACCTAGTGGAACAGCTGGAAAACCCATCTTGGGACAAATCAATTCTTTCGGCCTGACAGATATCTTGATTGTGGTGGTGCGCTATTTTGGGGGGATTAAGTTGGGTACCAGTGGCTTAATTGTAGCCTATAAAGCAGCGGCTCAAGAAGCTTTGAATGCTGCGGATATCATTGAGAAGACGGTGGATGCTGACATTTCTTTCTTTTTTGAATATCCATTTATGAATGACGTGATGCGTATCGTGAAAGAAGAAAGTCCTGAGATTGTATCCCAGGACTTTGATAACGATTGCCGAATGACGTTACGTATTCGTAAGAGTCAGTTTGATAGGCTTAGGGAACGCCTGAAAAAGGTGGAAACCCTTCGCATCAGTGAATAATTCCCTTTTCATCTATTCTTCAAACGACTGGTAGCGAGTGCTCAGCAACTTGCGGTCGCCCAGCGTGTCGTTTACACGAGCCACATTGATCCAGAATTTATTCTCCTTCACGCTCTCAATTGGATAGGCTGCTTTCTCACGACTATAGCTGTGGTTCCACTCATTGGCCACCACTTCGTATTCTGGATGAGGAGCGTTAACCAATACATTGTCGGCTTTATCAGCTATGCCGTTTCTAACTTCCTCTATCTCTTGCCAGATGGTACGCATCACTTCGATAAAGTTATCCAGTTCAGCCAGACTCTCACTCTCGGTGGGTTCTACCATCAGTGTGCCATGAACAGGGAATGAAAGGGTAGGAGCATGATAGCCATAGTCCATCAATCGCTTGGCAATGTCTGCTTCGCTCACTCCCACTTCTTCATGCAGCTTTCTGCAATCCAGAATCATTTCGTGGCCCACAAATCCGTTTACTCCACGATAAACGATACCATAGGTGTCTTCAAGACAAGTTGCCATATAGTTGGCACTTAGGATAGCTATCTTGGTGGCTCGGGTTAGACCTTCTGTGCCCATCATGCGGATATAGCCATAGGCGATAGGCAAGATGCCTGCACTGCCGAAAGGTGCAGCTGACACTTCGTTGGCGGCGTTGCCGAACAACGGATGACCTGGGAGGAAAGGCACCAGATGTTGCTTTACGCAAACAGGACCAACTCCAGGACCACCTCCTCCGTGAGGTGAAGAGAAGGTCTTGTGCAAGTTCAAGTGGCAAACATCGGCACCGATAGTGCCAGGATTGGTAATGCCTACTTGTGCGTTCATATTGGCACCATCCATATAGACTTGCGCGCCACATGCGTGGATGATGTTGCATATCTCCTTGATTTCTACCTCGAAGATGCCATGGGTAGAAGGATAGGTTATCATCAAAGCTGCCAATAATTCTTTGTTGGCTGCTGCCTTTTCGCGTAGGTCGTTCAAATCTACATTTCCTTTCTCGTCGCAAGCAACGGTGACAGGAGTGAAACCTGCCTGTACGGCTGATGCTGGGTTGGTGCCATGTGCTGATGCGGGAATCAATATGATGTTTCTTTGATTTTGTCCGATGCTTTCCAAATAAGAGCGGATGATACGTAGGCCTGTGTATTCGCCAGCTGCACCAGAGTTGGGTTGTAAGGTCACGCCATCAAACCCTGTGATGATTTGCAATTCTTCGCAAAGATTATCTATCAGCTTGCGATAACCAGCAGCTTGATCAGCTGGCACCAAAGGATGAAGGTTGGCAAACTCAGCTCGACTCAAAGGAAGCATCTCTGAGGCTGGATTCATCTTCATGGTGCAGGAGCCTAACGAAATCATAGAGTGGGTGAGTGAAATGTCTTTCCGATCAAGACGCTTGATGTATCGCATCATCTCCATTTCGGTATGGTATTTCTGGAATACTTCATGTGTCAGGTAGGGCGATGTGCGCAACAACACCTTATTTATATTATTAATAACAGGTACGTCGTCGATGGCTTCAAACTCATGCTGGGCAGCCGTAGCAAAGATGCGTAACAGCTCGTTGACAGCTACAATGTCGGTCGTTTCATCAATGCTCAAACCAACATGGCCGTTGCTGAAGTAGTGCAGGTTGACCTCATGCTGAAGTGCTACGGCCTTTAATTGCTCAACTGTTGTTCCCTTGGGTAGCCCTAAATGAAGCGTGTCGAAATATTGCTCGTTGAACTGTTTGTAGCCGTATGATTCTAACTTTTCTGCCAGTAACGATGCAATGCTATGGATGCGTTCTGCTATGGTGCGGATGCCTTCCTGTCCGTGGTAAACAGCATAGAAACCTGCCATGCTCGCTAACAATGCCTGTGAGGTGCAAATGTTAGATGTCGCTTTTTCACGCTTAATATGCTGTTCACGTGTCTGTAAGGCCATGCGGAAGCAGGTCTTGCCGTATTTGTCTTTCGATAAACCGATGATACGTCCTGGCATCTGACGCTTGTACTCATCGCGTGTGGCGAAGAAAGCCGCAGAAGGACCACCATAATACATGGGAGTTCCTAAACGCTGAGAACTACCAAAAACAATGTCGGCACCCCATTCTCCAGGAGGTGTTAGCAATGCCAGACTCAGTATGTCAGCTGCAACAGCTACCTTGCAGTCGGCTGCATGTGCTTGCTCAACAAATGCACGATAATCTTCTACATTTCCGTTAGCGTTAGGATATTGGATGACGCATGCAAATATGTCGGGTGTCAAACTTACTGTTTTATAGTTACCTGTCTTGATAACAATTCCTTGTGGGATGGCACGTGTCTTCATGACTGCCAATGTCTGTGGGAAGATGCTATCATCAACAAACACTACGTTGGCTCCTGTCTTCTGTTGGGCGCGGGAACGAATGTTGTACATCATCGTTACAGCTTCAGCAGCTGCAGTTGCCTCGTCCAATAAAGAACAGTTGGCCAAAGGCATAGCCGTAAGGTCAGCAATAGCTGTCTGGAAATTGATCAATGCTTCCAGGCGGCCTTGGGATACCTCTGATTGATAGGGTGTATAGGAGGTGTACCACACAGGATTTTCCAAGACGTTGCGCTGGATGACAGCTGGTGTAATGGTGTTATACCAACCCATGCCGATGTATGTGGTATATAACTTGTTCATAGCTGCCAACTCATTGATGTGTTTGGCAAACTCATATTCAGTCATAGCCTTAGGCAAGTCTAATGGCTGCTTTATGCGGATGTCACCAGGGATGGTCTTGTCAATCAACTCGTCTATGCTTTTCACTCCTATCTTTTGCAGCATCAACTGCTCGTCGGTTTCTGTGATGCCGACATGACGATTTACCAAAAGGTCAGTTTTCATTTTAGTTCTTAGGTTATAATAGTTTTTACTAACTTCGGAGAATGGTTATATCCTAAAAAAAGGATTCTCTGTTTTCTCGATGCCAATGGAGGTTGGCGCTCCATGTCCAGGGTAAACAATGGTGTCGTCAGGCAGGACAAACAATTTAGCACAAATGCCTTCGATCAGCGTGTCGAAATTTCCACCTGCTAAGTCGGCACGTCCTATACTGCCTTGAAACAGTACATCACCTGAAAAGAGGCAACTGTCTGCTGCACAATAGAAAACAATGCTACCGGGTGAATGACCTGGGACATGTATTACTTCCAGTTTAGTGTTACCAAATGTGACAAAATTACCTTCATGCAGATGAACAGCGGGAGGGGAAGGAACTTGATCCAACCTTACACCAAACATTCGACTTTGTTTGGGAGCCTCTTCAATCCAATAGAGGTCGGCTTCATGAGCCTCGCTCTTTACGCCAAAAGTCCTCTCGCAAAAAGAATTGCCACAGATGTGATCTATATGCAGGTGAGTGTTAAGTAGGTGTTTCACTACTAACTCATTGCTGTTGATATAATCCTTCAAGGCGGTCTTTTCCTCTTCGTAATAACACCCAGGGTCAATCAGTACCGCTTCATGGGTATCGTCCCACAATACATAGCTGTTTACTGGGAACATGTTAAATTCAAATCTCTTGATCTTCATATTGCTGTAAATACTACTTTCTTTGTTTCAAAATAAGATTCATCAAAAAAGTCAGATAGATCCCATATAAGACTTCTGTCTTTGAGATGTGAAATCTCTCGTTGAAGTTCTCCTCCTTTTAAGCAAATAATGCCATTTGGTAGGGCATTTTGTTGTTTCTTGCTTATGTTCTTCTTGGAAAGTCTTACCAAGTCATCCATAGGCATCACAGCACGACTCACCACAAAGTCGAACTTGTCCTTTTCTTCCTCGGCTCTCTCATGGGCAAATGAAACATTTTTCAAGCCGATGCTCTGACTGATTTCGGTAGCCACGCGTATCTTCTTACCTATACTGTCAATCAGGTGAAACTTTACCTCTGGAAATAAAATAGCTAATGGTATGCCAGGAAATCCTCCTCCAGATCCTAAGTCCATGACCTTAGTACCGGGTTTGAAGCTGATGACTTTAGCAATGCCCAACGAATGTAGCACGTGATGCTCGTACAGATTGCCGATATCCTTGCGGGAAATCACATTTATCTTAGCATTCCAATCTTCGTACAGAGCGCCCAAGGCTTCAAACTGATGTTCTTGCTCCGCCGTCAGTCCTTCGAAATACTTGCTAATTATTTTCCATTGATAATTATCCATCAATAATTATTGTCTTAGTTCTTTAACAACCATATACTCCGTGTTCAAAATAGGATCGAGTTGCTTAAAGCTTAAATCAATCTCCACGGGACCTATCACATAAGGTGCAATCTCATAAATGTTATAAAGGAATGAAATACCACCAGGTGTCAACTTGAAGTTTTCTGTTGGGATGATATCAGCAGTGGTGCCATAGCCGTACTCTTCCAACTCTTCCTTTGTCGAAGCTCCTACATCTTCCATCAGCTGGGCAATCAGCATCTCTGTCAATTCATCATCGTATTCACCAATCAGCAAATCGTTCAGTTCAATCTGTTTTAAGGTGCGTAGATCTATGTTCTGGAAATAGGTGAAATATACAGGATGGGCACCACCTGTAAATTCTTCCATATAAAAACGATAGGTGAGTAGATGCTTGTTGTAATACTCCACTTTGGTCTCTGTCTCATATTCGTATGAATACCATACTTCGTTAGGTGCTTCCCCCATTTCAGTATTTTCTTCACGATACATGGGCTCCAGGTCTTTATGATAGGTGGAGAAGTAATTGTCAGCAAAAAGTCTCACAGCTTGCTGTGGATCTTGTGTCGCATGTTTCTCTCCAAACACCAACTTTTGTAGCATATGATTCACACTGTCTTTCATCTTTTCATCAGAAGATTCCTTGATGAAAGAAAAATTAATCTTCATTTTTGCTTCTGGCTTACTGGCGTCATCAAAAAGATGCTGGCTTTCCTCAAGTGTGATATTGTCAAACTTTAAGTTGCCTACTAATCTGCTCTCTTGCTTGCATGCACAAAAATAGATGCCGAAAGTAAGCATAACGAAGAATGTAATAACAATTTGTTTTTTCATGCCATTTGCTGTTTAAATGGATAAGCATATTCAGATAGCGAAGATACGAATTTTTTTTCTTATCTTTGCAATGAGCAAACAAAAAAAACATGGGATTTTTGGTAACAGAAGATTGGGGCCTCGTTGATTATGCTCATGCGTGGGAGAGGCAAGAGATTCTTTTCAAACAGCGACTTGAACAGAAAGTGTCTGGGGAATTGGAAGCTGTTGATAGAGTTATCTTTTGTGTACACCCTCATGTGTACACACTGGGACGAAGTGGCAAAGCTAACAACTTACTGATTTCAGAACAGCAATTACAACTGATTGGAGCTTCTTTTTTTCATATTGACAGGGGAGGAGATATAACATATCATGGTCCTGGACAGTTGGTTTGTTACCCCATCCTTGATTTGGAAAGATATCGTTTAGGTCTGAAGGAGTATATCTATTTGTTAGAAGAAGCTGTCATTCTTTTGTGTGCATCGTATGGTATTCAAGCTACGAGAATGGAAAAGGCTACTGGTGTTTGGTTGGATATAGATACCCCCCGAGCAAGGAAAATATGTGCCATTGGGGTGAGGAGTAGCCGATATGTTACCATGCATGGCTTGGCACTGAATGTGAATACTGATCTTCGCTATTTCAGCTATATCAACCCTTGTGGATTCATAGATAAGGGCGTAACATCCCTTGCTCAAGAATTAAAAACTCTTGTTCCTATGGAGGAAGTTAAACATCGCCTCGCAGATATTATGATAGGTTTATTAAATAAGAAATTATGAAGATAACGACAGCCGAATTTGTTATTAGTAATACTGATGTAAACAAATGCCCTAAGACGGGACTACCCGAATATGCTTTTATAGGTAGAAGTAATGTGGGGAAGTCAAGCCTTATCAACATGCTTACAGGCTTTAAGAAGCTGGCGATGACATCTTCTACCCCAGGTAAAACTTTGCTTATCAATCATTTTCTAATTAATAAGCAGTGGTATTTGGTGGACTTACCCGGTTATGGCTATGCCAATCGTGGGAAAAAAGGTGTTGCTGACATTCAGCGAGTCATTGGATCTTATCTCGAGAACCGTATGGAGATGACCTGTCTTTTCGTTCTGATTGATAGCCGCTTGGAGCCACAAAAGATAGACATGAACTTTATGAATTGGCTGGGCGAAAACCAAGTTCCTTTTGCCATTGTTTTCACTAAAGCAGATAAACAGTCTAAGTCACGAACTGAAAGCAATGTTAAAGTATATCTCGAGAAACTAAAAGA
Source organism: uncultured Prevotellaceae bacterium (assembly GCA_946407325.1). The sequence continues at coordinate 18,596 of CAMJNN010000003.1, read as the reverse complement.
ACAGTGGGAAGAGTTGCCACCATATTTTGTAACTTCCTCTCTTAGTGGAGTTGGGAAAGATGAAATGTTGGCATATATAGACTCGATAAATGCTTCTTTGAAGAAAAATTGATGTTAGAATTCACTTTTTTTATAAAAGTGTGCAATGATACAAACTATTTTTTGTAATTTTGCAGTCTTGTTATGAAGATAATTAACTGTTGAATTAAAAGAATTATTGAAAATGAGCTTACTATCAGAGAAGTTAGGTAAATACCAAGAACCTCAGTATTACAAGGCTAAGGGCGTTTACCCTTATTTCCGAGAGATTGACAGTCATCAGGGCACTGAAGTCATGATGAGCGGCAAGAAAGTCCTAATGTTTGGCTCAAATGCCTATACTGGCTTAACTTATGATCAGAGAATTATTGACGCATCTATAGAGGCAACAAAAAAATATGGTACAGGTTGTGCTGGATCACGTCTGTTGAATGGTACACTTGATATACATGTTCAGCTTGAGAAAGAACTTGCTGCCTTCCTGGGTAAGGACGAAGCGATGTGTTTCTCTACAGGTTTTACTGTAAATGAAGGTGTTATTCCTCAGTTGGTAGGACGTGGGGATTATATTATTTGCGACGACCGCGATCATGCTTCAATAGTTGATGGGCGTCGCCTTTCTTTTGCCACTCAATTAAAGTACAAGCATAACGATATGGAAGCATTGGAGAAGGAACTCAAGAAGTGTGAGCCCAATGCTATTAAGTTAATCGTTGTTGATGGCGTATTTTCCATGGAAGGTGATTTGGCAAATTTGCCGGAAATTATCCGACTGAAGAAGAAGTATAATGCTTGTGTTTATGTAGATGAAGCCCATGGAATTGGCGTTTTTGGCAAGCAAGGACGTGGCGTTTGTGACCATTTTGGCGTAACTGATGAAGTTGATGTGATTATGGGTACATTCAGTAAGTCACTTGCTTCTCTGGGAGGTTTTGTGGCTGCTGAGTCTGCTGTTATTAATACATTACGCCATAGTGCACGCTCTTATATCTTCCAAGCAAGTAGCACTCCAGCTGCTACAGCTGCTACCATTGAGGCTCTTCATATTATACAGAATGAGCCAGAACGTCAGGAGAAGTTGTGGGAAATTACCAACTATGCTTTAAGTGAGTTCCGTAATGCGGGATTTGAGATAGGTGATACTCAGTCACCGATTATTCCTCTGTATGTTCGCGATACTTATAAGACATTTGCTGTTACCAAGGCCGCTTTCGATGAAGGTATCTTCATTAACCCTGTTATCCCACCTGCATGTGCTCCACAGGATACATTGGTGCGTGTGGCTTTGATGGCTACTCATACAAAGGAACAAATTGACTATGCAGTTGAACATTTAGCAAAATGTTTCCGCAAATTAGACATCATTCATTAAAAAAAGTGTGATATCTATTATTTTTTGGGGAAATATTTTGTTTTTAAAAAAATCGTGTTTATCTTTGCGATTGAATAATAACAGGCAAAACATATTAAATCTCTCTGTAAGTTTTTGAATTAGATGTTGTAGTGAATGGGGGAGGGGGAATGTGAATTTCTCCTCCCTCAGCTTTTTTATTTAAAAACAATTGTTTACCTTTGATGCGTATAAACCTTAATCTATCTTCATCATGAATCATTATATCGTTTATAAATATCTGTTTGTTACTTTACTTCTTCTCTCATCTTGTGGTGTAATGGCTCAGAACTTTGGGGTTACACATACTGGTAGAAATACAGGTCAGCCACAATATCCTCTCAAAGAATACCATGAATTGGAGAACCCTGTACCTATTAATTTTAAATTATGGAATGGTATAGATGGAAAGCATGTTTTATGGGGATCTATTGATGAACGCTATAAACAAGAAGAACCACCACGGTTTTTACAAGCAAAGTCAATAGATGTTACTGCTTGGAAAGGTGAAAGAGTTCATGCTCAGTTTGTGGCATATGGTAATAAGCATATCCAAAGTTTAAAGTTTGAAGTATCAGATCTTGTTTCACGACAAGGAACAGTTATTGGTCAGGATCGATTGTTGAAAGGATTTGTTCGTTATGTCATGACTGATGAATTGAATAAAGATGGTAAAAGTGGCTGTAGTAGTCGCCCAGATGCAACTATGTGGGATTCAACATTAGTTGCTGATGTAATTGATCACTTAGCAACAGAGGTTGAAGTTAAGGCATATAATACTCAAGCAGGATGGATACGTGTATGGGTGCCACAAGACATATCAGCTGGAGACTATGTAGGAACTGTAACTGTTATGGACGGTAATGACGTCCTAGACAAGTTAACTCTTAGGCTGCATGTGAAGAATCATGTGTTGCCTTCCCCCGAAGATTGGACTTATCATCTTGATTTGTGGCAGAATCCTTATGCAGTAGCACGTTATTATCAAGTGGAACCATGGAGTGATGCTCATATGGAAGCGATGAAACCTATTATGAAACTCTATCAACAGGCTGGTGGAAAGGTAATCACTGCTTCTATTATGCACAAACCATGGAATGGCCAAACGTTTGACTTTTTCGAGTCGATGGTAACTTGGATAAAGAAACTTGATGGTACATGGTCTTTTGATTTTGCCGTGTTTGACAAATGGGTTCAGTTTATGATGGACATGGGAGTCACAAAAGAGATTGGCTGTTATTCAATGGTTCCATGGGCGTTATCCTTCCTATATTTTGATCAGGCAACCAACTCCTTTAAATGTTTACATGCCGAGCCTGGTGATGCTGCCTACGATGAGATGTGGACTGCTATGCTTTCTGCCTTTGCTAAACATTTGCGTGAGAAAGGATGGTTTAACATAACTCATATAGCCATGGATGAGAGAGCAATCGATGTTATGTTGAAGACACTTAAAGTGATTCGCAAGGCTGATCCTGAATTTAAGATTTCGATGGCTGGCAATCTTTATGATGAGTTGGTAGATGAACTCAATGATTATTGCATCACTATGAGCCAAAAATGGGCCGATGATGTTATCGAGAAACGCCGTAAAGAAGGGAAGATAACTACATTCTACACATGTTGTGCTGAAGCATATCCCAATACATTTACGTTTAGTGCTCCCGCTGAAGCAGAGTGGCTGGGATTGTATGCAGTGAAATCCGATTTGGACGGCTATCTCCGTTGGGCTTTCAATAGTTGGGTACAAGAGCCCTTGCTTGATAGCCGCTATATCACATGGGCTGCAGGCGATACATATTTGGTATATCCAGGAGCACGTACCAGTATTCGATTTGAACGCTTGGTATCTGGTATCCAAGATTATGAAAAGATTAAAATACTACGAAAAGAGTTGAAACCAACAGCTTTAAAGCGATTAGATAAGATACTCAATACTTTTGATGAAATGATGTTGCCAACTATTTCTGCATCCACGTTTGTAAAAAAAGTGAAGACAGAAATTGATAAATATTAGATGTGGATTGTTTGTTGGCATTAGTTTTTTTGAAAAAAAGTGAGAGAACGCTTGCACGTATGAAAAATTAGTTTTACCTTTGCAACGCTTTTCTAAAAAAGCCTTCGGGGTGTAGCGCAGTCCGGTTAGCGCACCTGCTTTGGGAGCAGGGGGTCCCAAGTTCGAATCTTGGTACCCCGACAGAAATGGATTAAGGTTGATAAAAAAGTAAAAGACAGTTGCGATTCTCTTATTATCGTAACTGTTTTTTTAATCTATTGACTATGAAAAGAGATGAGCAGATAAAAAAGATCCAGGATAACAATAAAGTCTGGGATTTTATTGTTATTGGAGGAGGAGCTACGGGCTTAGGTTGTGCAGTTGATGCTGCTTCAAGAGGCTATCAGGTAGTTCTTCTGGAACAAGATGACTTTGCAAAGTGTACGTCAAGCCGTAGTACAAAATTGGTACATGGAGGAGTCCGTTATCTCCAAAAAGGCGATGTGATGCTGGTGCTGGAAGCATTGCATGAGAGAGGGCGTATGAAAGCTAATGCTCCTCATTTGGTCAAGAATCAATCATTTGTAATAGCTAATTACACATGGTGGGATAATTTCTTGTATTTCTGTGGCCTAACTTTTTATGACATGCTCTCATGGGGATTTGGCTATGGCCATTCCTTGTTTATCCGTAAAAAGAGTGTGTTGAACAGGTTGCCTGCTATAAAGAAACAAGGTTTAAAGGGAGGTATCGTTTATCATGATGGACAGTTTGATGACTCCCGTATGGCAATTAATCTTGCTGAAACATGTATTGAACATGGTGGTGTGTCAATTAATCACATGAAAGTTGTTGACATATTGCACAATGCTCAAGGTAAAATAAGTGGTGTAAGAGTTGTTGATAAGGAGTCTGGCGATAGCTATGAACTTCATGCCAAAGCAGTGATCAATGCGGCAGGCATCTTTGTGGATGAGGTGATGAAGTTAGATTCAGCTGGACATAAGCCAATGGTGAAACCCAGTCAAGGAGTGCATCTTGTGTTGGATATGAAATTCCTTCAAAGCAATGATGCGTTGATGGTACCTAAAACCAGTGATGGTAGGGTGCTGTTTGCTGTTCCATGGCACAACAGAGTGGTAGTGGGCACTACTGATGTGTTGCGTGACCATCCTGAAAGCGAACCTTGTGCTTTGGAAGAAGAGATAGATTTCATTCTTCAAACGGCAGGATTATATATGGTACCTGCTCCTACTCGAAAAGATATTATCGGTGTTTTTGCAGGACAAAGACCTTTGGCTGCTCCGAAGAAAGAAGGGAAAAGTGCCAAGGAAATATCCCGTAGTCATAAGATAATCGTTTCTGATAATGACCTGATAACCATCACTGGTGGTAAATGGACAAGCTATAGGTTGATGGCTGAAGATACCATTGACAAGGCTATCGCCATGAAGCTGGTGGATAAGCGCAAGTGTGTAACCAAGCATCTCAAGATTCATGGTTGGCGGCCCAATCCCGATCTTTCCAATCATTATTATATATATGGTAGTGACGAGGTTGCTCTTCATCAACTGGAGCAGGATAATCCTATGTATCTTGAAAAGATTTCTCCTAAATATGACTATACCTATGGAGAGGTAGTTTGGGCTGTTAGGTATGAGATGGCACGCACGTTGGACGATGTGTTGGCACGTAGGGTACGTCTGTTGTTTATTGACGCGCGTGAGGCTTTGAGAGTAGCACCTATGGTGGCAAAGGTGATGGCATCAGAACTGGGTATGCCCGATTCATGGATGGATGAACAAGTGACTGCGTTTACGGCTATTGCCAAGAACTATATAGTGGAAGAATAAACCTGCATGGTGCCTATACTGTGCTTATGTGCTTAGAATTCTTTTTGTTGGATGAAAGGAAAGTTATTTCAGATAAGAAAAAAGGCTGTTCGTTTCCGCCAATTCAAAAACAGTCCGTTTGCTGCATTTAATAGCCTGAAGATAGAGGTTACCATTGGTGTGTTGTCAGTGGCAACGTTGACATTTGCAACACCTGACACAGCTTCGGCACAGGTTGCAATGACTCCGTTACAGGGTCAAGAAAAGCTATACGAATTAGAGGAGGTGGAAGTGACCAGTAGTCGTGCACCGCTCACCCTTGGGCAGTCGGCACGATTGGTTACTGTGCTGGATCGTGCGGCCATTGCTACTGCTCCTGCGCAAAGTGTGAATGATTTACTAAAATTCGCTGCTGGCGTTGATGTCCGCCAGCGAGGCCCCATCGGATCCCAAACTGACATCAGTGTTCGAGGTGGAACCAACGAACAAATCACCATTCTTCTTAACGGCATCAACATCAACGACCCTCAGACGGGACATAACGCTGCCGATTTCCCAGTTGACATTTCTGATATTGAACGCATAGAAGTTCTCGAAGGACCTGCCGGACGTGTGTATGGCACATCGTCTTTGGTGGGTGCCATCAACATTGTTACCCGTAAAGACACCCAGACAGGTGGCAATGTGCATGTCGAAGCTGGCTCGTTCGGCTATGTTTCTGGTGGTGGTAGGGTGAACCTGCCAAGCAATAAACTACATAATCAATTTTCGTCCTCATATACACGCAGTGATGGATATAGCCGTAGTCAGGCAGGAGCACTCAATAGTGATTTCAATACGTTGAAACTCTTTTACCAAGGACGATATGAAAATGCCGACCTCTCCCTTTTATGGCATGCCGGATTTAGTAATAAGAACTTTGGCTCCAATACTTTCTGGAGCGCAAAGTATGATGACCAGTTTGAACATACTTCAAAAATATTTACTGCTGTACAGGCAGAGACCAAAGGACTGTTCCATTTTAAGCCCTCCATTTATTGGAACCGTTCTCACGATCGTTTCGAACTCTTCCGTGGAAGTGAGGTAAAGGTGCCTTTTAACTATCACCGTACAGATGTGTTTGGTATCAACCTTAACAGCTACATTGAGTGGCCGTTAGGAAAGACAGCCTTTGGTGCCGAGTTCCGAAATGAAGATATCGTGAGTACCAACTTAGGTGAACCATTGCAAAAGCCGTTGACCATTCGTGGCACAGACAGACAATATTCTGTGGGCTTGAATCGCAGTAACCTCAGCTTTCATTTGGAGCACAACCTGTTGCTCAACAATTTTACTCTAAGTGCGGGTGTGATAGCTGTAAAGAATACATGGAACGAGATGCCGTTCCGACTGTATCCTGGCATAGACGCCAGTTGGCAGTTTTCTCGTCACTTTAAGGTTTATGCCTCTTTTAATACCTCATTACGTATGCCCTCATTTACTGAGCTCTATTATTCTGTAGGTGGACATCAGGCTGATAAATACCTGAAGCCAGAGGAGATGCAGGCCTATGAGGCAGGGGTAAAATATCTGTCTGGTGGTTTGAGAGGTAGCGTCAGTGTTTATCACCATCATGGTATCAATATGATTGATTGGATCAAGGATACCCGCCAAGGCGAGGATGCTGTATGGCAATCAGTCAACCACACCAAACTCAATGCCTTGGGTGTTGAGGCCAGTCTGGTTCTTGATTTCTTACATCTCTTGCCAGCTCAGCATTTCTTGCATCAATTTAGTATTAGCTATAGCTACATTGACCAAGACAAAGACCTGGAGCCATATTTGCAGTCGCAATACGCATTGGAATACCTGAAACATAAACTGGTAATGCAAGCGGATTTGCAGCTGTTGAGGCATTTGTCCCTGCATATATCCTATCGTTATCAGGAAAGAAAAGGTAACTATCAAGACCTTACAGGTGCGGTGAAGCCCTATGGCTCCTATTCATTGGTTGATACCCGATTATCATGGAAGGCTAAACATTACCAACTCTATTTTGAGGTTAACAACTTGTTTGATAAGATTTACAATGACTATGGCAATGTCCCACAACCAGGAAGGTGGATGATGTTAGGAGCTAACTATACATTCTGAGAACATCCCTTTTTAGCTTTTTTTTCATAAAAATCTTTCTGCATTTCATTTATTAGAGGAATATCCTTATATTTGTAAGATAAAATGTAGTAGATATTACATGAAGACTATATATTTGACAGGGATGCTGGTTTTGTTGAACCTTGCGTTAATGGCGCAAGGTGTTACTGATGTTTACCAGCCTCCGTTTGATTTCCCTATAGTCTTTTCTGGAAACTTTGGCGAGATTCGTGCTAATCATTTTCATGGAGGGTTGGATTTTAAGACCCAAGGTGCCACTGGTAAGCCTGTAAAAGCACAGGCCAATGGCTTTATTTCCCGTATTCGTGTGAACACAGGGTCTGGTTACGTGCTGAATGTCACCTATGACAATGGCTACTATTTGATATATCGTCACCTGAGCAAGTTTACCCCTGAAATTGATGAGCGTGTTAAGCAGTGGCAATACGAACATGAACAGTGGGAGGTGGATATCATACCGGAAGAAGGGGAGTATCCAGTAAAAGTTGGAGATGTAATAGCATATAGCGGTAATACGGGTTATTCATTCGGTCCACATCTCCACTTGGATGTGGTGGAACTGAAGACTGATGAGTTTGTTGACCCTTTGTCTTTCTTCCAACATGCCGTGAAAGACCATACGGCGCCATCAGCTGAAAGTTTTATGGTTTTCCCACAACACGGAAAGGGAGTAGTAGATGGTCAGACCAAAGACAAGACATATCCAATAAATGCCAAGCCCCCCCAGAAACCTATCACTGCATGGGGTATCATAGGTGTAGGATTGAAGGCCTATGACCACATGGAGACTGTCAGCAATCGTTATGGTGTGAAGTTACTGGTGTTGGAGGTCGATGGCGAGGAAGTATTCCGTAGTGATGTGTCACGCTTTGCTGAAAGTGAGCATCGATACATCAACTCATGGACATCAGGTCAATATATGAAATCATTCATAGAACCTGGCAACAAATTACGCATGTTGAAGGCAAGTAATGGCAATCGTGGCTTGCTGACAATTGATGAGGAAAGACCCTATCAATTGATCTATACCTTAACTGACGGACTGGGTAATACCTCAAAGGCTGAGTTTACCATCGTAGGTAAGCAACAGGATATACCTGTTGAGGACGATGACGAACAAATGGTATTCCATTGGAATGAGGTGAATATCCTTCAACAGCCTGGTATTGATATGGTAGTACCCCGTGGCAGATTATATGATGATCTCTATTTGGATTATAAAGTGAGTAAAGACAACAGAGACGTTGCTTTTACCTATCAGTTGAGTAAGCAGACCGTTGCATTACATGATTATGCAGACCTCAGTATCGGTCTTACTCAGATGCCAGTTGAAGATATGAGTAAGTATTATGTGGCGGGGGTTGATAGTAAAGGAAAACGATATAGCTTAGGTGGAAAGTATGAAGATGGATATATGAAAGCAAAAGTACGTGAGATAGGTACTTTTACTGTGGGTGTTGATACGATTCCACCGGTGGTGAAACCATTGAATCCACAACAATGGAGCAGAAATGGTTCCATAACTTTTCAAGTAAAGGATGAACATACAGGCATTAGCAGCTATCGGGGTACGATAGATGGTCAATATGCTTTGTTTGGAAAATACAATTCTGTGAATAACCATATAGTATGCTATCTCGACCCAGAGCATGTGCATAAGGGAGGTAAACATGAATTGGTTTTCACTGCCACTGATGAATGTGGCAATACAGTTACTGAAACTTATAATTTTACATGGTAAATATGAAACGACTCACAATCGCATTGCTGGCTATATTTGCAGCCACCATCAACGCTATGGCGTGTACTAACTTGATTGTCGGCAAGAACGCATCTGCCGATGGATCGGTGATGATTTCTTACTCAGCTGACTCTTACGGCATGTTTGGATATTTATATCATTCTCCTGCTGGAACACACGAGAAAGGGGAGATGATTGATATCTATGACTGGGATGATGGTACCTATCATGGTCAGATTGCCCAGGTAGCACAGACTTATAATGTTATAGGCAATATGAATGAGTTTCAGGTATCCATTGGCGAAACTACTTTTGGCGGTCGTGAAGAACTGGTGGATAAGAACGGAATCATTGACTATGGATCATTGATATATATTGCCCTGCAACGTTCACGAACTGCCCGTGAGGCGATTCGTATCATGACCGACTTGGTTCAGCAATATGGCTATGCCAGCAGTGGCGAGTCATTTTCTATTGCTGATCCCAATGAGGCATGGATCATGGAGATGATAGGCAAAGGTACAGGCAATCGTGGTGCTGTTTGGGTGGCCATGAGAATACCTGATGACTGCATAGCTGCACATGCTAACCAGAGCCGCATTCATAAGTTCAATATGGATGATAAGGAGAATGTGATGTACGCATCCGACGTAATCTCTTTTGCTCGCGAGAAAGGTTACTTCAATGGGGTCAACAAAGATTTTGATTTTGCAAATACATATAACCCATTGGACTTTGGAGGTTTGCGTTATTGCGAAGCACGTGTATGGAGTTTTTATAATCGTTATACTGACCGAGGTGGCGAGTTTCTTCCTTATATCTTAGGCAATTCTTCAGAGCCAATGCCGCTTTATGTGAAACCCAACAAGAAACTTACCTTGCAGGATGTGCAGAATATGATGCGTGACCATTATGAAGGCACTGCATTAGATATTACACAAGATGTGGGCGCTGGTGCTTACCACACGCCTTATCGTCTGTCACCCCTGTCTTTTGAGGTGAATGGAACGCAGTATTTCAACGAGCGTCCCATCTCTACCCAGCAGTCGGCTTGGGTATTTGTATCTCAGTTGCGCTCTAATATGGTGGATGCTGTAGGTGGTGTATTTTGGTTTGGTTGCGATGATGCCAACATGACAGTTTTTACTCCTGTATATTGCTGTACAGATGTAGTACCAACCTGTTACAAGGATGGTATTGATGGTGCCGATGCTGTTACTTTCTCATTTAATTCCGCTTTCTGGATAATGAACTGGGTAGCTAATATGGTTTATCCTCGCTATGATTTGATGATTGAGGATGTGAAGGCTATACAGGGCGATTTGGAGAATACCTTCTTTCAGGCCCAGGATGCTATTGAGGCTACGGCGTTAGAGCTTTATAAGGAAGATTCTGCCAAGGCAAAGGCTTATCTCACCAACTACACCAATATGATGGCGATGAATACCATCGATGTATGGAAGAAGTTGGGCGAATACCTCGTGGTGAAATATAACGATGGTGTAGTGAAGAAAATGCCAACCACTACATATATTGGCAAGAATACCAAACAGGTTGATAGGAGATTGGTACGTCCGGGATTCCCAGAAGGATTAAAGCAGGAAATTGCTCGTCAGACAGGAGATCGTTATAAAATGCCTTAAATATTAACAATAAATAAAGTATCATGGAAAACCAGGAATTAATCAAACAGGTTACTGAGAGAGCCCAGCAGTGGCTTACCCCGGCTTATGATGCCGAAACTCAGGCTGAAGTGAAAAGGATGCTGGATAACCCCGACAAGACAGAGCTGATAGAATGCTTCTATCGTGATCTGGAATTCGGTACAGGAGGCTTGCGTGGCATCATGGGAGCCGGTACTAACCGTATGAATATCTACGTGGTGGGTGCTGCTACGCAGGGTTTTGCCAATTATCTTAAGAAAAACTTCAAAGACAGAGACCAGATTTCTGTGGCCATTGGTTACGATTGTCGTAACAATAGCGACCTCTTTGCTAAGAAGTCGGCTGATATTTTCTCGGCTAATGGCATCAAGGTTTATCTCTTTGACGACATGCGTCCTACGCCAGAGATGAGTTTTGCTATCCGTTACTTGGGCTGCCAAGCTGGTATTAACCTCACAGCATCTCATAACCCTCGTGAGTACAATGGCTACAAGGCTTATTGGGAAGATGGTGCACAGGTGTTGGCTCCGCACGACAAGGGCATTATTGACGAAGTAGGCAAAGTAAAGGTACAAGATATCAAGTTCGAGGGAAATCCTGACTTGATAGAGATTATCGGTGCTAATATCGACAAGATTTATTGGGACCAGGTACATACCATTTGCATTGATCCTGATGTTATCAAGCGTCAAAAGGACTTGAGCATCGTTTATACTCCGTTGCATGGAACAGGTATGAATGGCATTCCTCAGTCACTGAAGCTGTGGGGCTTTGAGAATGTGCATTGTGTACCCGAGCAGATGGTTAAGAGTGGCGACTTCCCCACCGTTGTCAGTCCTAACCCAGAGAATGCCGAGGCTTTGACATTGGCTATCAAGTTGGCAAAGGAGATTGATGCCGACATCGTAATGGCCAGTGACCCTGACGCTGACCGTGTGGGTATGGCTTGCAAGAACGACAAGGGCGAGTGGGTGCTTATCAATGGTAACCAGACATGCTTACTCTTCCTCTACTACATCATCACTAATCGTAAGAAGTTAGGCAAGATGGTGGGTAATGAGTTTGTGGTGAAGACCATCGTGACCACAGAGGTTATCCGTCAGATTGCTGAGAAGAACAATATAGAGATGCGCGACTGCTACACGGGCTTCAAGTGGATTGCTCGAGAGATCCGTTTGTCAGAAGGAGTGAAGCAGTACATCGGTGGTGGCGAAGAGAGCTATGGCTTCTTGGCTGAGGATTTTGTACGCGACAAAGATGCTGTTTCTGCTTGCGCCCTGTTGGCAGAAATTTGTGCTTGGGCTAAGGATAAAGGCAAGACGCTCTATGAGGTGTTGATGGATATCTACCTTGAGTATGGTTTCTCTAAGGAATATACGGTTAACGTGGTGAAGCCAGGTAAGAGTGGCGCTGAGGAAATCCAACAGATGATGGTGAACCTTCGTGAAAACAGTCCGAAGGAACTGGCTGGTTCTAAGGTTACACTGGTGAAGGACTACAAGACTTTGAAGCAGACCGATGCGACAGGTAAGGTATCCGATATGGATATGCCTGACACATCAAATGTACTGCAGTTCTACACTGAGGATAACACCAAGGTAAGTGTACGTCCTTCTGGTACCGAACCAAAGATTAAGTTCTACATGGAGGTAAAGGGCACTCTCAAGAGTGCAGCTGACTATGTGGAAGCCGATGCGGCAGCAGCTAAGAAGATTGAAGCTGTACGTGCTTCTTTAGGTATCTAACAAAACTAATGCTCCCCGCCAAAAAGACGGGGAGCATTGTTTATACTATTTTCTGATACGCCAATCGTTCGTCACCGTTCAATAAGTAAATAATCCCACAATACTGAAAACCGTGTTTCAGCAAGTTATGTTGCATAATGTGGTTATCACGGTGTGTGTCTATTCGGATATTGTCCGTCACTTGAAAACAATAATTCATGGCAGCTGAGAAAACGCCATGACTGTCAGGTGTGCTGGCCATACGGTGTATCACAAAGTAGGGTTTCACATCTTCTATCCATGCACCGTCCAATATCTTATTATAGGTAACATCAGGACCTGGGATAAAAGCAAATGTGCCTATGGCTTTCCCATCCTCTAGGCACAAATAACTATTGGCGTTTTCTATATCCTTTATTATCTGCTTCGTCGAAGGACTGTCTCCATTCCATTGGTGCATGTTCCCATCACTCCTCATAATCTTTCTGCCATCCTCTATCAGTGCGAGAATGGTGGACAGGTCATCGGGTGTTGAGTGTCGTATTTGAATTTCAGTCATAATATTGGAAGGAAGGATGTCAATAAATCCTGAAACCAATAATCTTTCGTACTTCGTTCAGCGTTTCCGATGCACTCTGGCGAGCATGGTCGGCTCCCTCCTTGGCAATCTTGTCCAGTAAAGCAGTATTGGCACTGTATTCCTCAATTTTCTCGCGGATAGGAGCTATAATGTTTACTAAGTCTTCTGCAATCTGCTTCTTCAGGTCGCCATATCGCAGGGTGCAATCGTTCCACTTGTCGTCAAAATACTGATAGGTGTCTGGTGTGGAAGCAATCTTCAAGAAAGTGAACAGGTTCTCTATCACCTCTGGGCGCTTGCTGTTAGGTTCCTGTGGACCGTTATCGGTCACGGCTTTCATCACTTTCTTGCGGATGGTCTTGTCGTCATCACGCAAATAGATGCAGTTGCCCTCGCTCTTGCCCATCTTGCCACTGCCATCCAATCCAGGTACCTTAAGTGCAGTCGCGTTAAAGTAGAAATTCTGAGGTTCTGGGAAAAACTCTATACCATATATATTATTAAAGCGGCGAGCGCACTTGCGCATCATCTCCATATTCTGTTCCTGATCCTTGCCTACAGGTACCTTGTGTGCCCTGTGTTGCAACACATCAGCAGCCATCAAAGTAGGGTAGGTCAGCAGTCCGGCATTCACGTTATCAGGTTGTTTGCGTGCTTTCTCCTTGAAGGTGGTCACGCGTTCCAGTTCACCCAGATAAGTGTTCATGTTCAGGTACAGATACAGCTCCAGTGTTTCTTTTACATCACTTTGTACATAGATAGGAGCTTTCTGTGGGTCAATACCACAAGCCAGGTACTCTGCTAAGATGGTACGTGCACTGTTCTGTATATTTTCAGGTTTGGGATGCGTGGTCAATGAATGCCAGTCGGCAATGAAGAACATACATTGATATTGGCCCTGCATGGCCACGAAACTCTTTACTGCTCCGAAATAATTACCTAAGTGCAGGTTCCCTGTAGGACGTATTCCGCTTACTACTTTTTCCATTTCTATTGTAATGATTTGTTTTAATAGCGTGCAAAGATAGAAAAAATTACTATATTTGCCAACGATTTGTGATGAAAGTAAATAATACAAATAATATGAAGAAGAATTTAGAGACTATCTGCGTTCAGGGAGGCTGGAAGCCCAAGAATGGTGAACCCCGTGTATTGCCTATTTATCAGAGTACTACGTTCAAGTATAGCAGTACCGAAGAAATGGCTGATTTGTTCGACCTCAAGGCCGAAGGCTATTTCTATACCCGTCTCGCCAATCCCACCAATGATGCTGTGGCAGCCAAGATCAACGAGTTGGAAGGTGGTGTGGGTTGTGTACTTACCTCCTCTGGTCAAGCAGCCAACTTCTATGCGATATTCAATATCTGCCAAGCTGGCGATCATTTCATTACTTCTAACACCATCTATGGTGGTACTTTTAACCTCTTTGGTGTGACACTCAAGAAATTAGGCATTGAGTGTACGTTTATCGACCCCGACTGGAGTGATGAGCAGATTGAAGCTGCTTTCCAACCCAATACCAAGTGCTTCTTTGGCGAAACCATCTCCAACCCCGGTGGCAATGTGTTCGACATTGAACGATTCGCCAAGATGGCCCACAAGCATGGGGTACCACTGATAGTGGATAATACCTTTGCTACCCCTATTAATTGTCGTCCGTTTGAGTGGGGTTGCGACATCGTGACGCATAGTACTACCAAATATATGGATGGTCATGCTACCCAGGTGGGCGGTGCTGTGATTGATAGCGGCAACTTCGACTGGGAGGCATATGCCGATAAGTTCCCTGGTCTCACTACACCCGATGAGAGTTATCATGGTCTTACCTATACGAAGGCTTTTGGTAAGAAGGCCTATGTCACCAAGCTGGTGTCACAGTTGATGCGTGATTTGGGCTCTATCCCAGCACCTCAGAACTGCTTCCTACTCAACTTGGGCTTGGAAACGCTACACCTGCGTATGCCTCGCCATTGTGAGAACGCACAAAAGGTGGCAGAATGGCTGGAGGCCAACCCAAAGGTGGCATGGGTGAATTTCTGTGGTTTGAAAGGTAATAAATATTACGACCTGGCACAGAAATACTTGCCCAATGGCTCATGTGGTGTCATTGCCTTTGGCTTAAAGGGTACACGCGAAGAGGCAGTGCGTTTCATGGATGCCCTTGAATTTGTAGCCATCGTGACTCATGTGGCTGATGCACGTACCTGTGTGCTTCACCCAGCCAGTCATACCCACCGCCAGCTTAGTGACGAGCAGTTGCGTGAGGCAGGCGTTGCTCCAGACTTGATTCGCCTCTCTGTTGGTCTTGAGAATGTGAATGACATCATAGCCGATTTGGAACAAGCAATGGCGAAGATTTGAATGCTTTAGGTTTGTTTTCATAATAGCGAAGGCAGTGAGTTTTTTACTTCACTGCCTTCTTTTTCTTGTCGCAAAGTCTGCTATGGGTGTCGGTAAAGCTTGCTATTGGGTGACGGAAAGCTCCCTACCACTGGCCGCAGTATCTGCTACGGGTCGTCGCAGTATCTGCCGTACCCCTATAGTAATATCTCCTTTCCCTCATGGGAGATACTGCAACGGGTGATAGCAAAGCCTCCGTTGACTGATAGAAGGCATTCCTTTCAAAATGGATTAAAAAGAGGCCTTTTTATGGTCATTATTCACCCACTGCGTGACGGTATGCCAAGAGTTTATTTTGGTAGTTGGTGTAGGCATCTGTGCGTTTGTCAAGAGCTTGCTGGTAGAGTAGTTGTGCCTCTAACAAATCACTCATCGTACAGGTGCCGGCCTGGTAGAAGTCGCGATTAAGGCGTAAGTTCTCAGTGGCTTGCTCGATGCTGCGTTCGGCTATGCCGAGCTGTTGGTAGGCTTCTTGCACATTGTTCCATGCACTCTGCATATTGATCTTCAGCAGTTCGGAGTTATCAGCCAGCTGGTCAATGGCTTTCTGACGCTCTATCTTCTTGCGCTTAATGGCATGAGAGCCTCCCCACCAGTCAGAAATAGGAATGTTTATGGTAGCCAAGAGCATGCCAAATGAGCGGCCAGACTCCAATAAGTTGTGATAGACAAGTCCTGCTCCTACTGCTACGGTAGGCAGGTTACTGCCTATGGCCAATTTATGTTGCAAGTCGGTGGCTTCTACCTGCTTGTCCAACAGTTTGTATTCTGGAGTATTGAGCAAAGCCTGCTGGTGGTCTTGCTTCTCCAACATGGGCGATAGTACCTCGGGGTTATAGTCTAACACAAAGTCGGTACTTTGTAGTCCGCAATACTGTGCCAAGACCATGCGCAGGATGGAGATGTTGTTATTCAAGGTGAGCTTCTGACTTTCTACATCGTTCTGACGAAGTTCCACCTGCAAGAGATCATTTCGCAAGGCTACGCCTGCCTTTACAGCTACGGTCACATCTTTGTTGATGTCTTTAAGTAATGTCTCCACAGCGTTAACTGTCTTGAGCTTCTCCTCCAATGAAACAATCTGCCAATAGTATTGCTCGGCTGTTTTCTCTACTTCATTCTCAGAGAGCTCCAGTTGCAGTCGGCTTACGTCTTCGCCTACCTTGGCCAGTTTGTTGCCATTGATAATCTGCCCACCGGCAAACACAGGTTGCATGGCCATCACACTGCCCATCACGCCTTTCTTCATCAGTTCCATGCTGATAGGTTGTCCTAACGATGCCAAGGCTTCTACAGGAAGTACACCCGACTGAACAAGGCCGGTAGCGATTTCAGGACTAATGAATTGTGACATGTCGATGTCCATCTTCGCCATGCCCTTGTTGGCATTGAACCAGAAACCTGAGCCGCTGATGGTGGGGAAGTATTTGGTAAATGCTTCCTTACGTTGCTGTTCTGCGGCATCCACACTACGCTGTGCATTGCGCAAGGTGATATTGTTATGTCGGGCAGAATCGAGTATCTGTTCCAGCGAATAAGTCGATTGACCGTTGACTGTTAACCATTGACCATTGACCATTGTCAGCAATGACGCTACAACTATTATATTGATTATTTTTTTCATGATTGTGATGTTATATTAGTATTGCACTCACTTAAGTGAAACTTTCCAATAAACGACAGGCAACATGGTAACTACCATGATGAGTGAACCAATGCCACCAGCAAATATGGTGACACCTACCGGCATCCAGAAAGACGATTGCGCTATGATCATTGGCACCACACCTACAGCTGTCGTGGCAGTAGTTAGGAAGATAGGTACCATGCGTCGGCTACCTGCATCCATTGCTGCTTGCTTCACCGCCTTGTTGTACTCCCTATAATACTCACGTTTTGCCTCCTTTGTCATGACTGATGGCTTTGGATGCTCCGCCACATACTTCTTTACTAGGTCGATGGCATGCTCGAAGATGAGGATCTCGTTACGCATGATCATACCCATTAAGGTGATAAGACCGAAAATGGAGGTGAGACCCAAGGAACGGTTCATCAAACCAAGACCTATGAGTGCACCAGGAATCATCAGCGCCAAAGCTGCCATGCAGACTGTGGTGATGCCGTACTTCTTGAAGTTGAACAACAGGAAGAAGAATACGATGATCATGGCAATGATTGTACCCCAAATAATCTGTGGCATTGCCTCGTTACCATATTCTATCTCACCACCTACCTCACAGCGTACATTTTGTGGCATTTCTATCTCCTCCTGCATGATGCGGGCAATCTCTTTTTCAATGGTTGAGGTATAAATACCCTGAATAAAATGTCCTGTTACTGTAATACAGCGTTCACCTCCACGATGTACTATACGGCTTTCGCTCCATTGTGGAGAAACCTTGGCTATCTGCCTCAGAGGTATGGTACTATTGGTCTGGTTGATACCAGAAGCAACCATTGTTGTAGCTGAAGCTATGCCCAGATTGGCAACGTCGGAATAAGTCATGTCGGTATCGTCTTTCACCACAATAGGAACTTCGTAATTACCTTCCCATAGCTGACCTACACGAAGGTCTGACGATGTAGCACTGAGTGAAAGTTGTGCTACTGATCGTGTTATGCCCAACTGTGCTGATGTTACAGGGTCGAGCTGCACGTTAATAATGGGGTAGGGCTGGTAGTAGTCGGTATGTACCCATTCAACTTCAGGCATCTCACGCATACGTTCCATCAATCTTTCTGCCACCACATGTAGGGAGTCGAGGTTGTCACCATAGAAACGGTATTCCATCTCTGGCACCTCCATGTAGTCCAATCGTTTGAATTTCACGTATGAGTTGGGGAATGCCTCACCCAGTTGTGGTTGATACTCTGCCAGCAAATCCAGGGTAGCTTGCTCACCTTTCGTATTGACGATGAACTGAGCAAAGTTGTTGCCAGCAATCTGAGGCGCATAGAGATCCATAAATCGTGGAGATGCACAGCCTATGAACCCAGTAATGCCAGTGATGCGTTCATCCTTTTCCAGTACACTGCGCACAGAATCGGCTACGGCCTCAGTCTCGGACAACCCTTT
>CAMJNN010000002.1 GCA_946407325.1 uncultured Prevotellaceae bacterium | reverse complement strand
CTAAATGCCAAGCAGGCTTGGTAAGTACGTTAAGATGGCGCACAGCCGTTCTTATTATTAAGATTGGCGCAAAGGTACGACAATAAATGATACCAGCACTATAAAAAACAATTAATTTTCATGCAAAAGCGAAGATTTAACAATTAAATCTTGACAAAATAAAAGCCCTAATGAAGATAATACATTGAGGGCTATACTACTTAGGGATATGGGCCCTGTGCATCTAAAAAGTGCTGGCAAGATGAAGCCCGTTAAGGAAATCGGGCTTGTTTTACTTAGAAAAGTTTGGTGAATGAAATAATAATGGTATCTTTGCAGTAATAACAGTAAAAAACTAATACTATGAACAAGAACGAACAATTTGTTATTGCGATTAACCGTGAGCTGGGCAGCGGTGGTCGTACCATCGGAAGGAAGTTGGCCGAGAAATTAGGTGTGAAATTCTATGACAAGGCGCTGATCAGAGAGCTGCAGAAGAAATTTCACCTTACCGTAGAAGAAATCGAGAAACTAAAAGGACAAAAACAAGGCTGGTGGGCAGATTTCGGACGCATCATGCGCATAGGTGAGATAGATGTATATACTTATGAGGCAAAGATGGGCCAGGAACCGGAACTGATAACCACCGATGATATCTTCAAGGCTGAAACGGAGATACTGAAAGGCATTGCCGAGACTGAATCATGTGTCATTACCGGTCGTTGCGGCTTCTTTGTGTTCCGTAATCACCCCAATCATATCAACATCTTTATCCAGGCTCCTATGGAGTATCGCGTGGAGCGTGTGGCTCGCAAGCAAAACATGACGCCTGAAGAGGCACGCAAGACTATTGATAAGATTGACAAGATGCGTGAAAATTATGTAAAGAAATACACCAAGTCGTCACGCTACGACACCAGGAACTATCAGCTGGTCATCTCTGCCGAAGGGAAGACCGAAGATGAGATGGTTGATCTGATATTGGACTATATAGGTTGAGACGTCACTCGTGGTGATACGGACTGCCGTGCAGGATGCTCATGGCACGGTAGAGCTGTTCGACGAAGATAAGACGAATCATCTGGTGCGAGAAGGTCATCTTGCTGAGCGAGAGCTTCTCGTGGGCGGCTGCATAGACGGCAGGTGAGAAGCCGTAGGGGCCGCCGATAACGAATACCAGGCGGCGGTTGGTGGTGTTGAGCTTGCGTTTCATATAGTCGGCAAACTCCACCGATCGCAGTTCTTGGCCATGCTCGTCGAGCAAGACCACTGTATCTCCTGGCTGCAAAGCTTTTAGGATGAGCTCGCCTTCTTTTTCTTTCTGCTGTTCCTCACTCAGGCTCTTGGTGCTTTTCAGTTCGGGAATGACTTCCATATCGAACGAGATGTAGTGCTTGGTGCGCTGCACATACTCCTCTATCGCCTGGATAAAATACTTCTCCACCGTCTTCCCAACTACCAATAATACCGTCTTCATGCTATTCTTGCTTTTAATCTGCTTCCAAAGTTAGTATATTTTCAGATATTTGTCTATCTTTGTAGAAAATAAAATATAAGAGATATGGAAAAAGAAAGAGAATTGATAGACAGACTGATCGATCTGTCGTTTGCAGAAGATATTGGTGATGGCGACCACACCACCTTGTCGTGTATCCCGGCTACCGCCATGGGCAAGTCGAAACTGCTCATCAAGGAAGAGGGTATCTTGGCTGGCGTTGAGGTGGCCAAAGAGGTGTTCCACCGTTTTGACCCCGAACTGAAGGTGACGGTTTTCATACAGGACGGTACGCCCGTGAAGCCTGGCGATGTGGCCATGGTGGTGGAGGGCAAGGTGCAGAGCCTCTTGCAGACGGAGCGCCTGATGCTGAACATTATGCAGCGCATGAGTGGCATTGCTACCATGACGCATAAGTACCAGTCGCGCCTAGAAGGTACGCACACCCATGTGTTGGATACACGAAAGACCACCCCAGGCATGCGTATCTTGGAGAAGATGGCAGTGAAGATAGGTGGGGGCATGAACCATCGCATCGGCTTGTTCGACATGATTCTGCTGAAGGATAACCACGTGGATTTTGCGGGGGGCATCGACAAGGCCATTACCCGTGCCAAGGAATACTGTAAGGCGAAAGGCAAGAACCTGAAGATAGAGATTGAGGTGCGCAACTTCGACGAACTGCAGCAGGTACTGGATCTGGGCGGTGTTGACCGTATCATGTTCGACAACTTCACGCCCGAGATGACACGCAAGGCGGTAGAGATGGTGGGTGGCCGTTTTGAAACGGAATCCTCTGGCGGCATCACCTTCGATACCCTGCGTGACTATGCTGAGTGTGGGGTTGACTATATCTCTGTGGGGGCGCTGACTCACTCTGTCAAGGGGCTCGACATGAGTTTCAAGGCTTGCTGATGGCTATTTAATACTTTTTAACAAAAATCCTTACCTCCTTTCTGGCTCTCTCTGCGTCTTACTAATAGACAGCATGAATTGAGCATAGATGTAGGTCCGTTAGTTGTGAATGCCGACGAGTTGATAATGGTGGAGGGGTGTAGGAAAGGCGATGCGGATGCGCGCAAACAACTATACACTCAATATGCGGAGCAAATGCTTGCCGTTTGCTATCGTTATACCGGTAACTTGGACGACGCTCACGATGTGTTGCACGATGGGTTCATCAAAATCTTCACCCACTTTACTTTCAGAGGTGAGAGTGCGCTGAAGAGCTGGATGTACAAGGTGATGAGCGCACAGGCAATCGACTTTATGAGGCGGAAGCATGCTAACGGACTGCAGCTGATGGACAACGAGGAACTGCCTGACCTGCCCGATGTGGATGAGCAGGCGGTGATGGCCGAAGCCAGGGGAATAGACGAGGAAACCCTGATGAACATGGTGGCACAGTTGCCCGAAGGATGCAGGATGGTGTTCAACCTCTTTGTCTTCGAGGACAAGTCGCACAAGGAGATAGCCGACCTGCTGCACATCCAACCGGATACATCAAAGTCTCAATTCCGATATGCGAAGAGTTTGTTAGCAAAAAAGATTAAACAATATGTCGAGCATGAAGGAGAAAGATGACTTTTCAGCATTGTTCCAAAGCTTGGGCGAAGCGAAGATGCCCGTGAAGGAGGGCTTCTGGGAGGACTTGGAGAAAGATCTCTCTGCTGTGATGGCAACGCCGATGGAGGAGGTGCCTGCCAAGCGTGCGGTACTCAGACCTATCTATCGCCGTTGGGTGGCAGCTGCTTCTGTCTTGTTGGTGCTGGCCCTGGGGTCGGTAGCCTTCTGGTACCTCAATTCTCAGGAACAAGATATGCAACAGGCCTTCTCTGATCTGTCTGCCAAGTTGGAGACCTCTCCTGAGAGCGTCGTGCCTGAGGCAGACACACCTATTATATATAATAATAGCCATCAAATTGTTTCCAATAGTCATTCTAATAAAACACAAACCACGGGTCATGGTCGGTCATCATCAAAGACCATGACCCCAGGACTGGTTGCTGCTTCTTTAGGCGATACAGAGGCAGAGGCCGATGACGATGATGATGAGATGGTGCCTGTAGAGGTGACCTTCCAGATTATTGAACGTGGCTATTTCCAGGGTGGGCAACCCAATAACGGATTGACCAATGCTTCTAATGGCAATCTGGTAAGTGGAGAAAGCAACGAAACGACTACTGCGGTGGCGATAGATGGTAAGAAGAAGTCGGGTTGGGCTTTGAAGCCTGCGTTTGGAACGTCGCTCCCTAAGGGGGACTATAATATGCCGCTGACAGCGGGTATGACGGTGGAGCGAAAGCTCAACAATACCTTGGCGGTGGAGGCGGGCTTGCTGTATAACTATATGCCTGTGCACAACGACGAGAACCAGTCGTCGCTCTCGCTGCCTGTGAAGTTAGGTGTGAACCTGGCTGAAGGCAAGAAGGTGGATGTGTATGCTACCGTTGGTGGCGTGGTGGAGAAACTGCTGGGCAAGAGCTTTAGCGAGGAACCTGTGCAGTTGGCGGCTACGGCTGGCTTGGGTGTGCGGTATAAGTTTACCGACAACCTGGCTGTCTATGCAGAACCTTCTGTTTCTCATTATTTCGATACCGATGGCGCTACCCGTACCTTGCGTACGGAACAGGCTGTCAATGTGAATCTGTTGTGCGGTGTCCGCATGAGTTATTAACCCTTAAATCCACAGCAATATGAAGACGATGAACCGTTATTGGATCTTGCTGATGCTGTTGTCATTGGCTTGTGTGTGGGTTTCTTGTTCAGATGATACGCTGGATGTAGAGAACCCGGATGTGGATTTGTTCGTGAAGCAACTCAAGGCGGGTGCCTTGGCTGTGAACGAAGAGACGGGTACGGTGGTGATGCCACAGTTTACGACCGACGATATAGAGGCATTGCTGTATTATGCCGAAGACTTGACTGAGATACCTTCTTTCCCCTTGGCTCCCGTGTCTTATCTGGCAGGTGGCAAGCCTCGTCTGGGGGAGTGTGTGCTGTGGGTGATTGAGTCTATCCGCACAGGACAGAATGCTTCTTTGGGATGCCGTATGGTGCGTGATGATGCCGTCAACTACGAGGGCATTTATTTCTTGAACGAAGATGAACTGCTGGATGCTGCTGCTCACTACCGCCGCTGGTGGAGTCGTGCGAAGCATTCGGGTGGCTTAACGATAATTGATACCGTGGGGGATGAGCCTTTGGCTGGCTCGGGCTACCGTTGGTGGTGAAAGTTCTTTGAGTTCTATGAGACTGAGGTACTTCATGATGCTGTCCCTCGTGATGGCTGGGGGTGTGGCGTGTGCCCAAGATTGGACCCCAGCCGATTCCCTCCGCTTGGACGAATTGCTCAAGAGTGATGGTGAGATTAAGCTCAATACTCGTGCGTTGGAAGAATTGAATGCGAAAGGCTTTATCGGAAGTCAGTCGGCCGTATCTGACAAACCTTGGATGGAGTTCGACTACACCATGCCTGTGCTGAAACTCCCCAAGAAGCCCGAGATTACAATGCAGCTGGAGATTCCCAGATATGTTGCACCATCCAATGGTCTAACCTATACTGGCGACTTGGCCTATCATCTGACGAAGTTTTTTACCCGTGAGTATTGGGATTTCCGCCACAAGCAAAATGTGAAGAAAACGCTGGAGGTGCTGAAAAACTATGACGTTGCACAGGTTGACAGTTTGCAGAGTGGAAAATAATTTGTAACTTGCAGCCTCAAATCAAAAAAGTGACCATTATGAATAGAATAGCTTCTCTTTTTGGAATAGAATACCCTGTGATAGCAGGAGGTATGGCCTGGTGCAGCGGTTGGCGATTGGCGGCTGCGGTGAGCAATGCTGGTGGTTTGGGCTTGATTGGCGCTGGTTCTATGACGCCTGAGTTGCTGAAAGAGCATATTGAGAAATGTAAGGCAGCTACCGACAAGCCATTTGGCGTGAACGTGCCTCTGATGAAGCCTGGGGTGGAGGAGATGATGCAGATTATTGCCGAGACAGGTGTGAAGGTGGTGTTCACCTCTGCAGGCAGTCCGAAGAAATGGACAGGCTGGCTGAAGGAGCGTGGCATTCTGGTGGTACATGTGGTATCTTCGTCAAAGTTTGCCAAGAAGTGTGAGGAGGCTGGCGTGGATGCTGTAGTGGCTGAGGGCTTTGAGGCTGGTGGCCATAACGGTCGTGAGGAAACTACTACTATGTGCTTGATTCCTGCTGTGCGTAAGGCTACTTCTCTTCCATTGATTGCTGCTGGTGGCATTGGTAATGGACCTTCTATGTTGGCTGCTTATGCCTTGGGGGCTGAGGGGGTGCAGATTGGTACGCGCTTTGCGCTGACGGTAGAGAGCTCTGCCAGTGAGGCGTTCAAGAACTTCTGTCTGAACATGGAAGAGGGTGACACCATGCTGATATTGAAAAAGCTGTCGCCTACCCGTATGGCCAAGAACCCATACCGCGAACAGCTTGACAAGGCAGAGGCAGAAGGCGCTACTGCCGAGCAGCTGTTGGAGATCATCGGTGTGGGCCGTAACCGCATGGGTATCTTCGAGGGCGACTTGGTAAACGGAGAAGTGGAGATTGGTCAGAATGCCTCGCAGTTCAAGGGCAAGGGCATTCAGACGGTAGCTGAGGTCATGAATGAGATGTTGGCCGAATATCAGGAGGCCAAACAACAACTGGTGCGAATGTCATCATAATAAGCTACATATATGGCCTATGTCTTTCTACTGCGTCTTAGCAATTTGCTGAGGCGCAGTTCTATTAATGAATAGGGTGAATAACCTTCTGTCAGGATATCCATCTCACCGTCTTCTTCGTAGATAAGAGTAGGGTAGTGCTCGGCATATTTCTCGGCAAAAAGAAAAGCTTGTCGGGTGTTTTCTTCGTTCTCGTCTGAGGAGAAATGCTGGAAGAATGTTTGCTTGTCGATGCCTAACTGTTCGCAAATCTCTAAATAGACCGTCTGCTCGTTCAAGTCCTTGCCTTCGTAGAAGCGGGCATGGAGGATCTGATGGGCAAACTGCAGGGTGAGCTGTGGGGCTGTAGCGCGACAGGCCATGATGGCACGACTGGGTACTAGACTATCAAGCATCATTTCTTTTTCCTCCAGCGCAGTTTTGTATCCTTCTCCAAAAACTATCCCTGTTTCTTTGGTAATACTGGCATCGAGTTTTCGGTGGGCGAATGCATATACGGGTGATTGTATTTGTGAGAACTCACCTGCCAGCATACCTGCAGGTATCACTTCAAACGGCAACTTGCCTTCCAATGTGTTGTATAGCTGCAGAATGGCATCGCTCGTAGCATAGCACCATTTGCAGTGCGGGTCCATGATATAGAGAATCTTCATATCCTTGTTCGTTAAAAAAATAGGAATTAGGAAAGCTCCTAATTCCTATTTACTGTTCATGTTAGAATCGTTAGATAAGTCTGCGGGCACCATCGCCAATCACTACATCGTAGATCTTGCAACGCTTGCCGAATACTTCGAAGTAGCGTTTGCGCACTTCGCTTACGAAGGTGCTGTAGAGCTCTTCCTTTACCAGGTTGATGGTGCAGCCGCCAAAGCCGCCGCCCATCACACGTGAACCAGTCACACCGCAGTCGAAAGCCACATCGTTGAGGAAGTCGAGCTCATCGCAACTCACCTCATATAGCTTGCTCATACCTTGGTGTGTCTCATACATCTTCTCACCTACGGTCTCGTAGTCACCTTTCTCCAAAGCGTCGCAAACATCCAGCACACGCTGTATCTCTTCAATTACATACTCAGCACGCATGTAGTCTTCTTCAGATACTTCGTCTTTTACTTCAGCCAGCATATCAAGAGTAGCATCACGCAGGAACTGCACAGCTGGATATTTCTTTTGCAAGGCAGCCACTACGTTCTCGCAGCTCTCACGACGTTTGTTGTATGCCGAAGAGGCCAATTCGTGTTTCACTACGCTATCTACCAAAACCAGGCGGTAGCCCTGTGGGTCGAATGGATAATACTTGTATTCCATTGAGCGGCAGTCAAGGCGCATCAAACTGCCTTTCTTGCCAAAGATGGAAGCAAACTGGTCCATGATGCCGCACTTCACACCACAATAGTTGTGCTCGGTGGCCTGACCTACCCGTGCCAGTTCAAACTTGTCGATTTTGTTGTCGCCAAACAGCTCGTTGAGAGCGTAGGCGTATGTGCTTTCCAATGCAGCTGATGATGACATTCCTGCACCCAAGGGCACATCGCCGGCAAATGCTGTATTGAAGCCCTTCACCTCTACACCGCGCTTGATCATCTCACGGCAAACGCCGAAAATGTATCTTGCCCATGAGGTTCGTGGAGCATCCTCCTCGTTAAGGCCAAATTCCACATAGTCTTTCTGGTCAATGGAATAAGCCTTTACCTTGTCGGTACCGTTAGGCCTGATTTCGGCCATGATACCTTTGTCAATTGCTCCTGGAAATACAAAGCCACCATTATAATCGGTGTGCTCACCAATCAGATTGACACGTCCAGGTGAGGTATAAACGACTCCGGTCAGTCCATCGAAATGTTTGATGAAGCGACTTCTAACGTATTCTATTTCCATGGTAGTGATAAAATTAGTCAACCTTGATGTCCTTGTTCACGTTCTTGCTACCAATCAGTGCGTAGAAGATCATGTAAGCCAAAACGGCTACCACGATAACATAGCTGAGGCGCAGTGAACCGATGGTATTGCTCACGATAGAGTTCTGGATCAGAGGCAGGATACCGCCACCAACCACCATCATCATGAAGATACCAGAAGCCTTCTCGGTATATTTACCCAGACCTTCGGTAGCCAGGTTGAAGATGCAACCCCACATGATAGAGGTGCAAAGACCCATCAGTACCAGGAATACGGTGAACAGAGGTACGTTGTTAACAGCGAAAGTACCGTTGCTGAAACCAACCATTGATACGCCGGTAGCCTCAGGGATGAACATAGAGATCAGTACCAGGATGATGCCAACGCAAGAAACGGTGAGCAGCTGAGTGCGGCTTGATACCTTGCCAGAGATAAAGCCTGAAGTCAGACGACCTACCAGCATCAGCAACCAATACAGACCAGTCATACCACCGATGATGGCAGCAGCATTGGCAGCGTTAGAAGGATCGAATGCATTGAAGTTCTCAGCCTTGCTCAGGAAGTTACCGAAAGTGTTGGGGATACCGACTTCCATACCTACATAGCAGAAAATAGCTACTGCACCCAGAACGAAGTGGCGGAAGCTCCAAGGACTGTGAGGATCCTTAACGGCAGCTACCTCTACCTTCTGCTGGCGTGGTTCCTGAATCTTAGCCAGGTAGATAACGATGAATGCTACTACGAAGATGGCGATAGCACCAAACAACATAGGGCTAACGTCGGTAATCTTGGTAGTCTTGGTGATTGAACCAACATACGCACCAACCATGATAGGAGCGATAGTACCTGCGAAAGAGTTGCAAGCGCCACCGAGCTGCAGCAACTGGTTACCCTTGGTACCACCACCACCGATGAGGTTCAGCATTGGGTTCACCACGGTGTTCAGCATACATACGCAGAGACCGCAAACGAAAGCCCCCAACAGATAGATGCTAAAGCCGGGAACACCAGCGCTAAAGCCAGAAGCATACTGAATCAACAAACCTACGATACCTACTGCGATAGCAATCAGCGCAGTCTTCTTGTAACCTACCTTGGTCAGCATGTTACCTGCTGGAATACCCATGAACAGGTAAGCCAGGAAGTTCATGAAGTTACCCATGAAACCGAGTGCAGGATTGTTGCCTACTGCATCGTCCATTGTCCAGATATTACCTACTGGCGCAGCCATGTTGGTTACGAAAGCAATCATTGCGAAGAGGAAGAACATGGTGATAATAGCTACCATGCTACCACTTTTCTTTTGTTCTTGTGACATAGTTTTTAATTTTTAAGTTATTAATATTGATGATTATATCCTTGTTAGTCTATCACGTCAAACACATAAGCTGTGGTTTGGCGGTACACTTCCTTTGGCCTCAGTCTCGTAGATGGGAAATAAGGCCTATTGGGAGAATCCGGGAAGTGCTGTGTCTCGAAGCAGATGGCACTGCGTGCTGGGAAGGTAGCCCCATGAGCACCCTCAAAGCCGTTCAGCCAGTTGCCGGTATATAGCTGTACGCCTGGTTCGGTGGTAAATACCGTCATGCGTCGTCCGCTCACAGGGTCGGTACAGGTAGCCGCTTCTGCAAACTCCTCCACCTCATGCTTGTTCAGTACATAGCAATGGTCGTAGCCCGTACCGTTCTTCAGTTGCTCGAATGGTTCGTTGATGCGTTCTCCCACCGTATGAGGCGTGCGGAAATCCATCGGTGTACCTGCCACCTTCAGTATCTCACCCGTTGGGATGGAATCCTTGTCAATGGGCAGGTAGTAGTCGGCGTTGATGGTAACGATGTTATCGAGTACGGTAGAGGTAGGATTGCCTATGCCTCGCAAATTGAAGAAACCGTGGTTGGTGAGGTTCAGCACCGTGGTCTTGTCGGTGGTGGCTTTATAGGTAATGTACAGGCCATTGTGCGTGTCGGCCAATTCGTACATCATGTCCACCGTCAGATTGCCTGGGAAACCTTCCTCGCCATCGGCCGATACATATCTGAAAATGATTTTTGATTCATTGAAATCTACTACATCCCAAACACGTGTATGGAAACCAGTAGGACCGCCATGCAAAGTATAAGATCCGCGAGAAAGATCAAGCTGATAATCTTCTAAGTCCAGTACAAAGTGCCCCTTAGCGATGCGGTTGCCATAACGACCTATGGTGGTGCCCAGGAAAGGCTCGGGACTGTTCATGAAATGTTGTATGGAATCGTGGCTCTGCACCACGTTGGCATATTCGCCTTGTTTGTCGGGTACCATAATGGAGAGTACTGCACATCCGTAGTTGGTGACAGCCACCTCCATGCCTAAGGGATTTTTGAGTATGTACAGGTTGGTTTCTTTTCCCTGTACCGTAGCCTTGAAATCCTCTTGCTTCAAGCCCGACTTGTTGTTCTCGTCAAAAACTGTGCTCGTCATAGTACGGCTAATTTAATTATTATGCAAATAAAGCCATTTTCTTTTATTCTAACAAATATTGTATGCATTTTTTTCGTAACTTCGCGCCTTGAAACTAAAACATGTGAAGGGAAAGATGATATATCCTATAAAATTCAATCCTATTCTGAAACCAACCATTTGGGGAGGCGATAAAATCAACCAATTGAAGCAGATTACTGACGGTCAGCCGACTGTGGGAGAGAGCTGGGAAATATCTGCCGTGCCTGGTTTTGAATCGGTGGTGGTCAATGGTGCCTACCGTGGCTATGACTTGCTTAGCTTAGTGAGATTGTTGAAGGAAAAACTGGTGGGAGCTGATAACTATGCACGTTTTGGCGACAAGTTCCCTTTATTGGTGAAGTTTATCGATGCGCACGATGATCTGTCCATACAAGTACATCCCGATGACAACTTGGCGATGAAGCGCCACCATACCTTGGGCAAGACCGAGATGTGGTACGTACTGAGTGCTGATAAAGGGGCTCATCTTATAGCTGGTTTTTCTCAAAAGATTACGCCCCAGCAATATCGTGAAAAGGTGGAAGATGGCTCGTTTGTTGATGCTTTGCAAACGTATTACGTAAAGCAGGGTGATGTGTATTATATTCCTGCAGGTAGGGTACATAGTTTGGGTAAGGGTACGATGGTAGTGGAAGTGCAGGAAACCTCTGATGTTACCTACCGAATCTTCGACTATAACCGCAAGGATAAAGATGGTAACCTGCGTCAGTTGCATGTGGCAGAGGCTACCGATGCCATCGATTTTGATGACATCTCAGGTGAGGCCAAGATAGACTACCAAGCTACTGATAATGAACAAGTGAAAGTCGTTGTATCTTCCAAGTTCACGACGTCAGTCTATCACCTCACAGCCGAGGTGACCTGCGACTACAGTCACCTGGATTCTTTTGTCATCTTGATTTGCACAGAAGGTACTTGTCGGGTGGTAGTGGATGAGGCCCAGGAAACTATCTGTGCTGGCGAGACTGTACTTTTGCCTGCAATTGCTCAGAGTGTCAAACTGATCCCGTCAGATACAGCTACTTTATTGGAAGTATATTCCTAAATTAAGCATAAGGAGATACGTGATAATAAAGAAGGCAGCCCATTGAGCTGCCTTCACTTATTATTAACAGATCTTGTTTTTACACAATACCCTGTGCCATCATGGCCTTTGCCACCTTCATGAAGCCTGCGATATTAGCACCCTTCACATAGTTGATGTAACCATCAGGCTCGGTACCGTACTTCACACAAGCAGCGTGGATTGACTCCATGATCCAGTGCAGCTTAGCGTCCACTTCCTCAGCGCTCCATGCCAAATGCTGTGCATTCTGGGTCATTTCCAAACCAGATACTGACACACCACCAGCGTTAGAAGCCTTACCTGGGGTATAGAGGATCTTAGCATCCTGGAATACCTTAACTGCTTCAGGAGTAGAAGGCATGTTAGCACCCTCAGATACAGCGATAACGCCGTTGGCAATCAACTTGCGAGCGTCGTCGCCATTGATTTCGTTCTGAGTTGCACAAGGAGTAGCGATGTCGGCCTTCTCGCCCCAAGGACGTGCGCCTGCTACATATTTAACGCCTGGATACTGCTCTGCATACTCGCGGATACGGCCACGATACAGGTTCTTCAGCTCCATGATGTAATTCAGTTTCTCCATATCGATACCGTCTGGGTCATATACATAACCGTCAGAGTCGCTCATGGTCATTACCTTACCACCCAACTGCAGCACCTTCTGTGCGGTATATTGAGCCACGTTACCTGAACCTGAAATTAGTACCTTCTTGCCTTCCAATGTCCAGCCACGGGTCTTCAGCATTTCCACCAGGAAGTAGATGTTACCGTAACCGGTAGCTTCAGGACGTACCAGAGAACCACCAAACTCCAGACCCTTGCCGGTAAATGTACCGCTGAAGTCACGAGTCAGTTTCTTGTACATACCAAACATATAACCTACCTCACGGCCACCAACACCGATATCACCAGCAGGAACGTCCAACTCAGGACCTACATGACGATGCAACTCCAGCATGAATGCCTGGCAGAAACGCATCACCTCAGCAGCTGACTTGCCGCGTGGAGAGAAGTCGGAACCACCCTTAGCACCACCCATAGGCAGCGTAGTCAGTGAGTTCTTGAAAGTCTGCTCGAAAGCCAGGAACTTCAGGATTGACTGGTTTACGCTGGCATGGAAACGGATACCACCCTTGTACGGGCCAATGGCGTTGTTGTGCTGGATGCGGTAACCCATATTGGTCTGCACCTTGCCCTGGTCATCTACCCATGTAACGCGGAAAGAGTTGATTCTGTCTGGAATGCAGAGGCGCTCAATCAGGTTGGATGCCTCAAACTCAGGATGCTTGTTGTACTCTTCTTCGATACTGTTCAAAACCTCTGAAACTGCCTGAATGTACTCTGGCTCGTTAGGAAAACGGCGATTCAGGTCCTCTAATACCTTTGCTACTTTCATGTTTAATTATAATTTAGTTTGTTTACTATTTCCGTTAATTTGTCTTGTTGTTTTACGAATACGGCTGCAAATGTATAGATAAAAATGGAAACTGCAAACAAAATTTCAACTTTTTTGCGAAAATAATTAATATTTTGTTTGCCAATGAATGAAAAATGAATAAAAATGTTATTTCCGTAAACTTTTAGCTACAGGAATGAAAACCAGTGCTGTGCCAATGAAAAGGGAGGTGAGCGTCATGCCATCGATGCGTTCTGCCTGGGTGAAGATAATGAAACAGATGAGGGCCCAGAGCAGCACGATGCTGGTCATTTGGAATTTGGATAATGGTTTTTTCATGAAGGTGCTATTGTTTAATACGAAGCCAAAGTTACGTAAAAACGAGGGAAAAGCCAAACTTGTTTGAACTTTTCCGAGTGCCAAGTAAGTTCGGCGAAGCCAAAGTTACAAAAAACTTCAATTTGTAGGCGGAATTTGGGCGATTATTTATATTTTTGCCATTGATTATGATAAATAGGTGGATAGCTCCTGTACTGAAACGACGCTTCATGCTACTATTGCTGATGCTGGTATCCCTGACGGTGGTGGCCCAAACTCAATATGCCAAACCGAAGAAGGGGGAGGGCATCACCACCTTTCTACAACGACACGGACGTAGTGGACAAACCTATTATAAAGAGTTTCTGGAACTGAACAAACAAAAGCTGAAAGGCAAGACTACCTTGCTGTTGGATGTGAGTTATGCACTACCTCCCATCAAGCCTACAGGGCAGCAACGTTCGAAAGCACAAAATGCGCCGTCCGTTACTAGCAACGAACCGAAGCAGTCGGCAGAAGGGAAGCCTAGTCAGCAGCCTAAGGATAATAAAGTCCAAGAACGGAAGCACGAAATAGGCTATGAGTTCAACGAACCTCTTTTTGGTAAGTCGTTAGAGAAGGGAAAGGTGGAGAGTGGCAAACTGAAAGGTGCTTGTATCTATGTGGTAAGCGGTCATGGAGGTCCTGACCCTGGTGCTATCGGCAAGGTGGGCAAGACAGAATTGCATGAAGACGAGTATGCTTACGATGTGGCGTTGCGCCTGGCTCGTTGTCTAATGCAGGAGGGTGCCGAGGTACACATGATTATTCAGGATGGTAAGGATGGCATCCGTGATGATCAGTACCTGAGCAATAGCAAGCGGGAGACATGTATGGGCAAGACCATTCCATTGAATCAGGTGGCTCGTTTGCAGCAACGGTGTGATGCCATCAACAACCTATATAAAAAAGAGAAGGATGAATATACCTATTGCCGTGCTATCTTCTTGCATGTAGATAGTCGCAGTGTGGGAGAACAGACAGATGTGTTTTTCTACCATCGGGAAGGATGGTCGAAAGGACAACAGTTGGCTACTCAGCTGCGTAGGACTTTCCAGGCAAAGTACGACAAGCACCAGCCTAATCGTGGCTTTGAAGGCACAGTATCAACAAGAGGGTTGTATGTGCTGACGCATACACAACCTGTGTCAGTGTTTGTTGAACTGGGTAATATACAGAATAGTCATGACCAGAAGCGGTTTGTACTCAGCTCTAACCGTCAGGCTCTGGCCAATTGGATTACAGAAGGGTTTATAAACGACTATAACCGTTGATTTGTCATAAGTGATGAGATTATTGTTCGTCATATTGTTAGCTTTGTTGGCTTCCTGCGGAGGCAGACAAGTGAGTGAGGAGGAACTGCTTCGTTCCATCAATACCACACCTATGCTTTATACTGTGCAATGTGTGGCACAAACCACAGTGATAGAGCGTTCCTCGCCTGCGTTGGATCTGTTTGGACAGCGTACGGCTATCATTCCTGTGGAGGCCAATATCAAAGCCGGCATCGACTTGTCGCAACTTAAGAACATACGAATTAGTGGCAAGACAGTGTATATCACCTTGCCAGATCCTGTGATAGAAATAGAAAGCACACGCCTCCTCAACGATGAGATTGTGACGTCAGTGGCTCCCTTGCGTTTTGATTTCACCAATGACGAGTTGGCACAGATTGCCCGTAAAGGTACCGATGCCATAAGAAACGACTTGGGTAAGTATAATTTGGTGGTGCCCGCCCAAGAGCAGGCCGAACTGATCATCGCCAATATTGTAAATAGGATGGGCTATGAGGCGGTATTTGAGAATCGTCAACAGTATGAAAATCGTGAATTGTTCAACCTTACAAGACCCTAAGATGTACCATGGATAAGAAAAAGAAGAGAAATATCATTATCGTGGTCGTCGTGATGGCGGTGGCTTTGTTGCTGTACCTTACAAAAGATTCGGCTACAAAGGTATATCATAGTATGTTTGATACCCGTACGGAAATAGGACATGTGATGCTGTCGGAGTTGGCAAAGACAGAGAAGCTGACCGTCCTTTCTATGTATAAGGAGGTAATTGTAAGTCAATACAAAGAGGTGCCAGGACTGTTCTATGGTACCAACTTGCATCAGATTCATTCAGTATATCCAGGACGCATAGACGTGGGCTTTGACCTTACCAAATGTACGGATGACTGGCTGTTGATGCGTGAAGATACGGCGTATGTGAAACTGCCAGCCGTAGAGATTCTTAACCAAGGCGAATGGTATCTGGATGAAGCAGCTCACCAGACACCTATTGAAGAGGGCTCATGGACCAATGAGGACTATGTGAGATTGTCGCATCGTGCCAATGCTTTGCTGAAACGCAACTGTGAATTGGAGAATTGCTATCAGATGGCGGAAGATAATGGTAAACGTGTGGTAAGGAACCTGCTGCAAGCCATGGGCATCAAGTTCGTAAAAGTAGAGGTGGAACCTCGTGACAGCTATCGGCCTTTTACCATCGACTATGATGGCGTGGGCCACAAGGGAATGCACTATGACTTCTACACGAATGCGTCGGATGGGAGCAGGTATGTGAAGTTAACGGATGGAAGTATTCTTTCTTATCAGGGTGATATTGATGACGAAGACCTTTATTCGGTCATTGACATGTTTATCTATTTCACCCAAGACAGGACTTCGCGCCAATGGGAGGTCAGCAAGCAAGGCAACCATCTTATTATAAATATGGTGAACATGACACTGACAAAGGGAACGCAGGCAGCCGATACCTTTGCACGTAGCAGAAAGCGTGCTGATGTAGAGCGCCTCAGTGCTGCCCTTCGTCAATTGTTCGGAGAGAATCTGCAACTTACCATCAGTGAGGTGGACTGTCGGGGACAACAGCTTTATCAATACTGATTCAGTTTTTCTTCTTGGAAAAGAGTTTGATTTTCACGGCAGGCTTTACTTTCATCTTATGCATCTCGTTGGTATCAGTAAAGGTAAACGAGAATTTGCCGTCAAGTATTCTGTTGGAGATGACTATCAAACCTTCGGCCACAGCGCCGTTGCTTTCCATGTCTAAGGTGGTATTTCTTACCTTGAGTATCTTGTATTTGGCCTCGTCAATTTTTGCACTTACTGTACCCATTGGCAACTTACCACCCACTTTTTGTCGCATCTCGGCAGTACGTACCTTAGAGATGTCAAACTCGAAAGTGGCTTTGGCTGCAATCATTCCGATTTCGTTCATTTCTAACGCCTTACCCAATTCCAAGTTGCTGGTACCTACTGTACCTGAAACATACTTGGTGCTGTCATTAATCATAAGGCTTTGCAAGGAAATATCACCCACGCCCGTTCCGATGAGGCCAGAAAACACCTGCCGTTTGTGCAAGACGCTGAAGTCGCCCTTGTAAGTGATGTTGCCTAAGTTGCCCAGTTGCTTCATCATGTATTTCTTGACGGGAAACTGTTCGATGATGTGGGCAGCACTGCCTTGTTTGGCCGTCATCTTATCCACATGGAAGCTAATGTTGAGCAGGTACTTTTCGGTGAGGTGCTCGATACCTCCTGTGGCGGCCAACTGAAACTTTTCATCTTCCGTCTTTATTTGTATGTCGTCGAAGACCATCGTGCTGTCGGTACCGCTCACATTTACACTCAGTTCTAAAGGCAGGGAAAACTGAGCCAGGGCAGGAGTGAACAGACGCGAGATGTCCTGAAGGATTACCTGTGCCGTGAGCGGACGGGTGGTGTGATAGTTCAGGTGAATGCCCTTTTTCTTACTGGGCAGCAGCATTTCCACCGCTGGTATGTGGATCTCAGTGCTTCCCTGACGAATGAAGGCATCCTGGACATACAACTTCTTTAAGTTAGTGGCCACCTGCATGTGCAAGTCATTGATATGGAAGCCAGACACTGTATCCAAGGCTGTTCCTTTTAGGATGGAAGCATTGATGGTGTCCTCTTGCCAGTAGTTAATTTGCATCTTGATGTTGGCCGTAACGTCCAGATGTCCGGCATCAAACCATCCACGTTTGGGCTTGCCTACATTCTTTCTGGGCTTGTAATTGTTGGTAACCAACTTCAGATTGTCCAGCTCTATAGAGTAACCACGAAGATGCAATGACTGTACAGAAATGAAGTGGTCAGTCTTTTTCCCATGCAACACAGCACTGACATTATGCAAGTCGAGCGTCAACTTTAAGAAATTGATGCTGATGCTTTCTGCCTTGATCTCCGTTCGTAATCGCTCGCTCAGTTTCTCAGTGGCATAGTGCAAGGCCTTGTTTTGCACATAGTCAGTGTTGATGGCTATGAAGGCCACGACCATCAATAAGATGATGCCGCCTACTATTCCACCTGTTATTTTGAGCAAGGTTTTCATGACCGACTTTCAATTTTATGCGCTAAGATAATGCTTTTTCCTCGTTTTCTTATATCTTTGCAATAATAATTATAAAAAATAGTGATTATGAATCAGCAACAAGGCAGTAAGGCCTATTTGTTTTCCATCGTGTTGGTTGCCGTTTTGGGCGGCTTGTTATTTGGTTATGACACAGCTGTGATATCTGGTGCCGAGAAAGGTTTGCAAGCTTTTTTCCTCGGAGCAGGTGATTTTATATATACGGACAGCTGGCATGGCTTTACCTGTGCCAGTGCACTGATTGGTTGTGTGATAGGCAGTGCCTTGTCGGGCTGGATGGCATCGTCGTTGGGCCGCAAGCGTTCGTTGTTTGTGGCAGGCCTGCTGTTCTTTGCTTCGGCATTGGGTTCCATGAACCCCGAGTTCCTGTTCTTCAATCACGGTGAGGCTTCTATGAATCTGCTGGTAGTGTTCAATATCTATCGTGTCATCGGTGGTATTGGTGTAGGTTTGGCATCTGCCATCTGTCCGATGTATATTGGTGAGGTGGCACCATCTGGTATTCGAGGCATGTTGGTGTCATGGAACCAGTTTGCTATCATCTTTGGTCAGCTGGTGGTCTATTTCGTCAACTTTATGATATTGGGTCAGCACACCAATCCCATTATTGAATCGATAGGCGAGGGCATCAATGCAGTGGCACCAGGCAGTGACCCATGGGCCATTGAGACAGGTTGGCGATACATGTTCGGTAGTGAGGCCGTGCCTGCTGGCTTGTTTGCCTTACTCATCTGCTTTGTACCAGAAACACCTCGCTACTTGGTAATGGTAGGTGAAGACACCAAGGCGCAACGCATATTGGAGCGCATCAATGGCGCAACAGTGGCACAGGAGATTTTGCATGACATCAAGGAGACCATCACCGAAAAGACCGAGAAGCTGTTCTCTTATGGTTTCCTCTGTATCTTCATAGGCATCATGCTGAGTGTGTTCCAGCAAACGGTGGGCATCAATGCTGTGCTGTATTATGCACCCCGTATCTTTGGTGATATGGGTATGGATAACCCAATGGTGCAAACGGTCATTATGGGTGTGGTCAATATCCTCTTTACTTTGGTAGCCGTCTTTACCGTTGAGAAGTGGGGTAGGAAACCATTGCTCATCAGTGGTTCCATCGGTATGGCAATAGGCGCTTTTGGCGTGGCCCTTACTTTCGGAAAAACAGGCTTGGAGATAGTTACCATGTTAAGCATTATGGTCTATAGCGCTTCTTTTATGATGTCGTGGGGACCAATCTGCTGGGTACTCATCGCCGAGATATTCCCCAATACCATCCGAGGTAAAGCGGTGGCTATAGCCGTAGCCTTCCAATGGATATTCAACTGGATTGTCAGTTCGTCATTCGTGCCTATGTTCAACATGCGTTTGGGTGATGATGCCAATTTCGGTCATTGGTTCACCTATGGCCTTTATGGTACCATCTGCGTGATAGCTGCCATTTTCGTATGGAGACTTGTGCCTGAGACCAAGGGTAAGACATTGGAACAGATGAGCAAGTTGTGGCGAAAGGAGTAATCATCAATTTTGACTTTTTCGCTTGCTTTTTTAGGGTTTTTACACTATCTTTGCGAACGATTAAACAATTGTACTAAAATGATGTCATTTGCGTTTTATCTGATTATTTGTGTTTTTGTTTTCGGTTATTTGTGCATAGCCTTAGAATATCCCTTGAAAATAAACAAGGCGGCGACAGCGTTGTTGATGTGTGCTGTGTTGTGGACCATCTTCGCCATGTCGGGCACGGGTGCCATGACTCCTCCTTTTGCTGAGGGCCTGACAGCTGATAACTTCCATGATTTCCTTTCTACAAATATTGTGCACCACTTAGGTGAGACAGGTGAGACCGTGTTCTTCCTCTTGGGTGCCATGACCATTGTTGAGGTGGTGGATCGTTGGGGTGGATTCCGTGTCATTACCGACCGCATTAATGCTACCTCTAAAGTAGAGCTGTTGTGGATATTGGGCACTTTGGCATTCTGTCTCTCGGCCATCCTCGATAACCTGACCACCACCATCATGATGTGTACCTTGCTTAACAAGATCATTCCTGTGAAGCATGACCGTTGGTTCTTTGCCAGTATGATTGTCATCGCAGCCAATGCAGGTGGTGCATGGACTCCTATTGGCGATGTTACCACTATTATGCTGTGGATTGCTGGAAAGGTGAGCGCTTTGAATATCATGCAGATGACCGTTTTGCCAAGTATCGTGAGCATCTTGGTGCCATTTGCCATCCTCTCTTATACCTTGCGCGGCGGACATGTTGAGGCTCCTGTGGATGATGTGGTGGATGACAGTCCTGCATCACGTGTACCTGCTCACCAACGTAAGATTGTGCTCTTCTTAGGTGTGGGCGTACTTATTTGCGTTCCTATCTTCAAGAGCATTACCCATCTGCCTCCATATATCGGTATTCTTGGTGCTTTGGGTTTGGTATGGATGGTTACCGAATTGATGCGTCCGAAAGACCCAGCAGAGCAGAACTATCACTCTTTGAAGCTCTCTCATATCCTGCGTAGGGTAGATTTGTCAAGCATCATCTTCTTCTTGGGTATCTTGATGGCTGTGGGTGTCTTGCAGGTTTGCGGCCATCTGTCCATGTTGGCTAATAGTCTTGACCATATTGCTTTGGCGGAACCTTATAAGTATTTCACCATCGATACCATTATCGGTGTGTTGTCAAGTATTGTTGATAATGTGCCGTTGGTAGCTGGTACGATGGGTATGTATGACTTCCCTATCGACCATTACTTCTGGGAGATGTTGGCCTACTGTGCTGGAACGGGTGGTAGTATCCTGATCATCGGTTCAGCTGCTGGTGTGGCTGCCATGGGTATCGAGAAGATCGACTTTATCTGGTACTTCAGACATATCACCTGGATAGCCCTGATTGGTTACTTGGCAGGTGCCTTGTGTTACATCGTCCAATACATGGTGATTCATTAAAAATAAATCCCCGCCAATCGGCGGGGATTCTTTTTATCTTATCCTTCTCAGCACCATGGCTGAACGGGCAGGCACATACAACTGTAGCCAGCCTTTGCGTTGTTTCCGATAGATAGGATCAGGCATGGTGAAATGCTTGATGCTGTCATTGTTCAGTCCGTTTCCTCCAAAGTCCTTGCTGTCAGTGTTAAGCACCACCTCATAGCTACCTTCAGGTACCAGGAAGCCATAGTCGGTAAACGAACGTACCGGATTGAAGTTGAATACGAACAACAGGTCGTCACGTTTGTAGGCCAAGATCTGGTCACCATCGTTGTGCCATATCTCCTGTACCTTGGTCTTCTGGAAACGCTTCACGCTCTTGATGACACTCAGCATGGCTTGGTCGAAGTCTCCCAAGTAGTGATAGCATAGGTTCTTGTTGTCCACCAAGTCCCACTGACGACGTGCATACTTATGGCTCCATCCGTTGCCCTCACGTGGGAAGTCTATCCATTCTGGATGCCCGAACTCATTGCCCATGAAATTCAGATAGCCACCATTGATAGTTGATGCCGTGAGCAATCTGATCATCTTATGCAAGGCAATGCCACGATGTACGGTGTAATTCTCGTCACCCTTCTGGAAGTGCCAATACATGTCAGCATCAATCAGGCGGAAAATGATGGTCTTGTCGCCCACCAACGCTTGGTCGTGACTCTCAGCATAGCTGATGGTTTT
The DNA here is from genome assembly GCA_946407325.1 of uncultured Prevotellaceae bacterium. The sequence continues at coordinate 33,628 of CAMJNN010000002.1, read as the reverse complement.
CTCGTCAGCACGACGGTTGGTCACTTCCCAGAACATACTGCTCGGTTTCCAGTCTTCGTCAATCTTCTCCTTGATGGTCTTGATCCAATAGTCAGGTATGTTCATAGCCATACGGTAGTCAAAGCCATAGCCGCCATCATCAATAGGAGCAGCCAAACCAGGCATACCCGATACTTCCTCAGCAATGGTGATGGCATGTGGGTTCACCTGATGAATCAGACGGTTGGCCAAGGTGAGGTAACAGATGGCATTATCGTCCTCATGACCGTTAAAATAATCACCATAGCCCATGAAAGCCTCGCCTAAACCATGACTGTAATACAGCATGGAGGTTACGCCGTCGAAGCGGAAACCATCAAACTTGAACTCCTCCAACCAATACTTGCAGTTAGAGAGTAGGAAATGCAACACATTGTCTTTGCCATAGTCGAAGCACAAGGAATCCCAAGCCGGATGCTCGTGACGGTCGCCAGGGTAGAAATACTGGTTAGGGTCGCCTGCAAAATTGCCCAAACCCTCCACCTCGTTCTTCACAGCATGCGAATGCACGATGTCCATAATGACGGCAATGCCCATCTGGTGAGCAGTGTCTATCAACTCCTTCAATTCATCAGGCGTACCGAAACGCGATGACGGAGCAAAGAAGCTGGACACATGATAGCCGAAACTGCCATAGTAAGGGTGCTCCTGAATGGCCATAATCTGGATGCAGTTGTAGCCGTCTTTTGCCACACGAGGCAGTACATTGTCCTTAAACTCACGATAGGTACCCACCTTCTCGGCATTCTGACTCATGCCTACATGGCATTCGTAGATGAGTAATGGATTGGTGTCAGGCTTGAACTTCTTCACCTTTGCCTGGTACGGCTCTGCAGGATCCCATACCTGTGCGCTGAAAATCTTGGTGGCATCATCCTGCACCACACGAGTAGCCCATGCGGGTATGCGTTCACCTTCGCCACCATCCCATTTTACCTTTAACTTGAACAGGTCTTCATGATGCAAGGCATCCAGCGGCAGCTTTATCTCCCAATTGCCATCTTTCTTAGGCTTCATGGCAAACGCAGGATCCTCTTGCCAACCGTTGAAGGTGCCTATGACAAATATTTCCTTAGCATTAGGAGCCCATTCACGCAACACCCAGTTCTTTTCTGTTTTATGCAAACCAAAGTAGAGGTGACCTTCAGCAAAGTCAGCCAAGGTCTTTCTATGATTCTTCGTCAACTGTTTTTCCTTGTACAGAAAATGTTCATGTCGTCCGTTAATGGCATCGGCGAAAGGCTCCAGCCACGGGTCGTTCTTAATCAAGTTCAAGGTATTCATATGCTTAATATTAGTTTTTTCTAACAAAATCATCCACCGTATAGTTCAGGAAGTCCAGGAAAGGTTTAGAAATCCTTGCCATATCCACCAGTAAATCCACAAAGTCGGGCGTATTGAAGAATTGTTCGTCCAAACGATGCCATACACTAAAGTCTTTTGGCTTCAGCAAGTCCATGTAGGGGAAATCTTTCGGAAACCCTTTCGGATTCACTTTCAAGCATTCTTCGCCAATAGTAGGGAAGTATTTCTTGAATGGCTTGTTCTCAATAATGCTGCGATACTCCTCTATATTGTCATAGATAGAATACCGTATTTCCTGCAGCTGCTTGGGAGTAAGTCCATAGGTACCTCCTGCATAGAAACTGCCTGCCGGATCCAAATGGAAATAGTAGCCGCAGTGCAGCGACTTCTTGCCTTTAGCAGAGAGGAAGCCACCCATATGCGTCTTGTAAGGACTTTTGTCGAGAGAGAAACGCACGTCGCGATAGATACGCCATGTGCAGTCTTTGGGTTGCAAATGCCTGACAGAAGGATCAAACTCTCCTACACGCGATATGAGAATGGTAAGCAACTTGTCAAACTCTAGCGAGGCAGCTTGGTATAAAGGCTTATGCTCATGAAACCATTCACGGTCGTTGTGAGCCGACAGTTGTCTGAGGAAGTCAAAAATAAGTTGTAAATCCATCATACTACCATTAACATTAATTCTACATTGAGCGTGTTGGCATCACGAGGACACCAACACGCAAAGATAATCATTTTGATTGATAATGACAAATCATTGGTGTAAGAAACTACTCCCCTAATGCTTTGCCTGACATCAGGATATCCACCAATGGCTTGTCCTTGTAGGATTCCGTGCGCTGGTCCCAGAAGCCAAAGTCGCCATCATAGCACCAGGTAGTCCAGGCAATATCGAACTCGTCGAATACCTCAATCATGTCTTTGTACCACTTGTAAGCCAGATCACGCTCTACAGGCTCATACACACCCCATTCTCCACAGAATAACTGCAAGCCATATTTCTTGGCTGCGGCAATGGCATCCTTGAAATCCTCACGAATCTTGTTCTTGTCCCATACCTGGGTAAGGAATGGCTTCAGGTCTTCTTTTATCTCATCTGGAGCAGCATCATAATCTTCTTGGGTAATCAGCACGCCTGGGTAGTTGACATTTCCCTTGTATCTTCCCAGTGGGGTCCAGAAGGCGCCACGATGGGTAATGATCATTGGGTGGTAATAGTGGAAGGAAAGAATGATGTTCTTATCTCCTTCTGGTACTCGCAGGTATTTGATGGTCTCGTAGTCTTGCCAACGGTTGGAACCAATGACCAGTGTGCGCTGTGGCTCTACCGCACGCAGGGCTTTGTGCACCTTCTCCACCACCACGTTCCATTGTTCATGCTCTGGGGCCACCGGCTCGTTCATAAACTCGTAAGCCACAGAGTCGTTGCTATAGCCCTTCAATACATCTGACAACTGATACCATAGGTTGATGAGTCCTTGTTGTGACTCTTCTGATGTGAACAGGGTATTGGAGTTGTCGTTATCAATGAAGCGGTGAGAGCGGATGATGTGCAGGTCAACTACTACACGTAGGTGATGCTTCTCTGCCAAGTTGATGGCATTGGTGAGTAAGTCCCACGCCTCGGGCAGTTTATTGCCGTCTTCATCCCAGAACTGTACCTCATCGATGGGGATGCGCACAAAATCGAAGCCTAACTGCTCCAAACGCTCGAAGTCGTCCTCTTGGATGTGCAATCTACGTTGCTCGCCCACTTGTCTGGATTGCGACAGCCAGTGACTCAGGTTGGTGCCACGCTTGATGTTGAAGTTGTTCACTCCGTTGCCGCCACAAGAGATGAGGGTACTCATGGTGAGGGCGACAAATGCAAATAAATACAGGAACTTTTTCATATCTGTCATTTTTAATGATTATTTATCACACAATATTTGTTAGCCTAATGACTGCATATCGTTCAGCTTTTTGTAATAGCCATCCATTTGCAGCAGTTCTTCATGCATGCCTTGTTCAACGATTTGTCCTTCATGTAGTACATAGATCTCGTCGGCATTGCGAATCGTACTGAGACGATGGGCTATGGCTACGGTAGTACGCGTTTTCATCAAACGTTCCAGAGCATCTTGCACCAAACGCTCGCTCTCGGTATCAAGGGCTGATGTGGCTTCGTCAAGAATCAAGATAGGGGGATTCTTAAGGATGGCACGCGCGATGCTGATGCGTTGACGCTGACCGCCAGAGAGTCTTCCACCACGATCGCCGATATTGGTGTCGTAGCCATGTTCGGAAGCCATGATGAAATCATGGGCATTGGCTATACGGGCAGCTTGCTCCACCTGTTCCTGGGTGGCATGATCAACGCCAAAGGCAATGTTATTATAGAAAGAGTCGTTGAAAAGGATAGCCTCCTGGTTAACATTCCCAATAAGTTGGCGCAGGTCGTGTATGCCAAGATCTTTGACGTTGATGCCATCAATTAACACTTCCCCTTCTTGCACATCGTAATAGCGAGGGATAAGATCTACTAAGGTAGATTTGCCTCCACCGCTCTGTCCCACTAAGGCAATGGTCTTGCCCTTTTCTATGACAAGATTGATATGACGCAACACCCATTTGTCGGCATATTTGAACGACACATCGCGGAACTCTATCTGATGTTGGAAGTTGCTGATGTGAACAGGATGTTCTTTCTCACAGATGTTGCTCTCTGCCATGAGAATCTTATCAACACGCTCCATAGACGCCATGCCTTTAGGTATGTTATAGCTGGCACGAGAAAACTCTTTCAATGGGTTGATGATGCTGTACAGAATCACCAAGTAATAAACAAAAGTAGAACCGTCAAGCACATGCTGGTTCAGTACCAGAATGCCACCAAACCACAGGACGATGATGATCATTACCGTGCCCAGGAATTCACTCATGGGGTGCGCCAATGCCTGACGGATATTGACACGCATGATATGGTTACGGTAGCTTGAATTGACTTTGTCGAATTTCCGGTTCATTTTTTCTTCTGCGATGAAAGCCTTGATGATGCGTAAGCCTCCCAAGGTTTCCTCTACGATGCTCATGGTGTCGCTCCACAGGGTTTGTGCCTTGATGCTCTTTGCCTTCAGCTTCTTGCCGACAAACCCCATGAACCAGCCGAATACTGGTACAAAAAACAGTGTGAAGAGGGTGAGTTGCCAAGATACTACCAGCAAGGCGGCAAAATAGGAGACGATGAGAATGGGGTTCTTAAAGAGCATGTCAAGACTTGCCATGATAGAATTCTCAATCTCCTGTACATCACCGCTCATGCGGGCTATGATGTCGCCCTTGCGCTCCTCGCTGAAGAAACCTAATGGCAGGGTGTTTATCTTCTGATACAGTTGGTTGCGGATGTCTCTGACTACTCCCGTTCGTATCGGTACGATGGTGGCAGAGGAAAGGAAGTAGGCACCAGTCTTGAGGAAAGTGGCGACTGCCAGAAACAGTCCTATTACCAACATAGTGGTGGTAGGGCCCCAGCTCATTATCATCTCCTGCACTAGGTGGTTGGCATTGTTGCTCACTACCTCGCTGATGTTGCCCAACGTCATTTCGCTCCAGGGCATCCATGCTACAGGCTCTATCACTTTCTCCGTCTGGAACAGGATATTCAAGATGGGGATGATGGCCATGAATGAGAAAATATTGAGCAAGGCGCTGAGAATATTGAACAGCACGGTCAGTACCAAGTATTTTTTATAGGGTGGTACGAAGCGTTTTAGTACCTGCATTAAATCTTTCATTTCCTTATTTATATTAATGACTCCCGTTAAATCTTGTCATATCCCTTCGTAAATTTAATCCAGTAATATTTCAACGGATTACTGTATTTTAGCTGTTTCCATGGCCTACTGCTATGCGGACGATGCCAAACGGGCAAGTTGCCGAACAGATAGTTGTGGAATCCGTGCTTCAGCGCCTCGTGTGAGATGGTTACATCGTACCAATTCTTTGATGGGTCCAATGCTTCAAAGCTAAATGCTTTCAGCAAGTCGTTTGTAAGCAATGAGCAGCAAAAACTGCAATGCTTGGTAGTGCGAAGCACCTGACTTCCTATGTCTTGAAAGTGCTGATAAGGGTAGTTGACACTGCCTTGCTCATCAACGGTTACCGATGCTGCAATGCCACATTGGGGAAGCTTTGTCGCCTCATGGAGTTTTTGCAAGGTGTCTTTTTTCACCATCACATCGCTTTCCACAATTAGTAGGTCGGCATTATCGGTAAGTGCTTCTCGTTGTGCGTGCTGCAACACCAACAGATAATTAGGAGAAGGATGGTGGGTCAGGTCACTTAGGTTAATCAACCTGAATCCCAACGACTTGGATGCCTCTTCTAAGCAGAGGGTGTTTTCGGCTGTGCTAAAATCATTGTAAACCGTATATGTAAACTGTATGTTGAGTTCTGCATCCAACACAGACTTGATGGTCTGCATGGTGAGATCAATGGAATCTTTTACAGGCGTTATGATATGCAACTTATCCATAATAAGATCATCTACTACAATGAAGACAGTAAACGCTCAATTACCTTTGGATAGTATTCATACTCCAATGCATGCACTCGAGTAGCCAACTTATCCACCGTATCGTCAGGCTTTACCTCACACCGATATTGAGCTACAATCTGTCCAGCATCATATACTTCGCTGGTGTAGTGGATGGTGATGCCACTTTCCTTATCGCCACTACGGAGTACATCTTCGTGCACACGGTCGCCATACATGCCCTTCCCTCCATGCAGGGGTAATAACGATGGATGGATGTTCACCATACGTTGCGGATAGGCTTTCAAAATAAGATCCGGCACTTTTGCCAAGAAGCCAGCCAATACCACAAAATCGATGTGGAAGGATTGAAGCAGATGCAGTATCGCCTCGCCATCCTGCCAGAACTCTTTTGAAAAATAGGCACAGGGGATGCCTAAGTTTCGTGCCCTTTGCAGGGCATAAGCTTTTTGACTGTTAGTCAAAATCAGTGAAACCATCACCTTTGTACTCGACATGAAATAGCGGGCAATATTTTCTGCATTACTGCCATTGCCTGAAGCGAGAATTGCAACGTTTATTGTCATAAAAAACCTTTTTTCAGTGCACACAACCCTTAATTATGTGCAAAAAAATGCATTTAATTAGTCAAATATTTGTTTAGTAAAAGAAAAAATCATTCCTTTGCATCGCAAAAATAGTTTAAAGTGGAAACAAATGCAAGAAAACAGCATGAGTTTTTCTATAAACGTAATTTTTGCCACCTAAAGAAGATTATTATTTACTAACTAAAAACTAAAAGTTATGACAACAGAAGAAATTTCTGCAAAAGTTTATGGAATCATCGCTGACAAGTTGGGCGTTGAACCATCAGAAATCACCAACGAAGCAAGCTTTACTAATGACCTTGGCGCTGATTCACTGGATACAGTTGAGCTGATTATGGAGTTTGAGAAGGTTTTCGAACTGCAGATTCCTGATGAGAAAGCTGAAACCATCCAGACAGTAGGTGACGCTATTTCTTATATTGAGGCTAACCTCCAATAATCCATCATAGCTATATATGGAGTTAAAAAGAGTCGTTGTAACTGGCCTTGGAATACTTTCTCCTCTTGGTAATTCTGTTGAAGAAACATGGAAGAACCTGTTGAAGGGTGAAAGTGGTGCAGGGCCAATTACTCGTTTTGATGCCTCTCTTTTCAAGACACAAATTGCTTGCGAGGTAAAAGATTTTGATCCTAGTCAATACATTGATCGCAAGGAAGCACGCAAGATGGACATCTATACCCAGTTTGCAGTGGCTGTGGCCAAGCAAGCTGTGGCTGATGCTGCCATTGACATTGAACACGAAGACCTTAACCGTATTGGTGTAGTGTTTGGAGCTGGAATCGGTGGCATTCGCACTTTCGAAGATGAAATTGGTTATTACTACCAGCATCAGGACATGGGTCCTAAGTTTAATCCGTTCTTCATCCCCAAGATGATTTCGGATATTGCCGCTGGTCAGATTTCCATCACCTTTGGTTTCCATGGTCCCAACTACTCTGTGGCTTCTGCTTGTGCTACCTCTACCAATGCCGTTGCGGATGCTTATAACCTGGTGCGTTTAGGCAAGGCTAACATTATGGTTACAGGTGGTTCTGAGGCAGCTATCACTGCTGGTGGAGTGGGTGGTTTCAATGCCATGCACGCCCTTACTACTCGTAACGATTCTCCTAAGTCAGCCTCACGCCCTTTCAGTGCTAGCCGCGATGGTTTTATCATGGGTGAAGGTGCTGGTTGCTTGGTTCTTGAAGAACTGGAGCATGCCAAGGCTCGTGGAGCAAAAATCTATGCCGAGGTTATTGGCGAAGGCATGTCGGCCGATGCATATCACTTGACTGCTTCTCATCCTGAAGGTTTAGGCGCTATCCTGGTAATGCGTAATGCGTTGGAGGATGCCGGCATCAAACCTGAAGATGTAGATTATATCAATGTGCACGGAACATCTACTCCTGTGGGTGATATATCTGAAGTGAAGGCTATCAAGGAAGTATTTGGTGAACATGCTTATAAACTGAACATCAGTTCAACCAAGTCAATGACGGGTCACATGCTGGGCGCTGCAGGTGCCGCTGAAGTTATCTTCAGTATCTTGGCAGTAGTGAACGACATTGTTCCTCCTACTATCAACCATGAGGAAGGTGACGAAGACGAGAACATTGACTATCATCTGAACTTCACGTTCAATAAAGCGCAGAAACGCACCGTGAATGTTGCCTTGTCCAATACATTTGGCTTTGGCGGTCACAATGCGTGTCTCATCGTTAGGAAATATGCAGAGTAAGTTTATTTACTTACTCCAATGGACTTATTGGAAGGTAAGACTCCTGTTCAAACATGACAGGAAATCTTACCTTTCATTGTATTATCACCTGGGCATCATGGCTAATAACATCAAGTTATATCAGGTTGCCTTAAGTCATAAGTCGAAGTCAATTGTCGATGAAAACGGTCATAAACTGAATAACGAACGCTTGGAGTTCTTAGGTGATGCCGTTCTCAGCATGTCGGTAGCCGATTATCTTTTTAAGCATTATAAGGATGAAGCAGAAGGTATGCTCACTACTACACGAATCAAATTAGTAAACCGACAATACTTAAATAAAATAGCGCTCGAGCTACATATCGATCAACTTATCAGGAAAGAAAAGGGGGTAGTATCACCTAAAAACAATTTAATGGGCAACTCGTTGGAAGCTATCATCGGGGCAGTCTATTTAGACAGAGGATACATAGCAAGTTGCCAGTTCGTAGTAAAATGGCTCATCAAGAGCCCTGAATATTTAAACATGATAGTACAAACAGAAACCAACCACAAGGCAAAGCTTATGGAATGGTGCCAAAAGAAAAGGAAGATGGTACTCTTCAGCATCATCTCAGAAACAAGAGATGAAAACAGTATCTTACATTTCGAAACAGAGGTCTATATCGATGATGAGCTATATGGCACAGGCTTAGGACGAAACAAGAAAGAAGCCGAGCAACACGCTAGCGAACAAGCATTGAAAAAGATAAATACCTGATATCAGCCAAAGCAAACGCCTATATTGCGGCCTTCTACCAATAATTCATCCCGCTCGGAAACATACTTCTGTTTGCCTGCCACGTCGCGGACATCCACCGAAGTAATCTTATCTCCTTGCAATGCCACCATTCTGCCATACTGCTGAGTGGCAATCAGCTCTACGGCATGACCACCCATACGTGTCGCCAAATTTCGGTCAAATGAAGTGGGAGAGCCTCCTCGTTGGATATAGCCTAACACTGTCTGACGTGTCTCTATGCCGGTTTCATATTCAATCTCCTCGGCTATGAACTCGCCAGCATGCTTACGTGGGTTAGTAGTCGGTATTCCCTCGGCCACCACAACGATAGAGTAGTTTTTGCCTTTCTTAATGCGGTCAATCAACGCATTGCCTATATTAGTGATGTTAAAGGGAATCTCTGGTAGCAGTATGACATCACCACCTCCCGCCATGCCTGAATACAAAGCTATCCAACCAGACTTATGTCCCATCACTTCAATCACCATTACACGTTTGTGTGAACTGGCGGTAGAGTGCAGACGGTCGATGGCATCAGTGGCCACACTGACGGCAGAATCGAAGCCAAAGGTCGTGTCTGTTCCCCATACGTCATTATCGATGGTTTTGGGAATAGCCACCACGTTAATGCCCAATCCCATCATCTTTGCAGCTGTGTCCATAGTACCATTGCCACCTATACACACTACACAGTCAAGCCTTAGATCTTGCACATTCTTCTTGAGGAGTGAAGGTTTGTCGGCATCGGGCATAATACCCCCTCGTTTGAACGGTTGCTCGCGAGAGGATCCCAAAATAGTACCGTTCTGACTGAGCAAGCCCGACAGAGAAGCCTCGTCAAGTGTTTCCGCTTCTTTGGTAAGCAGTCCTTCAAAACCACTGTGAATGCCTATAACCTCCATGCCATAATGACTGATGGCACTCTTGCATACGCCACGAATGGCTGCGTTGATGCCCGGACAATCACCTCCCGATGTTAATACGCCTATTCTCATTCCATTATCCTCCGTTTTATTTAGCTAACAACCCAAAAAACATTTATTCAGCTCGTAAAGTTAGAAAAAAAACTTAAAAAAGATAGAGATGCCAATATAAAAGATTAATTTTGCACATTATTTATGATGATTGCATATAAATGGACTTCATTACAGGAATAGCAAATAATTTCTATTTTGCTCCTCGATATCGCAGGATGGAACATTATGCCACTCATGCGACGGAGATACAAGAGCAAGTTTTCAAGCAGCTTATCACAAAAGCTGCACCTACAGAATGGGGCAAGAAATACGACTATGCTTCTATTAAAGATTATGCTGAGTTTAGTAAACGTGTACCCATTCAGACCTACGAAGAGGTAAAACCATGGGTGGAAAGGATTCGCCAAGGCGAGCAGAACCTGCTTTGGCCAGGTAATACGGTGTGGTTTGCTAAATCATCGGGTACCACCAATGACAAGAGCAAGTTCATCCCTGTGACCAGCGACTCTATACAAGATACACACTATCGTGGCGGTAAAGATGCTGTGGCTCTCTACCTCCATATCAATCCCAAGAGTCGTTTTTCCACTGGCAAGAGTCTGGTGCTGGGAGGCAGTCATGCCCCCAACCTGAATACCAATCATAGTTTGGTGGGCGACCTGAGTGCCATCTTGATCGAGAACATGCCTGCTATGGGCATGTACCTGCGTGTGCCCAGTAAGCAGACAGCCTTGATGGAACATTTCGAGCCAAAGATGGAGGCCATTGCCCGTGAGACCATTAACAAGAACGTGGTGAGCCTCTCTGGTGTGCCATCTTGGATGCTGGTGCTCATCAAGCATATCTTGGAGAAGACTGGTAAAAAGACATTAGAGCAAGTATGGTCTAACTTGGAGGTGTTCTTCCACGGAGGAGTGGCATTTACACCTTACCGTGAGCAATACAAGCAGTTGATCCAGAAGTCGGACATGCTGTATGTAGAGACCTACAACGCTTCTGAGGGCTACTTTGCTACCCAAAACGATTTGACCGACCCAGCTATGCTGCTGATGATTGATTATGGAGTGTTCTTTGAGTTTATCCCTTTGGAAGAGTTGGGCAAGGAGCATCCTAAGATTGTTCCTCTGTGGGACGTGAAGCTGAACAAAAACTATGCTATGGTCATCTCCACATCAGCTGGTTTGTGGCGTTATCTGATTGGTGATACGGTGAAGTTCACCAGCAAAAATCCTTACAAGATAGTCATTACGGGCCGCACCAAGCATTTCATCAATGCTTTTGGTGAGGAGCTGATAGTAGATAATGCCGAGAAAGGCTTGGCCAAGGCTTGTGCTGCTACGGGTGCCTTGATAACTGATTATTCAGCAGCTCCCGTTTTCATGGATGAGAATGCTAAATGTCGTCATCAGTGGCTCATTGAGTTTGCCAAGATGCCCGATAACCTGAATCGTTTTGCCAAGATATTGGATGATACGCTGAAAGAAATCAATTCCGACTACGAGGCGAAACGCCAGAACAACTTGGCACTACAGCAGTTGGAGGTTATCGTGGCACGCAAAGGCTTGTTCCACGACTGGCTCGAGCGTAAGGGCAAATTGGGCGGGCAGCATAAGATTCCACGTCTAAGCAATACACGTACTTATATAGAAGACATGTTAATCTTGAATAGATAAGAAAAAGTGTTATGAGAAATTTGGTCATTTACAACACACTGAGCAGACAGAAAGAAAGATTCACACCGTTGCATGCTCCCCATGTGGGCATGTATGTTTGTGGTCCTACCGTATATGGTGACCCCCATCTGGGTCATGCACGTCCCGCCATCACGTTTGATATTTTGTTCCGTTACCTCAAGCACATTGGCTATAAGGTGCGCTATGTGAGGAACATTACCGATGTGGGCCATCTGGAGCACGATGCCGATGAGGGTGAAGACAAGATAGCAAAGAAAGCACGACTGGAGCAGCTGGAGCCTATGGAAGTGGCACAATATTATATCAATCGCTACCATCATGCTATGGATGCGCTGAACGTGTTGCCACCCAGCATAGAGCCTCATGCTTCTGGCCATATTATTGAGCAGATCGAACTGGTGAAGCAGATTCTCGACAATGGCTATGCCTATGTAAGCGATGGTTCGGTTTATTTCGATGTGCTAAAATACAACCAACAGCATCATTATGGCAAACTGTCGGGTCGTAACCTGACGGATGTCATCAATACCTCTCGTGAGCTCGACGGACAAGACGAGAAGCACAATCCTGTGGATTTCGCCTTGTGGAAGAAAGCACAACCTGAGCATATCATGCGCTGGCCATCACCTTGGAGTGACGGTTTCCCAGGTTGGCATTGCGAGTGCACGGCTATGGGTAAGAAATACTTGGGTTCTCACTTTGATATACATGGTGGTGGCATGGACTTGGTGTTCCCGCATCATGAGTGTGAGATAGCACAGAGCGTGGCCTCTCAAGGTGATGATATGGTACACTACTGGATGCACAACAACATGATTACCATCAACGGTCAAAAGATGGGCAAGAGCTTGGGTAACTTCATCACGCTGTTTGAGTTTTTCGATGGAAGCAACAAGAACCTGGATAAGGCCTATAGTCCCATGACCATCCGTTTCTTTATCCTGCAGGCACATTATCGCAGTACGGTAGATTTCAGCAACGATGCTTTGCAAGCAGCCGAGAAAGGCTTGGAAAGACTGATGGATGCCGTGCATGCTTTAGATAAGATCCAGCCTTCGGCTACTACCAGTGTGCAGCTGGCTGACTTGCGTGAAAAGTGCTACGATGCAATGGACGACGACTTGAATACCCCAATCGTCATTGCCCATTTGTTTGATGCCGCTCGTACCATCAACTCTTTGGCAGATGGTAAGGCAACCATCACGGCAGAAGACCTGGCTGCGTTGAAAGAAACCTTCCATACTTTCTGTTTCGACATACTGGGATTGCAAGAAGACAACACCTCTAATGCAGGTCGTGAAGAAGCCTTCGCTGGGGCTGTGAACCTGCTATTGGCTGAACGGCAGGAAGCCAAAGCAAACAAGGACTGGGCTAAGTCAGACCGTATCCGCAATGAGTTAGCTGCCTTGGGCTTCGAGATTAAGGATGGCAAGAACGGTGCCGAATGGAAACTCAATAAGTAACGAAGATGAAACAATATAGAACAATCAACAACATAGTGGGGTGGTTGATATTCGCCATTGCAGCCATTGTGTATTGCATGACGATAGAACCTACAGCCAGTTTCTGGGACTGCCCTGAGTTTATTACCACAGGCTATAAGTTAGAGGTGGGACATCCCCCTGGCGCACCGTTCTTCATGCTGGTGGCCAACCTCTTTTCACAGTTTGCTTCCGACACCACCCAAGTGGCGAAGATGGTGAACTACATGAGTGCTTTGATGAGTGCTGGCTGTATTCTCTTCCTGTTCTGGACCATTACCCATTTGGTAAGAAAGTTAGTGATCTCAGACGAAGAGACATTCACTACTTCTCAAATCATCACCATCATGGGCAGTGGTGCTGTCGGTGCCTTGGTCTATACCTTTAGCGATACCTTCTGGTTCAGTGCCGTAGAGGGTGAGGTCTATGCTTTCTCCTCTTTGTTTACAGCTGTTGTTTTTTGGCTTATCTTGAAATGGGAGGATGTGGCTGACCAGCCTCATAGTGATCGTTGGTTGATTTTGATTGCTTACCTTACCGGTTTGAGTATCGGCGTACATCTGTTGAACTTGCTTTGCTTGCCTGCCATCGTGTTGGTTTATTACTATAAGCGAGTGCCCAATGCCACCGCCAAAGGTTCTTTGTTAGCCCTGTTTGCCTCAGCCGTACTGGTGGCTGTGGTGCTTTATGGCATCGTGCCTGGCATCGTGAAGGTGGGCGGTTGGTTCGAACTACTGTTCGTCAACGACCTGGGTATGTCGTTCAATACGGGTGTCATCGTCTATATCCTCGTAGCTTCTGCTGCTATCATCTGGGCAGTATATGAGAGCTTTGTGGAGAAAAGCGAGAATCGCATGATGTGGAGTTTCCTTCTTTCCGTTGGTCTGTTGGGTATTCCTTTCTACGGTCATGGCACCACTTCCATCATCATAGGTGTCATCGTACTGGGTTTGTTGTGGCTTTATCTCCGTCCTGCCACACAACGTAGCATCAGTCCTAACTGGAAGATATCTGCCCGTACACTGAACACCACCATGCTGAGTATCATGATGATCGTTATTGGCTACTCATCATATGCTTTGATTGTGATTCGTTCTACTGCCAATACGCCAATGGACCAGAACTCGCCCGAGGACATCTTTACTTTGGGCGAATATTTGGGACGTGAGCAATACGGTACCCGTCCGTTGTTCTATGGTCCTACTTTCGCCTCCAAGGTGGAGTTTCAGGAGAAGAACGGTTATTGCGAACCAGTGATTGCCGAGGAGCAGATGAAGTGGATCCGCAAGGAAAAGAACAATGAGAACGAACCCGACAGTTACATACAGGTGGAAGGTCGTATCGAATACAAGTATGCACAGAACATGTTGTTCCCACGTATGTACAGTTCTTCGATGAACCATCCACAGCTATATAAGGCATGGATGAACATCAAAGGCCATGATGTGCCTTATAACCAGTGTGGTGAGATGCAGATGGTGAATATTCCCACCATGTGGGAGAACATTCAGTTCTTCTTCTCTTATCAGGTCAACTGGATGTACTGGCGCTACTTCATGTGGAACTTCGTAGGTCGTCAGAACGATCTGCAAGGCAATGGTGAACTGGAGCATGGTAACTGGCTATCTGGCATCAGTTGGTTAGACAACCTGATGTTGGGCAATCAGGAACTGTTACCTGATGAATTAAAAGAGAATAAGGGACATAATGTCTATTATGCTTTGCCTTTGTTGTTGGGCTTGATAGGTTTACTGTGGCAGGCTTATAAAGGGCAGAAAGGCATCCAGCAGTTCTGGGTGGTGTTCTTCCTGTTCTTTATGACGGGTCTGGCCATTGTGTTGTATCTAAACCAGACACCAGGCCAGCCTCGTGAGCGAGACTATGCCTATGCTGGTTCGTTCTATGCTTTCGCCATCTGGGTGGGCATGGGCGTAGCTGGACTTATCCATCTGCTGCACGACCTCTTTACCAAACCTGAGGAATCGGTCAACGGTCAGCCTAATAACCCACTGCTGGCATCCATAGTTTCAGCTATTTGTCTGCTTGTTCCTATCCAAATGGCATCACAGACATGGGACGATCATGATCGCAGTGGTCGTTACATGACCCGCGATTTTGGTCAGAACTATCTGATGACACTGCAGGAAACAGGCGATCCTATTATCTACACCAATGGTGACAACGATACCTTCCCATTGTGGTACAATCAGGAAACAGAAGGATTCCGTACAGATGCCCGTACTTGCAATCTGAGTTACTTGCAAACCGACTGGTATATTGACCAGATGAAGCGTCCGTCCTACGAATCACCATCATTGCCTATCACTTGGGATAGAACGGAATATGTGGAGGGAACCAACGAATATGTGGTCATCCAACCCGAGTATAAGAAGAGCATAGACGAGTTGTATGCCACTGCCCGCAAGGAGGCCTTGAATGGCAATGCCGAATCGTTGGTAAATGTGGAGCGTGAGTTTGGCGATAACCCCTACGAGCTGAAAAACATCCTTAAGTATTGGGTGCGTGGCAAGCATAGCGATCTGCATGTGATACCTACCGACAGCATTGTACTTAAGGTAGATAAGGAGGCTGTACGTCGTAGTGGTATGCTGATACCTGGTGATAGCATTCCTGACTACATGCATATCTCGTTAAAGGGGCAACGGGCGCTTTATAAGAAAGACCTGATGAAGCTGGAGATGCTGGCTGAGGCCAACTGGGAACGTCCAATCTATATAGCTGTGAGTGTGGGTAGTGACGAACACATGGGCTTGTCCGACTATTTCATGCTGGAAGGTCTTGCCTATCGTTTCACTCCGTTCAATAGCAAGCAGACGGGTGTGAGCATTGACTCTGAGAAGATGTTCGACAACCTGATGCATAAGTTCAAGTTTGGTGGCATCGACAAGCCTGGCATCTATATCGACGAGAACGCTTCTCGCATGTGCTACACCCATCGTCGTATGTTCTCAATGCTCATTGAACAACTGATGAAGGAAGGCAAGCGCGACAAGGCCAAGGAGGCGTTGGACTACGCAGAAAAGATGATTCCTGCCTACAATGTGGCATGGGACTACCAGAACGGAGCGGTGGATATGGCTACTGCCTATTACGAGTTAGGTGAAAAGGAAACGGCCGAAAAGATGATGTCCACTATGGCGGAGAAAGAGATTCAATACATGACCTATTATCTCAGCTTGGATGATGTCCGTCTGGATATTTCTGCCGGTGAGTTCGAATACCATACCGCTGTACTCGACCGCATCATCTCTATCATGGAGAAATATGAGTCGCCGCTGGTAGATAACCTGAACGACACACTGGATGAGTTGTTCAGTATCTATAGACAACGAATGGGTGACAACTGATATGTTTATAGAACAACCAAACAAGTTACTTAAAAAACTGTATCCCTCGGCACTTTGGCGAATGGATCCAGATGAGAAAGCCATCTACTTGACTTTCGATGACGGACCTATTCCCGAGGTGACGCCATGGGTGCTCGATAAGCTTGACCAGTTTGATGTAAAAGCTACCTTCTTCATGGTGGGTGACAACGTGCGCAAACACCCCGACATTTTCCGCATGGTGGTGGAACGAGGTCATGGCATTGGTAACCACACCATGCACCACATCAAGTTCTTCGACCGCAACTCCCTGCGTTATATGGCAGATGTACGGGAAATGGAGCAAATGGTTAATGATAATCTGACTGTTAGTCAAGAGGATGAAAACTATGAACTTTTCAATTCTCAATTGTCAATCTTCAATTCCAAAA
Source organism: uncultured Prevotellaceae bacterium (assembly GCA_946407325.1). Next base: position 16,752 of record CAMJNN010000002.1, on the reverse strand, counting down.
AGCTCTTCCGTCCTCCTCATGGTTTCTTAAACCACTACCAGTATGAAAAGCTCAAGTGGGCAGGCTACAAGATAGTAATGTGGGATCTTGTGACACGCGACTACAGCTACAAACTCCGCCCTCCTCAGGTGCTCTCTAATGTGCTTCGCTATACCCGCAATGGCAGCATCATCACCTTCCACGACAGTTTGCGGTCATGGAATAGAGGCAACCTGCAATATGCGCTATCCCATGCCCTCTGGTTCTTCAAGGAAGAAGGTTACCAGTTCAAACTGTTGTGATAATACTCCCGTGCCCCTCTCTTTTTACGATTATCACCAACTTATACCTACGTCGTGGGTTCGGCGTAGGTCCGTCGTAGGTCCGTCGTAGGTTCGGCGTAGGTCCGTCGTAGGTTCGGCGTAGGTCCGTCGTAGGTTCGGCGTAGGTTCGGAGTGACTACGGTGTGCCTAGCTGTTGCTTCCATACATACGCCATAATGCAGGCGTAGTTTTATTCTTTCTCTTTTATGATGAATACGGCACATGCACCGAGCAGGAGCATGATGCCGGCAATAACCATCATATTTATTTCTGGAGAAAGGCCTCCGGTTGGTGTCATCAGGCTCAGGATGGTGCCACCCAAGGCAGCTGCCACAATCTGAGGCACGCAGATAGTACCATTGAACAAACCTAAGTAGGTGCCCATGTGTCCACCCGTCAAGGCATTGGTCAAGATGGTGAAAGGCAATGCCAACATAGCTGCCCAAGCACATCCGATAAGGAGGAAGCTCAGGAACAAAGCATACTGGTTATGCACGAAGTAGATAGAGATGAAGCCGATGCCACCCAAAACAAGACTCAGGGCATAGACCAGCTTGCGGTTCTTGAACAACGGAATGACCACTGCCCACAACACAGAGCCGATGGCTTGCACGGCAAAAACTACGCCTACCCAGTTGGCCGCTTCTTGGTATTGTGTACTGGTGGTGTCGAGCACTAACTTTTGCATGCCATCTACAACACTGCTTACGGTAGGAGCATCAAAAACATTGGCTGCTATACTTCCATTGGTATAAGTCCACATGAACATGAAGGCAAACCAACAGAAGAACTGCACCAAACCTACCGTCCAGAACGCCTTAGGTGCCTTGACCAAAAGCTTGAACATATTGGTCTTTTCTTGCTTTGACTCTTCAGTGATGCCATGATATTCGGCATATTCCTGTGGAGGATATTCCTTCACCTTCGAAGTGGTGTAAAATACGCAAGCTATCAATATGGCGGCACCAATATAGAATGAGTAAATCACTGAATCAGGAATAACGCCTTGAGCTGCCACGTTCTGGATGCCTATCCAAGCGAAGATGTATGGGAAAAGATAGCCCACCAAGCTACCTGCGTTGCAGAGGAAACTTTGGATAGAGTAGGCGAGTCCCTTTTGCTTGGTGTTCACCATATCGCCTACCATCATCTTGAAGGGTTGCATGGCCATGTTAATACTGGTATCGAGGAACATCAGCGAGAACAAGCCGAAAATCATGGCCGTACTCACTGCCATTCCGAAACTACCGGCATTGGGTAGCAGACACATTACGATGACGGCTACCAGCGATCCTATAAATAAATAGGGTATGCGACGTCCCCAACGCGTCCAGGTACGATCGCTCCAAGCACCTACCAGCGGTTGCACGAGGATACCTGCCAATGGTGGCAAAATCCAGAAATAACTCAGGTTATGTGGGTCAGCGCCCAAGGTGGAGAAAATTCTACTGATATTGGCACTTTGCAAAGCATAGGCTATCTGCACACCGAAGAAGCCGAAACTGATGTTCCATAGTTGCCAAAAGCTTTTGTCGGGAATCTGTTTCATGGTAATTTAAGATTTTAATTTCAGTTTTAAGGTATTGGTATAACAAAGGTAATGCAAATTTTACGGATTCGCAAATAGAAATGAAAACATTTTTTGTATTTTGGCGTTGATGGCATTACCAGATGTGAGTGCGCTTTTCGGGGCGCAGGTAGAGGTTGTCTCCCCACTGCACATTGTACAGCTCATACCAGCGGTCGGTATTCATCACTACGCCGTTGATTCGCTCTCTTAGCATGGAGTGTGGGTCTTTCGAGGTGAACATCAAATAGTTAATAAGTCCCGTTGTGTATTTGGCACGCCAGATGTTGGCAAAAGCCTGGTAAAACTTGCGCTCCTGCTTATCCAGCTCTTCGCCGTAGTAACCCTCGCGCTGGCACTTTTCGATATAAGCCTGGCAGGCTATTTCGAAGCCTCCCAAGTCGGCAATGTTCTCTGTCAGCGTCTGCTCTCCAGGACAATATTTGCCTGCATAATCGGGATCCCAAGGCAACATCTCCAAGCGGTTGTAGCAGTCAATCAGCCCCTGGTAGCGCTCCTCAAAGTCCATCTTGTCCTGCACCGTCCACCAATTGCGATAGTTGCCCAACCCGTCGTAATTGGCACCAGTAGAGTCGAAGCCATGAGTTATTTCATGGGCCATGACAGTCATCGTGCCGTAATGTATAGCCTCGTGGTCATCGGGATTATAAAAATGCGGCAACATAAAGGCAGGGTAAATATTGATACTGTTAGATTGAGGCATATAGTACGCATTGCCCGTTCTCAAATCAGAATTTGCTCTTCCTGAATACAGCAATGCATTGAAACTATGCGTCTGGATATCTTTCCCCAGGAATGACAACAGCAGATTGGCATCAGCCTGACGGGTCATGCGTGCCGCCTCAATCAGCGTCTGGCAATGACTGTAATCCACCATAGCTTCTTTCACCCAGTTTTTCGGATAGCCCACATTGAAAATCATCTGGTCGAGCTTCTCGATGGCCCGCTCCTTGGTGGAGGCACTCATCCAGTCGAGGTCGGCTATGCGGCGGCGGAACACACTGCGCAGCTCCTCGCACTTTTCCGTTATGTTATCTATCATCTGCTGGGTCACCCATCGGGTGGCAAAGGCATAAGAAGCCGTGTATCTGCCCATGATGTAAACTATATTTACCCAATCCATAAAATCCTTACCCGCCGAATAGTTCCCCAGGTAGCTGTGCGATTCAGCCACCAGATCAGGATTCATAAAGGGCTGGTCCAGCATCCTCGCCATATAGGCCATGTCTTTTTTCATTTCCTCGACAGGGGCAGTCAGGTAAGCGGCAAAAGCTGCCACATCCTTATCACTCACCAGCACGTCCTGCGGGCTAAGTCCCAGCTCGGTGGCCAGCAAAGTCACCACATCGTTGCCATCGCCTCGGGTATTGGCCAAAGGGTGATAATTTTCAGCCAGTTCCGGATGGTCAAACAGTTGCTGCTGGGTGGGCTGTGGTATAACGAAAGCCGTTTTGGCGACTGATTCTTTTTGACCAGAATAATCGTATATGGGCGACAATACGGCCTTGTACACGCCATTCACCACCTTGAAATTCACCTTCAACAAGGTGATGTAGCCCAACTTATAGAGTCGGGCAAAGAGCTTGATGCAGTCTTCGTTGGTGGCAGCCTGGTCAATAAGCTCCAGCACCGGTGCCATGTATGCCCTTATCTCATCATCAGTCATGGGCTTGTTCTTCACCGCCGAAGCCAGTTCTATCAGCTGTGTCTCGTGGGGTATGTCTGTCTGACTGAGCAGCTTATTGATGTATTCATCGGCTTCCGTATAAAAGTATCCCTTTATCATAGCATCACCCATGTCGGTGTTTTTCCAATAGTTGCCGTTGCAGTACATAAAGAAATCATCACCGGCACGATAGGAAAGCGTGTCCATGTTGCCCGTGAGTGGCCACTCGGAAGTATCTACCGTTGACGGTTCGGGTTCGTCAAAATCGTCATCATCTTCTGCACAAGCGGCCAGCAAGGCCACGTAGCACACCGCTGCCAGTATCCAATATCCCTTGATTTTTTTCATTTTACTTTCATTTATTCTTTTCTTGCGCCAAAGATAGTAAAATAATCTAAAAACTTTGGCAGTTTGAAAGAAATATCGTTATTTTGAAGTTTGAAGAATTAAAAAGTAATATTATGGCAGCATTAACCAAAGAACAGATTGAGCAGAAAAGGCAGCTGCTCGCTGAGAAACTGAATGAAATGAAAGCCATCCACGATGAACTCGTAGAGGCTAGTGCATTAAGTCTTTCTGAAGAAGACCTTGAAAAGGTTGCAGGAGGGAGGACGCAAGATAAACCACAGCATCAAATGACACCAGAGGAATTTGCACAATTACATAAAAGAATTTCAGACATGCTTAAAAGAGATTACGAAGAACACATACGGAAATATGGGTATAAATATATGAAGTAACTAACAATCAAAACCAAGTAATATTTTATGGCAACATTAACTAAAGAACAAGTTGAACAGAAAATGCAGCAGCTGAAGCAATTGGCTGAAGAAGTGAGCGCCCTGACCAAGGAATTGGCAGAGGCTGGTGTTATCAGACTTTCCGAAGAAGACTTGGAAAAGGTTTCAGGCGGCAGGCCGACGATGGAAAGAGGGGCAGGTTCTATTGAGGATGAAGACCTGCAGAAATTGATTCCCGATCGCTCTCAGAAAGAAGAAAAGTGTGTTATCTGGAATATTGGGGGAGTAGATTACAAAATTCCTGTCAGTAGTCTTATACCTCGCTAGTACTTAATAATAAAAAAAATTAAAGATTATGGCAACATTAACTAAAGAACAAATTGAACAGAAGATGCAGCAGCTGAAGCAGCTGACTGATGAAATGAAAGCCCTGACCAAGGAATTGGCAGAGGCAGGTGCTATTGAACTCTCTGAAGAAGACCTGGAAAATGTTTCTGGAGGGAGGACAATTTATAAATATGTACGTGAAGGAGATGCAATAGTTAAGATACCGATTGGTGAAGATGTGCAATTTATCCCTAAGGCTAAGCCTGAACCTAAAATTTAATTCTCATGCAACGAGCTACAAGTTATTAGTAGGGACGAAACAAATCAGATTATGGCAATATTATCTAAGGAACAAGTTGAGCAGAAACTGCAGCAGCTGAAGCAGTTGTCTGAGCAAGTGAACGCCCTGACCAAGGAATTGGTGGAGGCTGGTGCCATCAAGCTCTCAGATGAGGAGCTTGAAGAAATCAGCGGAGGCTGTTTCTGAACTAAAAGATTGCCAGATCCCGTGCCACTGCTCTAAAGGCGGTACTTATTCCTATAAAGCCTCCCCTCAAAAAGGGAGGCTTTAATTTTGCTCTCATTTATCCCCATTATCATCTTCAGAATGCCCATGCCTAAAGATGATTCCTTGAAATAATATATCGCGGAAATTGTAAAATAAACGGTGAAATTGTTAGCGCAAAAGAGAAAAAATGCTTATTTTTGCATCCAATAGAACTGATAATTACTAATCTTTTAAACAAACCAAATTATGGCAACATTAACTAAAGAACAAGTTGAACAGAAAATGCAGCAGCTGAAGCAGCTGGCTGAGGAAGTGAGCACACTGACCAAGGAATTGGCAGAGGCAGGTGCAATTGAACTCTCTGAAGAAGACCTGGCAAAGGTGGATGGAGGCTTTTTCACTAATTCCACTTTTTTTGAAAACGGGAAGAAACCGGAGCCTAAAGAAAACGCTGCATTTTTCTAAACAGATTTCCCCCGCTTTGCTTTAAATCTGGCTGAGTGGGGGAACTTTTTAAAAAACTATAATAACAAAGCAATATGGCAACATTAACTAAAGAACAAGTTGAGCAGAAACTGCAGCAGCTGAAGCAGCTGGCTGGGGAAGTGAATGCCCTGACCAAGGATTTGGCAGAGGCTGGTGTTATCAAACTCTCTGAGGAAGACCTGGAAAAGGTGAGTGGTGGGATGGATGATGAATTTTATATTGCGCCAACCGCTTATAAAGAAACAAAAGATGAAAAAAAACAGGAACCGCTGAGTAAATGGGATAAACGTTTGGTCGAAGAATTTGCAATAATTGATAAGAGGAGGAAGAAAAGATAAGGGGGCATGGTATGAAGAAAATTTTGATGACGCTCACAGCCGTCCTTTGTTGTGCAAGTGATGAGTTCATGCTCAAAAAGTGATGACAATGGTGGTACACCCTCTGCCCCTGATACCACACCAGTTTCAGTTAAAGTAACTTATGGTTCTAAAATTGAAGCTGATATGTTGGCTAATGCAGATGTGGAAATTGAGTACTTGGACGCGAGTGGCAATAAGAAAACAAACTAGTTGGTAATTTACTATCATACAAGTATTGAGTAATGGTAAGCGCGTGCTTACCATTACTTTGTTTGTATTTGCGCTTTTTCTTGCATTCATTTTGTTTTTCATTCAACTTGTACTATTTTTGTAAGACTGAATCTTAAAACTAAATACTATGGATAAACAGAAAACGCCTCAGCGTCTGCAATCGCTGGATGCTTTGCGAGGCTTTGACATGTTCTTTATTATGGGAGGTGCGACCTTGATTGCCGCAATTGCGACTTTCTGGCCTAATGATTTTACCCACTGGTTGGCCACACAGATGGGGCATGTGCAGTGGAACGGATTGGCTCATCACGACACCATTTTCCCGCTGTTCCTCTTTATCGCTGGCATCTCGTTCCCCTTCTCTTTGGAGAAACAACGTATGCAGGGCAAGACAGAAGGGCAGATTTACAAGAAAATTATTCGACGAGGCTTGACATTGGTGCTTTTGGGCATTATCTATAATGGCTTCCTAAGTCATTGGGACTTTGCTAACGCACGTTATGCAAGTGTTTTGGCTCGTATCGGTTTGGCTTGGATGTTTGGTGCTTTGATTTTCATAAATACCAAATGGAAGACCCGTGCTGTCATTGTGGCCGTTATCTTGATAGGCTATTGGCTGGTATCGGCTTTCGTGGGGGCACCTGACCATCCGGGAGCAGACCCATTGACACGTGAGGGGTGCTTGGCTGGTTACATCGACCGCATCATGTTGCCTGGTAAAATTTATTACGGCGACTATGACCCTGAGGGTATTTTCAGTACTATCCCTGCTATTGCTACGGCCTTGTTAGGTATGTTTACAGGTGAGTGGATTAAATATGAGAAAGAAGGACTGACACCTGCAAAGAAGACGCTGTATATGGTGTATGCAGGTATCGCTCTCTTGGTCATTGGCTTGATCTGGAATACGTTCTATCCTTCTAATAAGATGCTGTGGTCAAGCACATTTGTGGTATTAGTAGCTGCTTACTCAGTATTGATGTTTGCTTTGTTCTATTACATCATCGATGTGAAGAACCATCGTGGATGGATCCTTTTCTTCGTGGTGATAGGTATGAACTCCATCACTATCTATCTGGCACAACATTTCATCAATTTCCAACATATCTCTAACCGTGTGTTTGGCGGATTGATAGGCATGACACCAGAAGCGGTGCAACCCTTCCTCAATGCCGCAGGTTATGTGGCAATGTGCTGGTTATTCCTTTACTTCCTCTATAAGAAGAAGGTATTCTTAAAGGTTTAAACTTATAACATTTTGAGGTTGCAAGAAAAAGTATTATTTTTGCAACCTCAAATTTTTAATAGACGAAGATGAACAACGAGATAGCAAGGAGGCGAACCTTCGCCATTGTGGCTCACCCTGATGCCGGTAAGACTTCATTGACTGAGAAACTGCTGCTGTTTGGCGGACAGATTCAGGTGGCTGGTGCCGTGAAGAGTAACAAAATACGCAAGACGGCGACCTCCGACTGGATGGATATTGAAAAGCAGCGTGGTATCTCGGTCACTACCTCTGTATTGGAGTTCGACTATCATGACTATAAAATCAATATCCTCGATACGCCGGGTCACCAGGACTTTGCCGAAGACACCTATCGCACACTTACTGCTGTGGATAGCGTAATTATTGTGATAGATGCTGCAAAAGGTGTGGAGTCGCAGACCTTGAAACTGATGGATGTGTGCCGCATGAGGAATACGCCTGTGATTATCTTCGTTAACAAGATGGACCGTGAGGGTAAGGATCCCTTTGACCTGCTCGATGAACTGGAAGAGCAACTGGAGATCAGTGTGCGTCCTTTGTCGTGGCCTATCGATATGGGACAGCGTTTCAAGGGGGTATATAACATCTATGAGCAGAAACTCAACCTGTTTCAACCATCGAAGCAGGTGGTGACGGAAAAGGTGGAGGTGGATATCGATACTAAGGAGTTGGAAAAGCATATTGGCGACAAGCAAGCTGAGCAGCTACGAAATGACCTGGAGCTGATATCGGGTGTGTATCCAGATTTCGACCGTCAGCAATACTTGGATGGCAAGTTGGCACCTGTGTTCTTCGGTTCTGCCCTGAACAACTTCGGTGTGCAAGAGCTGTTGGATTGCTTTGTGGAGATTGCTCCTTGTCCGCGCCCTGTAATGGCTACTGAGCGAGAGGTGAAGCCAGAGGAACAGAAGTTTACGGGCTTCGTGTTCAAGATAACCGCTAATATTGACCCTAACCACCGTTCGTGTATTGCGTTCTGCAAGGTTTGTTCAGGTAGGTTTGAGCGTAATACTCCATATTATCATGTGCGCCACGACAAGACCATGCGTTTCACTTCGCCTGTGCAGTTTATGGCACAACGTAAGAGTACGGTGGATGAAGCCTGGGCAGGCGATATCATTGGATTGCCCGATAATGGTATCTTCAAGATAGGCGACACGCTGACTGAGGGAGAGAAGCTTCATTTCCGAGGCTTACCCAGTTTCTCACCAGAGATGTTCAAGTATATCGAGAATGCCGACCCTATGAAGCAGAAACAACTGGCAAAAGGTATCGACCAACTGATGGACGAGGGCGTGGCACAGCTCTTCGTGAACCAGTTCAATGGGCGCAAAATCATTGGTACAGTTGGACAGTTGCAGTTTGAGGTCATTCAATATCGCTTACTTAACGAGTACAATGCCAGTTGCCGTTGGGAACCTGTTCACCTCTATAAGGCGTGTTGGATTGAGAGCGACGACGAGGCCGAGTTGCAGGACTTTATGAAGCGTAAGTATCAGTATATGGCGAAAGATCGTGAGGGTAGGGATGTTTATTTGGCGGACAGCTCTTACGTATTGTCAATGGCACAACAAGACTTCAAGCATATCAAGTTCCACTTCACTTCAGAGTTTTAGGAATAAAGATAAAGGCAAAGCTTGTTCAGCCAACGCCAGCGAAACTTGAACCAACGACGGGTACTGAAGGTCTCGCCTCCGAAACGTAGCACGAAATCTCGATAGCCATGCTTGCGGAACGGAGTACCTACATCCATAAATTCCAAATGTTTATAGCCACTAGCTTTGGCATCTTTCAATGCTTGCCATATGGCCATCACGCTGGGGTATTGACGCAAATATGTTTTATTCATGCCGCCAGAGAACCATACATAAGCGGTGTTACCTGAGTAGATGCATACACAACCTCCTATGATCTTTTGCTGATGTTTCACGGTGAAAATCTTGAAACGTTGCCATGACTCACCGATATGTACATCCTTAATGCCTTGCTGAATCTGTTGGAAAAACTCAATGGCAGGGAAGTGCTTCCAGATTTTTGAGAGGTAATTTAGTTTCAGCATGTGGGCAAACTCCTGAATATCTTGTTCTGTTTGAGCTGTACCTACAATGCCTCCGTTGTTGAGTGCTTGTTTTACTTGTCTTCTGCGTGAAGGACTAAGCGCTTGCTCAATTTCTTGGTCGTCGTCATCAAAGGTGTTGCGTACCCGCATCCAATTCACTGGGAAGAAACTATTTTGTTTGAAAGAGGCAAAGCCACTTACCGGGGAATGCAAGTTTCTCACCTCAATGACGAAACAATTCATGCGTTTGGCATAAATGGTGAGCTCTTTCAGCATTTCATTAAAGAGGGAGTCTCGTTGATTGTCCTCGCAAAAATATTCGCCCATGCCGTAAGCCACACAACGGCGGATGCTGTAGAACGGTATGAAACGAACAATACGTTGCACCACGGCCAACAACTTGGCTAGCACTACTCCATCTTCGCTTAGCGTCAGTAAAATGGGTTCACATCCCGGCGTTCCCTCAAAAATATGGAACAGGGCTGTGGAGTGGAATGTATCATTGCCTGGTAGGTCGGGTACAGAACTTCCTCGGTAATATGACGTCATTTTTAGTGCCATAATAAGCAAAGATAATTATACGATCAATAATTTCTTGAGTTCTTGATAAAGGCGTTGCACCGGCAAACCCATGACATTGAAATAACTTCCCTCTATGCGTTCCACCCCAATAAAACCAATCCACTCTTGCACACCATAAGAACCAGCTTTGTCGAAGGGTTGGTATCTATCAACATAATGAGTAATCTCCTGGTTGCTAAGCTGGGCGAAAGTAACCTTCGTCTCGGCATAGAAGCTGTGTTGATTCTCTGCAGTGGTGAGGGTTACCCCCGTAAACACCTCGTGCGTGTTTCCTGATAGTTTACGTAACATCCCTATTGCCTCATCTCTGTCATGAGGCTTTCCCAGTACCTCATCATTGAGCCACACAATGGTGTCTGCTGTAATGATTAATTCATCAGGTTGCAGCATCGGTTTGTATGCATTTGCTTTCTCCGTAGAGATATAAAGAGGTATGTCGCCGCCTTTCAGATGCGATGGATACGATTCATCTATATCAGGCAACGTACGCACTTCAAAATCGAGGCCTAACCCCGAAAGTAATTCTTTTCTTCTTGGCGAATTACTCCCCAAATATATTTTCCACTGACCGTTGACCATTATTTCTCAATTATTAATCTATATTAGGTCGAGCATCAGGATAAAGTCGGTTTTAGAGATGCCCTTCTGTCGTAATAGCTGATAATCTTGCTGAAACAATTTGCGAAAAGCAAAGGGCGATGATGCTGCTAGGGAACCCTGACGATAATAGGCAACGGCTTGAGATAAATTGCCTTTACACCACGCAACATGCCCAGCATTCAGCCAATCGTTGGCATCTGGCTGAAGAGCAATAATCTTTTCGTTGTATTGTTGTGCCTTATCTAACTTACCACATCGGAAACAGCACCAGACAATGCCTCTCCATGCTTTGATGTTATCTTCTTCCTCCAAGTCCATCTTGTAAAAACACTGCAACGCCTCATCAAACTCACCCAACTCAATAAGGCAAGTACCTAAGTAGTAGGAATAGGAAAGGTTTTCAGGCTCTATCACCATCAGTTCTTGGTAGCAGTTTTTCGCTTTCTCAAAGAGCCCTCTATGTCGATAACAGGTAGCCAAGCGACGGAGTGTCCATGTACTTTCAGGCGCAATGTCGTTGGCCAGATTATAGTAATATGAAGCGGAAGCATAGTCTTTGTTGACGCGCTCATAACAATACCCTATACGTTGGAGCACATCCTTATCAGCCGCCTTAAAGCGTTCTAAGTCTAAGTAAATGTTCAGTGCCAGCTCAAACTTCTCTGTCTTGAAGAGGAAGTCAGCCACTTGTCTGATGTAAGCCGCTTGATAAAGCAACGGCTTCAATATAGGATTCTCATGTAGCATGAGGTCATCCTTGAAGATGTCGTGAAACTCAGCTTTCAGTGGATAGAGTTTAAAGAAACGGTAAAGGTCTTGGATGTAGTATTTGCAGATGAGTGCTGGTGATTGAGCGTAGTCGGCATATCTCTCGCTTGCTGCTTCTTCTGTTAATTCTCTCAATTCTTCAGGCAGTAAATGATGAAATACCATTTGGCGCTGTTCCTCACTCATCTGCTTCATCATGAACACGGTAGAGTAACAGTCGCTGTCGCAAAGCATGCCAAGCTGCATGAGTAACAAACCCACTTTCTTCTCTTTCTCAGGGGTGTCACTCATCGCCTTTTTGACCTCAGTGTGATTGGGCTCGTAAGGGTAGAACCAGTTTTGGATATGCTCGAAGAAAGGGAACCGCTTCATCATCGAGAACATGCCCATGTTGATGTCACCACCCTCTTGTTGTAGCTCACCCAGCTTTCGCATTTTGTTGTTCAGTTTCGGATCCAGGTCGAAAATCCATTCCGGGTTCATCTCCACATCGCTCTCCTCCAATGGTTTCTGTTTCCTGTTTTGGATATTTTTCATTACCTCTGGCACAATCTCTTCGTTCATGGTCTTGTTGATGCGCTCAGTATCCTGACTTCTTAGCAGTTGGATATACACCGCATTAAGATTACTGTCGAAAGAAGGTTGCTCTTCCTGTATCAGACTTAGACGGGCTTGGATGCCAGGATAAAGGGCTATTCGTTCGCTTTGCAGGTGAGTCACTAAAAGGAAGCCTACCCAAGCGCGTACCTTTACGTTATTGTCTTTGTGATAGAAAGCTTCGATGAGCCAAAGCATCTTTCCTTCATCAAAACAAGTCATGAGGCTCATCGTTACTGCACTTACAAAGAGTGAAAGGTCGTTGGCAGTAATCAGTTCCGATGAGAGGAATTTGTAGGCAGCATCGCGTTCGGAGGTGCTCCATCGACTGTTTACCCAGGTCTGCTTGAAAAGTTGCCCGAGGGCTTCTTCGTGCACTTTCAGGTCTTGTTGTAACTTTTCCTCATCCTGTAGCAATTCAAAGAGACTGAGACTGTCGGGAAATGATTCCAAGTTAGCCAGTATCTTAGAAAGGCTGAATGGATGATCCTTTAATTGTTTACGAAGGGTGAAGTAGTATTTGGAAGATTGGTTTTCCAGTAAGGTTAGATGCAGTAGGTCGGCCAGATGATAGGCCTGAGTAAGCAGGCTGTGGTATAATGTTTCTCGTTCAGGGTCATTCATCCCTTGCTGCATGTATTGTAACATGTAGCCATAAGCGGTTTGCACACCCTCCAGTTCTTGCTGTAACTGGTAGTTACCACAAGCCTGTGTCATCATCTGCATCAGTTGCATTGCTTCCTTTAGCCTGTGCTCTTTTAACAGTCCTGTTACCTGCTGATACTGTACCTGTATCTCTTCCAATCTCATTTCAGTCACTTAAAATCCTACTTGAATCTGTACTTGTAGCAGAGAAAAGGCGGCCCAAGTATTGATGTAATAATTGAGCCGCCTGTTTAATAAATAGGCTGTACGATGTGATTACTCACCCTTGATAGCTGCTACGCCTGGCAGTACCTTGCCTTCGATAGCCTCCAACAAAGCACCACCACCAGTTGAGATGTAGCTAACCTTGTCGGCCAAACCGAATTTGTTAACGCAAGCTACAGAGTCGCCACCACCAATCAGTGAGAAAGCACCCTCAGCTGTTGCCTCTGCAATCGCATTACCGATGGCACGGCTACCAGCAGTGAAATCATCGCACTCAAATACGCCAGCAGGACCGTTCCACAGAATGGTCTTGGCACCCTTGATAGCCTTGGCAAATGCCTTCTGGCTCTCAGGACCGGCATCAACTCCCTGGAGGTTAGCAGGAATCTGGTTAGCAGGACAAGTAATGATCTTTGAACCTGGCTTAACAGTCATAGAAGAGAAGTCAAGACCGTCAGTTGCGGTACAGTCAGAACCCAGAACGAGTTCAACACCGTTCTTCTTTGCCAGTTCTTCAACGCCCAGTGCTACATCCAACTTGTCGAGCTCAACGATTGACTGACCAATCTCACCATTGTGTGCCTTAGCGAAAGTATAAGTCATACCACCGCAAAGAATGAGCTTGTCCACCTTACCGAGCAGGTTCTCAATGATACCGATCTTAGAAGAAACCTTTGAACCACCCATGATGGCCACGAACGGACGCTTGATGTTAGACAGTACGTTGTCAACAGCCTGTACTTCCTTCTCCATCAGGTAACCCAGCATGCGGCTGTCAGCATCGAAGAACTCGTCGATAACAGCGGTAGAAGCGTGCTTGCGGTGAGCAGTACCGAATGCATCCATTACATAAGCATCAGCATAAGAAGCCAACTTCTTGGCAAATTCCTTCTGACTCTTCTTCAAAGACTTCTTAGCCTCGTCATACTCAGGAGTACCCTTCTCAACGCCTACTGGCTTGCCTTCCTCTTCAGGATAGAAACGCAGGTTCTCCAGCAACAGAGCCTCACCTGGCTTCAATGCCTCAGCCTCAGCTGTTGCGTTAGCGCAGTCAGGAGCGAACTTAACAGCCACGCCCAGCGCCTCAGATACAGGCTTTACAATCTGACTCAAAGACATCTTAGGATTTACCTTGCCCTTTGGCTTGCCCATGTGGCTCATCATGATGACAGCACCACCGTCAGCCAGGATCTTCTTCAGGGTTGGCAACGCACCCTTGATACGGGTGTTATCAGTTACATTACCATTTTCATCGAGTGGCACGTTGAAGTCCACGCGTACGATTGCCTTCTTACCGGCAAAATTAAATTGATCAATTGTCATAGCTCTTTTTATATAAAAAGTTTATAATTCCTTCTTTTGAATCGCAAAGATACAAAATCTTTCTCTAATTCCCTACTTATTTTCCTAAAAAGTGTTTGCACCAAGGTTGCAAACCACACTTCTCACAATGGGGTGTCCTCGACTGGCATATATACCTGCCATGCAGCAACAGCCAGTGGTGGGCCTTTGGGATGTCTTCATCAGCGATGTGCTTCACCAGTTCCAACTCCACTTTAAGGGGGGTGTTGCAGCTTTCGGGCACCAGACCTAAGCGGTGGCTCACCCTGAACACGTGCGTATCTACCGCCATCGTGGCCTTGCCCCACACCACGCTCTGCATCACGTTGGCTGTCTTTCTGCCCACACCCGGTAGCTTTAGCAGGTCGTCCATTTCGCTGGGCACCTCACCGCCAAAGTCCTTCACCAACATTTGTGCCGTAGCCACCAGATGCTGTGCTTTGCTGTTGGGATAAGACACACTTTTGATGTATTCCAGTACCGCTTCGGGGGTGGATACGGCCATCACCTCGGGAGTGGGGTAAGCCTCAAATAGGGCAGGGGATATCTGGTTCACCCGCTTGTCGGTGCACTGTGCACTGAGGATGACTGCCATCAGCAGCTGAAACGGGTTCTCATAATGCAGTTCCGTCTCGGCTATCGGCATATTGTGTCGGAACCACTCGATGATGGCTTCGTATCGTTCTTTTTTTGTCATATTTTTACTTTTTCTTGCAAATATACGACTTTAGGCTTTAGTTGAACACTCTTTTGGCAACATTTTCTTCAATTCGTTTGGCAAATAGTGAAAAAAGCAGTAATTTTGCAACTTAATTCCATATAGATTGATAAAGATGAAACATCAGTTAAGAAGTTCGTTCAGTACGCAAGGCAGACGCATGGCGGGAGCCAGGGCTTTATGGGTGGCTAACGGCATGAAAAAGGAACAGTTGGGAAAGCCCATCATTGCAGTCGTCAACTCTTTTACACAGTTTGTGCCAGGTCATGTGCACCTGCATGAGGCAGGTCAGCTGGTGAAGCAAGAGATTGAAAAACTGGGATGCTTTGCTGCTGAATTCAATACTATTGCCATTGACGATGGCATTGCCATGGGACATGATGGTATGCTTTATTCGTTGCCTTCAAGAGACATTATTGCTGACAGTGTGGAATATATGGTGAATGCCCACAAGGCTGACGCCATGGTATGCATCAGCAACTGCGACAAGATCACTCCGGGTATGTTGATGGCTGCCATGAGGCTGAACATCCCTGCTGTTTTCGTATCGGGTGGCCCTATGGAGGCCGGTAATTACCGTAACGAACAGGTCGATTTGATTGACTTGATGGTCAGAGGCGCTGATAAGACAGTGAGTGATGCCGACTTGGCAGAGATTGAGCAAGTAGGTTGCCCAGGCTGCGGATGCTGCTCAGGCATGTTTACTGCCAATTCTATGAACTGCCTGACCGAGGCCATCGGCCTTGCTTTACCTGGCAACGGTACCGTGCTGGCTACCCATGCCAATCGCAAGCGACTGATGCAGCAGGCAGCCAAACTGATAGTTGAGAATACCTATAAATATTACGAGGAGGGTGACGAGAGTGTTTTGCCACGCAGCATCACTACCCGTCAGGCATTCCTTAACGCTATGTCGTTGGACATCGCTATGGGTGGCTCCACCAATACGGTGCTACACTTGTTGGCAGTGGCTCATGAGGCAGGCGTTGATTTCAAAATGGACGATATTGATATGCTGAGTCGCAAGGTGCCTTGCCTCTGTAAGGTGGCTCCTAATACGAACAAATACCATGTGCAGGATGTGAACCGTGCCGGTGGTATCGTAGCCATTATGCAACAGTTGGCTAAAGGCGGTTTGGTAGATACCTCAATGAAGCGTGTTGACGGCATGACATTGGCTGAAGAAATCAGTAAATATACCATCGAGACCCAGCAAGTGAGCGATGAGGCGAAGAATATCTATCTCAGTGCTCCAGCCAACCGATTTAGTAATGTGATGGGTTCGCAAGAGACTTACTATAAGGAATTTGATGCCGACCGTGCCAATGGTTGCATCCGCGACTTGGAACATGCCTACACCAAAGACGGTGGCTTGGCAGTATTGAAGGGTAATATCGCCCAGGATGGTTGCGTCATTAAGACAGCAGGTGTGGATGAAAGCCTCTTCCATTTCAGCGGTCCTGCCCGTGTGTTTGATTCACAAGATGCAGCTTGCGAGGGCATCCTCGATGAGAAGCGTGTCAATGCCGGCGATGTAGTAGTGATTACCCACGAAGGTCCGAAGGGAGGTCCGGGCATGCAGGAGATGCTGTATCCCACCTCTTATATTAAGAGTCGTCACTTGGGCAAGGCTTGTGCCTTGATTACCGACGGTCGTTTCAGTGGTGGTACCTCTGGCCTGAGCATCGGACATGTCTCTCCTGAGGCAGCAGCTGGTGGCAATATCGGCAAGATTAAAGATGG
>CAMJNN010000001.1 GCA_946407325.1 uncultured Prevotellaceae bacterium | reverse complement strand
TCCTCATCCACATAGAAGATGCCTTCTGGTTGGTGGATGGTATAGACTGTGAACTGCTGGTTGGAATCAAAACCGTGTCCGGTGATAATTCTGTCAATCTGTTCAATACGGATAAACTTGTCGGAATACACTTTCTGTGTGTCCTGGTTCCAGAAGAGCAGCTCCGTATTGAAACGCTCACCCTGCTGGTTTTTGATATCGACGTGTCCACGCAGTTCCCACAGTTTCTCCTTGTCGTAGTAATAGGCGGTGTCGGCCTTGATCTCGGCCATCACGTCGTTGTTCTCGTCGAAGTTTTCAACATAGACACCCTCTTCGAACGACCAGCGCGACGGCTTGAGTTTGTCGTACACCAGCCAGAGGGGTGTGGTGATGCGATAACGGATGACACCCGAGTCGGATATCAGTGTCGTCACATCGTGGGTCTCCAGTGCAGGCAATGAATCGCGGTTGGTGACAGCACCTCCCATCTGCTTTCCGCTGCCCGAGCATGCAGAGAAAAAAAGAAGCATAACCACTGCCACGAAGACAGTGGTTATGCAGATAGGTTGATGTATGCGAACTATGGGTAGTTGCATAAACATTTGCTACATTAGCGAATGGTAGTAGTCTCACCAATGAGGCCACCAACAGTCACGCGGTCACCCTTCTTCAGGCCCTGCATGAACAGGTCTTCTGACTTCGGGAAGTAGCGAGAGTAAGTGCGGATCAACTCATCAGCCTGCTCAGCGCAACTTGGATCCAAAGTCTTGGCACGCTGCAAGCGGTCAACGCATACATAATAGGTGCAAGAGTTCAGTGAACGCTCATCGCTCCAGTTAGGATTAGCTGCATAGATCTGAGCCATCAGGATGTGAGGAGCACCCCAGTCGTCGCGGAAGCTGATAGCCTGCTGAGTATATCTCTTGGCATTGCTCCACTGCTTGATGGTTGACAGAGAAGCTGCTATAGCGTAAGCAATCTCAGCCTTCTTTGAGTTGTCAGACTCAAGCTGCAGTGCCTCGTCGAAATACTTGATAGCGGTCTCGTAGTCACCCTTCTTGAAGTACATGTAAGCCACACCGTTAGCAGCGTCAGCTGTTGGGTTGATGCGATACATATAGTCAGATGCGGTGAAGTAAACCTCGCTCTCGTTACACTTCATCATGCGCAGGATAGCGATGGTATTCTTCAAGAATGCCTCGTTGCTCTTGTTCTGCTCTACCTGAGGACCAAATACGTTCTGCAGGGTCTCGCAGTCAGCCATACCACTGTTGATGAACACAGCCAACACGTTCTCCTTAGCAGCTTCCATATTAGCCTTTACCTTCTCATCCTCAGACTTAGCGATAGCCTCATCAGTCAGGTCAGAAGTCCACAGATAGTCATCCAGGAACTGCTGGCTCATGCTAGCATCTTCCTTCATGATAGCCAATGACTCGTTCAGGAAGTTCATGATGGTAGAAGCCTTGGTGTTGATACCGTCGCTCTGTACTGACTCCTTGAGCCACTGATAAGCAATCTTATGGTTCAGGTTAGGAGCATAGGTCATGTAGTCAACAGCCTTGTCAGCCAAAGCAGCTGCATCAGACTTGATACCACGGGTCTTAGCTCTGAACTCAGGCAGGTACTTAGCACGCAGGTCATATACGTTCATCAGTTCGTCGAAATACTTCTGATACTCTGCAGAACCCTTCTGGTTGGTGCTCAGGAATGAGTGGAGAATGTCGATCATATCGGTGAAGGTGTAATACTTCATCGTAGGACATTCCTTGATGACAGCCTTGGTAGGCTCATAAGCATCTGCATAATTCTTAGCCTTAACAGCCTCATGACCAATAGAGCTATTGGTGATGCACTCCTGGCTCTGAGCGAAAGCAGTGCTGAAACCTCCAGCGAGGAGGGCGATTGCAAGTAAATTCTTAATTTTCATTGCCATTAAATTTAAAGTGTTATTATTAATTTATTTAATTCTCAATTTTCAATTAACTCTCGTCTTGTAGAACCATCGTTCGGTGAACGTAACACCTATGTTCACCCTCAGCTGGTGCTCATGGATGAAGTCGGCGGTCTGACCTTTCACCCTGGCATACTGTCCAGAGATATTAAAATAAGAACGCGACCTCAATATTGGTATAGAGAAACCTGCCGACACGCCCCACTCTTTCGACGCACTCACATCATCCATCTTATAATAGGGAGCATTGTAATAGGCACCTATCCTGTACTTGGTTCTTTGCAGGAAACTTCTGCCTATTGGGTCGGGCAAGTATTCTGCTCCAACTGCCACCTTTGTTCTGTCAACGAACGCGTCTTCATTGCCCATAAACGACACCTTGCTCCACGCCTGGTAAGTGAGATCCAGTCCTACTGTAAGCCTGCCATCGTAAATATAAGCAACACCTGCACCAAATGTCATAGGAATACCACTCTTCACATTCAAATCAGTTTCCTTGACGGTAAGTCCGCTGCTACTCCCACCTGTAATAGCAGTGGTACTTCCTATTATTTCTTGGAAGTAGGTTGTATTAGTTAAATTATATCCCGGCGAGAATACTGCACCAAAAGTGGCAAAATGTTTCTTGCCAAACTGATAGGAGTATTGTGCGCCAAAGTCAAACTTCACGCTATTGATGCCCACATGTTCACGTGTCATAAAGCCGAATGCTTCGTCATTATAAGGGAAGGTAAGCATCATGGCATGCTCTACGGCACCCCAAAGATAAGAAATATTTGCACCAATTGAAAATTTTCGGTTAATTTTATATGCCAAACCTACATAAGCCTGGTGCAAACCACCCTCACCGTAATAGTTAATAGCGTAAGTTTTGCTTGCATCCGCCGTGTTCTTGATCAAATTTTGCATGTCGTAACCCACATTGGCATAAGGCAGCAAGCCCAAACTCATGCCAAAACGAGTACCCACACGGAAGTGCATGGACAGATAGTCAAGACTGGTATTCTTGGCATTCGTCTTGAGGGTACCATTGTCGAAGTTAGTATTCTGCAGCGACATACCGGCCTCGAAAATGAAGGTCAGCGAGTCAACAGCCGTATAGGATGCCGGGTTGGCAAAATTAGTATGTTGCTTGTCTCTCAGGCCATAAGCCACACCACCCATAGCTTTGCTATTGCTTGCCCCCTGGTCGGCTAACTGTCCATAACCATAGCGGCTATACGGCGAATTTGTGTTGTTTTGCGCAAAAGCCACTCCTGCCATCAGGAAGGACATCAGCATCAAAAGCGTTTTTCTATATCTCATTTTAATCTTAATATTCGTACACAATTCATCAAAATTACAAATTCGTTTGCAAAGATGCAACTTTTATTTCACGTATCAAAAGTTTTTTGCCCTTAATGCCGTTAAAAAAACAAAAGTGGTATAAAAATTCTCTGCTTTGCATTATCTTTGTAGCCAAATGAGACGAATTCTTGTGAAATATGGCTTATGGTTGCTGATGCTTTGGGGAGTGCTTGAGATGCAGGCAGAGAACCAAACATTAACACTGCCCACCGACACGGCCGACACCTGGCAGGTGAGCCTCATTACCTGCGGTCCTGGTGTGGAGGTGTATAACCAGTTTGGGCATTCAGCCATACGAATGAAGAACGATTCGCGCGACATCGACCTCATTTATAATTATGGTATCTTCAGTTTCAACACGCCCAACTTCGCCCTGCGATTCACCTTGGGACAAACCGACTATCAGTTGGGCATTCAGTACTATCAAGATTTCGTTGACTGGTATGCCTACTGCAACAGGGAGGTAAGGGAGCAGGTGCTGAACCTGAGTGTCGAGGAGAAAAACAGGCTTATCGCTTTACTGAACGAGAACTACCTGCCGCAGCACCGTGTGTATCGGTATAATTACTTTTATGACAACTGTGCCACACGGCCCAGGGATTTGATAGAGAAATGTTTGGACAATCAGCTGCAATATGCTGACGATATGACAACTACCGATACAGGAGAATCGTTTAGAAGTGTTGTCCACCAGTTTACTGCCAACAATGCCTGGTCGCAGTTTGGCATCGACCTGTGCCTGGGTAGTGAAGCCGACCGCCCTATCTCCAAGCGCATGATGATGTTCATTCCGCTGTATCTGGAACAATACTTTGACAGTGCTGTTTTACTCCCCGCTACCCTGCCATTGGTGGCTGAAAGCAGTCAGGTAGTGTTCATTCCTGAAGCCGATAGGTTGCATCCGGACACGCCTTTCACTCCGTTCCGATGCTTCACGCTGTTGTTTATTGTGGTAGTGGCATTTACCATCTATGGCATCAAGCACCGCAAGAGTCTATGGGGACTTGATCTGGTGTTGTTTGCCACTGCAGGTATTGCGGGGTGCCTCCTCACTTTTCTGGCATCGTTCTCAGAGCATCCTACAGTGAGTCCCAACTACCTGTTGTTGCTCTTCCAACCACTGCACCTGTTACTGCTTCCGTGGTTCATACGCAAAGTGAAAGAGCTGAAGAGAAGCCGCTATCTGTTAGCACTGGCCATAGAATTAACATTATTTATTATATTGTGGGCGGTCATTCCACAAAGTTTTCCGCTCGCCGTACTTCCTTTGGCACTGTGTTTGTTAGTACGCTGTATAAGCAACATGATTATATCCTTAAAATTTCATTGATTTTAAGCAATGAAAAAAGAGTTTTTGGCAACCATATTAGTCCTGACAATAGGAGGCTGGCAGATGCAAGAGGCATCGGCACAAACTCGTTTGGTGGTGTCGGTCACCATTGACCAGCTGCGCAGTGACTATATCAATACTTTCTCGCCCTTCTACGGCTCACAGGGCTTTAAACGCCTCATGCGCGAAGGCAAAGTGTACCAACAGGTGCAGTTTTCCTTTGACAATAAAGACAGGGCATCTGCCATAGCTGCCATCTATACGGGTACTACCCCATCTGTTAATGGCATTATTGGCAGTCAATGGCTGGATCGCACTACGGGCCGACAGCAGAACTGTGTAGATGATGCTGCATTTATGGGCAACAACACCAACGAAAACTCGTCGGCTGCATGGCTGCTTACTTCTACCCTGCCCGATGAATTGAAGATAGCTACCAATAACCAAGCTTTGGTATATGCTGTGTCACCGTTCCGTGATGCTGCCATTTTATCGGCCGGTCATGCTGCCAACTGTGCCTTCTGGATTAACCCCGAGACAGGCAAGTGGTGCAGCACCACCTACTACAAAGATTTCCCGTTATGGCTAGACAACTATAATACCCAGCAAGGTCCTGACCTTAGGGTGAAGGATAAAGACCGTGTAAACCGCTATCGTCGCTTGCTCACCACCCCTGCCGTAAACAATGAGGTGAACCTCTTGACGGAAGAGTTGCTCAAGCAAAGCGAACTGGGAAAAGATGAGGTTGTTGACTTCCTCTCACTTACCTATTACGCAGGCACTTACCAGCATCAACCTCTACAAACGGTTGAACAAGAAATGCAGACAGTTTATACCCATATCGATGCCTGTTTGGCCAACCTGCTCAACCTACTGGAGCGCCAGGTTGGTATGAATCATGTACTGTTATGCATCAGTTCTACAGGATACACCGACCCGATATATCAGGATATCTCTGCCTACAACATTCCTACAGGAGAATTCTACCTCAACCGCTGTGCCACCTTGCTGAACATGTTCCTGATGGCCACCTATGGTGAAGGGAATTATGTAGAACATTACTACGACCAGCAGATATACCTCAACCATAAACTGATTGAGGACAAACACCTTGATATGGCTGACATCCAGCAGAAAGCATCTGAGTTCTTGGTGCAATTCAGTGGTGTAAGTGAAGTATATTCCGCCAACCGTTTGCTGTTGGCCCCCTATACAGAGCGTATCGAACGCAGTCGTAACGGTTACCACCGTAAACGTTCGGGCGACCTTGTCATCGAAGTGTTACCCGGATGGCAGATTGTTGACGAACATACACAGACTAAAAAAGTTGTGAGTCAGGCAGTTACGCCTACTCCACTCATCATACTCCACCCAGCATTCAAGGCTGCAACTATCGCTACTCCCGTGGTGGCTGAACGCATCGCTCCTACCCTTGCCAACGCTATCCACATCCGTGCCCCCAACGGCTGTTCTCTCTCTCCGTTGGCAGAATAAAGAATGTGTTTTAAACAAAAAAGAATAAATTCTTTTTGTTCTGCACTCGATTTTGCTTACCTTTGCACCCCGTAAGCATGTATTGTGCTTTTTTATCAACAAGAAATTAAAATAATAACATAATGGGATTTAATGATTTTTTGACCAAAATCTTCGGCAACAAGTCGCAGAAAGACATGAGGGAAATAAAGCCTTGGATAGACAAAATAAAGGCTGCCTCACCAGAAATTGAACAACTTGACAACGATGCACTGCGTGCTAAGACACAAGAGATTAGGCGTTACGTACAAGACGCTGCCATTGAAAAGCGTGCCAAGATTGACGAGCTGAAAGCTAAGATTGAAGTAACCGAACTGGAAGACCGCGAACCGATCTTCACACAAATCGATAAAATAGAGAAAGAGATTCTCGACCTCTTTGAAGAGAAGCTGAATGAGGTATTACCTCAGGTATTTGCCATCGTGAAGGAAACTGCCAAGCGTTTCTCTGAGAACGAAGAGATTGTGGTGACAGCTACTGATTTTGACCGTGAGCTGGCGGCTTCACACGACTTTGTACGTATTGAGGATGACAAGGCTATCTATCAGAACCATTGGATGGCTGGTGGTAACGAGGTGACCTGGAACATGGTGCACTACGATGTACAGCTCATTGGTGGTGTGGTACTGCATCAAGGCAAGATAGCCGAAATGGCAACAGGTGAAGGTAAGACGTTGGTGGCTACCCTGCCTGTATTCCTTAACGCCTTAACAGGCAACGGTGTACATGTGGTAACAGTGAACGACTACCTGGCTAAGCGTGATGCCGAGTGGATGGGTCCGCTCTACATGTTCCACGGACTGAGTGTCGATTGCATCGACAAGCATCAGCCGAACTCAATTCCACGTCGAAATGCCTATCTGGCAGATATCACCTTCGGTACCAACAATGAGTTTGGTTTCGACTACCTGCGCGACAACATGGCCATTCGTCCACAAGACCTGGTGCAGCGCAAACACAACTACGCCATTGTCGATGAGGTGGACTCTGTGCTGATTGACGATGCACGTACCCCTCTTATCATCTCTGGTCCTATTCCTCAGAATGCCGATACGCAGTTGTTCGAGGATTTCCGTCCGTATGTAGAACGCCTCGTGGCTAAGCAGCGCGACCTGGCTACCAAATACCTGGCAGAAGCCCGCAAGCTGATTTACTCTGAGGACAAGAAAGAGGTGGAAGAAGGCTTCCTGGCCCTCTACCGCAGTCATAAGGCACTGCCAAAGAACAAGCCATTGATCAAGTTCCTCAGCGAGCAGGGCATCAAGACGGGTATGCTGGCTACCGAGGAGATCTATATGGAGCAGAACATGAGGCGCATGCACGAGGTGACCGACCCACTCTACTTCGTGATTGATGAAAAGCTGAAGAGTGTGGAGCTGACCGACAAAGGTTTCGACGAACTGAGTAGCTACACCTCTGAGCCCAGCTTCTTCGTGCTGCCTGACATTGTGACACAGTTGGCCGAGCTGGAGAACGACAAGAGCTTGAACGATGAAGAGCGCTTGGCAAAGAAAGATGAGTTGCTGAACATCTACTCTACCAAGGCTGAGCGCGTGCACACACTGATACAGTTGCTCAAAGCTTACACCATGTTTGAGATTGATGTTGACTATGTAGTGTTGAATGGTGAGGTGAAGATTGTGGATGAGCAGACGGGCCGTATCATGGAAGGCCGTCGCTGGTCGGATGGATTGCACCAGGCTGTTGAATCTAAGGAGCGTGTGAAGATTGAAGGTGCTACACAAACCTTCGCTACCATTACCTTACAGAACTACTTCCGTATGTATCACAAACTGGCAGGTATGACCGGTACGGCTGAGACAGAGGAAGGCGAGTTCTGGGATATCTACAAACTGGAGGTAGTGGTAATTCCTACCAACCGTCCAGTAATCCGTAAGGATATGAACGACCGCGTTTATAAGACCAAACGCGAGAAATATAAGGCTGTTATCGAGGAGATAGAAAATATGGTCAACCAAGGTCGTCCTGTATTGGTAGGTACTACCTCGGTTGAAATATCTGAAACCTTGAGCCGTATGCTGGCCATGCGCAAGATCAAGCACAACGTGCTGAATGCAAAGCTGCACCAGCGTGAGGCCGAGATTGTGGCACAGGCAGGTCAGACAAGTACCGTTACCATCGCCACCAACATGGCTGGTCGTGGTACCGATATCAAGCTAAGTCCGGAGGTACGTGAGGCTGGTGGTTTGGCCATCATCGGTACTGAGCGCCATGAGTCACGCCGAGTTGACCGTCAGCTGCGAGGCCGTTCCGGTCGTCAGGGTGACCCAGGCTCATCTGTATTCTTCGTATCTTTGGAAGATGACCTGATGCGTAAGTTCGCTTCTGAGAAGGTAGCTCGTCTCATGGACCGCATGGGATTCAAGGATGGTGAAGTACTGGAACACAGCCTCATCACCCGCTCTATAGAGAACGCTCAGAAGAAAGTGGAGGAAAACAACTTCGGTATCCGTAAGCACTTGCTCGACTACGATGATGTGATGAACAAGCAGCGTACTGTAATCTATGAGAAACGCCGTCATGCCCTCATGGGTGAACGTATCGGCATGGATATTGCCAATATGATTTGGGAGCGTTGCTTCAATGCTACCCAGTTGGCTACCTACGATGACTGCAAGATGGAAGTACTCAAGACTTTTGCTTTGGAGACACCATTCGACGAGAACGACTTCATGAACAAGAATAAGGAAGATCTGGCTGGCATGATTTTCGATAATGCAATGCTTCATTTCAAGCAGCGCACCGACCACATGGCTGAAATCGCATATCCTGTCATCAAGCAGGTGTATGAGACCCAGGGTCAGATGTACGAGAACATACTTATTCCTATTACCGATGGTCGTAAGATGTACAACATCTCTTGCAACCTCAAGGAGGCTTACGAGACCGAATGTAAGGCGATTGTCAAGCAGTTTGAGAAGTCTATCCTGCTGCATGTCATCGATGAGGAATGGAAAGAGAACCTGCGCTGCCTTGACGAACTGCGTAATTCTGTGCAGAATGCTCGCTACGAGCAGAAAGACCCATTGGTGCTCTATAAACTCGATTCTGCTAAGCTGTTTGACGACATGGTTGAAGTCATCAACAATGACACCATTTCTATCTTAATGCGTGGACAGATTCCTTTGCAGGAACCACAGCAAGTGCAGCAAGCTGCTCCTGAGAGACGCCAAGATATGAGTCAGATGCGTGAGAACAAACGTGATGCCGGTTCATTATCGGGCGGTGACCCTGCACAACAGGCTGCTGCAGCACATGATACACGTGAGCAACAGAGAACGCCGTACGTCGCACCAAAGACCGTGGGTCGTAACGATCCATGTCCATGCGGTAGTGGCAAGAAGTTCAAGAATTGCCACGGGAAAGGGCTATAATCGTGAACCATAGAATGAGGAAGGTATTACTGATATTGTTTGGTTTGGTAGTGCTTTGGGGCTGCCAGAGTGTTGACTATCTCTCTATCGACTATTTACTTCCTGCTCAAATGAGTTTCCCTAACGAACTCAGGAAGGTGGCAGTGGTAAATAATGTGGTGGAAGGCACTCCTACCCAACTGCCCAGACAGTTTTCTGACGAGCCTGATGTAAACATGCGCACGCAGTACCGCAAGACGCAATATTTATCAGGTGACAGTAAGGCAGCTACAGAATCATTGGCTCAGGCATTGGCTGATGGTGATTATTTCGATACCGTCATCATCTGCGACTCTGCCTTGCGTGCAGGTGACAGGGAAGAACGCCGTCAGACACTCACTCGCGATGAGGTGAACGAACTGACCCAGCAACTGGGTGTCGATTTCCTGATTGCCCTTGAGGGACTTGAGCTACGTACAGAGACGAAAGCAGCTCCTGATTATTATACAGGCTTTTATGTAGCCAATACAGATGTTAAAGTGGCACCCACTGTACGTGTGTATCTGCTACAACAGGCTGTACGCGCGCCAATCAACAAGGTAGATAGCATCTTCTGGCAAGGCTTTGGAGAGGATATTACCGAGTCGGTACGCGAATTACCCACTAACCAAAGCATCGTGAGCGAAGCCAGTAATTATGCAGGTGAGTTTATCGCCAAGACCTTCGTACCCTATTGGGAAACAGCCACCCGTTACTATTTTACCAACGGCTCTGTATCGATGCGTGATGCTGCGGTACTCGTAAAAGAAGACAAGTGGGATGAGGCTATGAAGTTATGGCAACAAGCTTATGACGAGAGCAAGAGCAACAAGAAGAAAATGTATGCATCTTACAACCTGGCACTGGGTCATGAGATGCTGGATGATATCGACCAAGCCATTGAGTGGGCTACCAAAGCACAGCAATATGCCCTGCAAGCCAACCAAGGCGAGGTGGCGCAATTTACAAGCATATATCTCCAGCAGTTAAACACCAGAAAGCAGAGTTATGCCAGCGTTAAGATGCAGATGCAGCGTTTTAATGAAGATTTTTAGGCAATAGCATGAACACTTTTACAAAAAATGCTTATATTTGCCCGATAATTATTCGTTGATATATGAAACTGAACGATTCATCATCCGCACAGCTTAAGGCTACCCTACGCAAGGCTATCGGCAAATTCACTGTCGAGGACGAGACCTTTGTTACCGATTTGCACATACAGGCCAATCCTCAGACAGGTACTGTCAGCTTGATAGATGACGATGATAATGAGCTAGGGCGCACCTCTGTTAAGGAATGGGTGGAATACGATGGTGATGATTTCGAAGAAATGGTAACAGATACTCTTACTGCCATCCTACAGGAAATGAAAGATGCTGGCGATTTTGCAAAGGTGCAGATTATGCAGCCCTACTCTTTCGTGTATGTGGACGAGGATAAAGAGACCATTGCCGAGCTACTGCTAATGGATGATGATACACTGATTGTCACAGATGGGTTGCTCAAAGGCTTGGACGAAGAACTTAACGAGTTCTTAAAAGATCTGTTATCAGATTAAATCACGACATTGGGTTAAACAATAAGAGCGCTCACCAAATGGTGAGCGCTCTTTTATAATAGGTGAGCTAATTAAGCCAGACGTGCCTTCAGCTCATCAGGCAATACTGGCATCGCGCCACTCTGTGTGCATACAAAAGCACTGACTTCCACAGCCAACTTATGTGCCTCTTCAACAGGCTTGCCTGCTAAGATAGCAGCAGTAAAGGCTCCTGTAAAGCTATCGCCTGCACCAACGGTGTCAGCTACAACAACACGAGGTGTGGGCTGATATGAAACCTTTCCTGGCGTGAACACATAGCTTCCTTCAGTACCACAAGTAAGAATGAGCATCTTCAAGCCATTCTTAGCCAACAGAATCCAGCACTTATCTTCTTGTGAGATAGAATGGAAGCCAAACAAACGGCTCACAAGTTCCAGTTCCTCATCATTAATCTTCAGGATATTGCAACGTCCCATTGACTCTTCCAACAAATCAGGCGTATAAAAGCGCTGACGCAGGTTGATATCAAATATTTTCAAGGTATCATCGTCTGCTGACATCTCCTCTAAGAACTTAACTATGGTTTCGTGACTTGTAGCACTACGTTGAGCCAGTGAACCGAAACAAACGGCACGGGCATTATGTGCCAACTCCTTCAACTCATCAGTAAAAGGAATATTATCCCAAGCCACTTCTTTCTTAATCTCATAGGAAGGAACACCCTTCTCATCCAGTGTCACCTGCACGGTGCCTGTAGGGAACGGCACACGCTCAATCAGTGTGTTCAATCCACGCTGGTTGAAAATGCGCATAATCTCGTCACCATCCTCATCATTGCCTACAGCACTCACCACACAACTCTTGAAGCCAAACTGCGACACATGATAGGCAAAATTAGCAGGAGCGCCACCTATCTTCTTACCTTCAGGCAGGCAATCGAACAATGCCTCACCCATTCCTACAACTATATCTTTCATATTATTTATGCTTTAACTTGCTTGATAAACGATAACAGATAAATTACGCCAATAGCCATCACCAGTACAGCACCAGCCTGTCCGATAGCATCGCTGGCAAAGCCCATGATCAACGGGAAGATGGTACCACCAAACAAACCCATAATCATCAGTCCGCTCACCTCGTTCTGCTTGTCGGGTACGGAGAGTAATGCCTGACTGAACACAATGGGGAAGATATTGGAGTTACCATAACCCACCAGAGCAATACCTGCATAAAGCATCCACTGGGCCTGTCCTGTAAACAGCAATGCCATACTGAGTGCCATCATCACCACACTGATAATAAAGAAAGTGCGCGTCTTCAAAATACGCAAGAAGAACGAGCCTGTGAGACATCCTAACGTACGGAAGATGAAATACAGACTGGTAGCGAAAGCAGCCTCGTTGAGCGTCATGCCCAAACGCTCCATCAGAATCTTCGGGGCAGTAGTGTTCACACCCACATCAATGCCCACATGACACATGATGCCGAAGAACGAGAGCAGTACGATGGGCTTGCCCAACAGTTGCAGACACTCAACAAAAGTAGAAGCCTTTCCTTCAATAGGCTCTTCCTCAATCTTTGTAACACCCAACGCCAACGTAGCGATGACACCCACCACCAAGAAGATAGCAAACAGCACACGCCAGTCATAACCCAGATCAGGGATAACATGTGTGGCTCCCCACATAGCCAGATAAGGAGCAATGAACGAAGCGATGGCCTTGATAAACTGTCCGAAAGTCAGCGTAGATGCCAGGTTCTTTCCACCGATGATGGAAGACACTAGCGGATTGAGGGATGTCTGCATCAAGGCATTGCCAATGCCCAGCAACGAGAATGCCACCAGCATGATGCCGAAGTTATTGCCAAACAACGGCAACAATAATGACAATACCGTAACGATGAGTGACAGCATCACCGTCTTCTTGCGCCCAATCTTGTTCATCAACATGCCCGTAGGCACAGAGAAGATAAGGAACCAGAAGAACACTAACGACGGAAAAATGTTGGCCACAGAATCCGTCAGTTGCAAATCATCTTTTACATAGTTAGAGGCGATGCCCACTAAATCGACAAAGCCCATAGCGAAGAAGCAGAGCATCACAGGTACCAGCTTCGCCATCTGAGATTGATTTTGATTACTCATTATATTAATTAGTTTTAAGATTATACACCGTGAAATTCTTAACCTGCACACTACCACCAGTAGCATTCAGAACCACCTTATTATAAGGAGTATGGGGAAATACCAGATTGGTCATCACAAAGCGACCATCGTTCACAAAGGCCTCCACACTGCAACGATCCACGATAAACCTCAGTTGCAAGTCGCCCCCCTCTACTTGTGTCACCGTAGAAGTAATGAAGTCTTTGCTAAAGTCTGCTACCCCACTCTTATCACGAATGCAGGTCAGCTCCCGCTTTGCCATATCCAGGCGGTATTCTATCTCCTCACCTTGCTGGTTCATCAAGCGGAAAGTCAGACTTCCCTGTTTCTTCTGACGCACCGTCATTGTTATCTCGTAGGTTCCAGCATTGTTATCCATCAGTTTCTCAATGCTATATTCCTTACCCACGCTGAACGACTTGCTCATCACCTTCTCGCCTCTAAGCTTCAACAGCTCTGGCGATGGAGCCGATTGCATATATGTCTCACCATCCAACTGGAACAGCTGCAGGTCGCGAGGCACCGAGTTGGCACTACGGAACTGCATGGTAGGCACGTCATTAGCATACTGCCAATTACTCATCCACGCCAACGCAATCACACGGTTCTGTGGTGCATTGCTCCAAGTCACCGTAGCATAATGGTCTTTACCAAAGTCCATCCATTTCGTAACCTTTGGCGATTCATTTACAAACTTGTGTCCGTCGAACGAACCCACAAAATACTGTGTAGCACTTCCTCCAAATGGTCCACCTGGGTTGATATTCACCACCAGCACCCATTTTTTCTGGTTGGTACCAGCTACAGGCAACTCAAACAGGTCAGGGCACTCCCACACACCATCATGAACACCTTGTCCTTCGCCGAAGTTGCTCTCATAAGTCCAGTCTTTCAAGTTAGGCGATGAATAGAAACGAATCACCTGCTGCACGGCCAAAGCCATAATCCATTTCTGAGAGCCTTCATGCCATATCACTTTAGGATCACGAAAATCAGCTATTTCGCCCGTCAGCACAGGGTTGCCGGCATATTTCTTAAACGTGCGGCCATTATCGGTACTATAGGCGATACTCTGCATTTGTCGAGCACTTGCTTGGGTATAGAATGCCACAATGGCACCGACACCAAAGCCAGCGGTATTGTTCTTATCCACCACTGCCGAACCACTGAAAATAGTTCCCAATCCGTCAGGAGAGATAGCTACAGGCAAGTGTTCCCATGATACCAGATCACGACTGATGGCATGTCCCCAGTTCATATTACCCCAACGCGATCCATAAGGGTTATACTGATAAAACAGATGATACTCACCATCTTTATATACCATACCGTTGGGATCGTTCATCCAACCGTATTGGGGAGAGAAATGATATACAGGGCGCCACAAAGTCTCTCTGTTGCTGGCATCAAAGTTATTCGCCAAAGTGAGACGAGAGCTGAACGCCGATTCATTCACTTTCGGACGGTCCTTCCCTCTCTCCAACGGACTCATGGCAAAGCGAAGCACTACATGCTTGCCGGCCACTTTCGACAGGTCGTAGGGCACCGTATAATCCACCTTGTTGACAGCCAAACGAACGGTAAAGGTTTCCACCTGCATGTTGTCAGCCATTACACTAATGCTTACATCAGGTGCTGTATCTTCCACTGGTAGAATCAGATATTTCTGCGTAGGGTTGATGCGTACCATCCCATGACCATCGCCCAGGTCAACAACTTCAACATCGCCTCCTGAAGCAAAGGCCGTCAATGCCAATACGCTCAACAAACAAAACAACAGTCTTTTCATATTTATTTGTTTTTAAATTTATCTATCAGCAAAGCAATAGCTCCATCACCCGTCACATTACAAGCCGTACCGAAACTATCCATCGCAATATACAGACCTATCATCAATGCCTGTGCTGCATCATCAAAACCCAACATCGACTGCAATACGCCTAATGCCGCCATGATAGCGCCTCCTGGCACACCTGGAGCTGCGACCATCGTGATACCCAACATGCAGATAAAGCCGGCAAACATACCTATCGTATAGGGCATTCCCTGCATAATCATCAGGGCTAAGGCACAAGCCACAATCTTCAGCATACTGCCCGACAAATGGATGGTAGCACAAAGAGGTATCACAAAGCCAGCCACCTCGTTGCTCACCCCATTACGTTTCGCTTGTTCCAGGGTTACTGGTATCGTAGCTGCCGACGACTGTGTTCCTAATGCCGTAAAATAGGCAGGAAGCATGGTCCACAGCAACTTAAACGGATTGCGCTTCACCATAGTGCCGGTTATTACATAGAGCATCACCAGCCAGAAGATATGCAATGCAAATATAATACCAATGATCTTGATGAACACCATCAGTATGGAGAACACTTGTCCGGTGTGCGTCATATTCAGGAAGATACCGAAGATATAAAGCGGCAACAAAGGCAGAATCACACTGCTGATGGTCTTGATGATGATCTGTTGGAAATCACGCGCCACATTCTTCAAGTAGTCACTGTCCATCGAAGCGGCTCCCAAGCCCAACACAAAAGCCAGTACCAGCGAAGTCATTACATCCATCAATGGGGGAATCTTCACGCTGAAATAGGGTTCCACACCTTGTGCCTCTGAAATCTCCTCCAAAGGAATGCCTGATGTGATGAGCGACGGAAACAGAGAAAGCCCCGTAAAGAGAGAAAGGAAACCTGCCAAAAGAGTGAAGCCATAGGCCAGTATCACGGTAGCGAGCAACATCTTGCCTGCTTCCTTCCCTATGTCGGCAATGGCGATAGTGACCAATCCCACAATGATTAAAGGGATGCAGAAGCCCAGGAACTGACTGAAGATAGCGTTGAATGTTTCAAACACCCTTACCAGTCCCAGTGGAAACACCTGACCAATAATGATGCCCAACACAATTGCTATCAAAATGCGTGGCAACAATCCTATCTTGATCCTCTTCATGCCTTCATGGTTTTATTTAAGGCAAAGATAAAAAATAGTATGTATTTAAACAAAAAAATCCCTCCTTTTTACAGGAGGGATTACATAATTCGTGATTACAGACCACTAGAATATTCGAAGTATCTCATGCAGTTGTTTACGGACAGGACGATTGGGCACTGCTTTGCCATAACCCAAAGCAATGACAGAAGTCACTACCTCATCGCTCGGAATATCCAGCAACCTGTGTAAACCATTGGCATCACGTAGCCCCATAATCAAAGTGTCAAAGCCCATATCCTTAGCTTTCAGAATCAGAAAGGCATTGCTCAGACCATTGTCGAAAGCTCCCCAGCCATCACCTATCTCATTGCTCGCATTTCCGTCGAAGAAGCCCGACTCGCCCTGCTTATAGGTGGTCACTATCACCACATTCACATCTGCCGTATTCTTGGCGTTCTGTCCCATAAGGGGTTGTAGTGCATTCAGTTTCTCTTCGCTCATCACCGCATAATAATGGGTACTTTGCACATTGGCCCACGAAGGTGCTTCCTGAGCTGTGGCAATAATAGTACGCACTTCGTCTTCGGTCACCTTCTTAGTAGCGTCATAACTTCTCACGCTTCTACGCTGGCTCACCAACTGGTCAAACGCCGTGCCATCACTGCAACTTCCTAAAGTGGTCAGCATAAACAAAACCACTGGAATCATTTTCATACTAAGCTTTTTCATCTCTTTTTTTGGCAAAGTTAATAATAATCATTGATGTTGCAAGTCCTATAACTGAATCTTTTTAATCAATCCTGCTCCCATATCATAAGCATTCTGCAAATCGATGGGGAACTGCTTATCACGCCACGCTCGTTTGTCTTCCTCACGGAAAAGGTTTACGTCATAACGGTTGTAGTCCTTAAACTGATAAGTATTAGTGGCATAAACAGCATCACACGAACCGAAGATATGACGGATATACCCTTCTATCGAATTGAACATCGGACCATAGAAATCCTTCCGCATATTCTCTGGGGCGTTCATCGCATAGACAAATCCCACAGGCATGGTCTTCGTGAGGAAACGCTCGCGTTCTCCTGTTTCCTGATTCACTGTATAAGGATCAATTGGGAACATCAGTCGCTCCAAGAACTTACGCATGGTGCCACACACATTGTCATAATAGATGGGAGCTCCGAACAACAGGACATCAGCTTCTCTGCAAGCTTTCAGCACCTCCGCCAGGCTATCGTGTATCACACACTTGCCATTACTGTTGCCCACTTTCTTTTTACAACTGAAGCAGCTCATGCATCCCTTGAACTTATAGCCGTAAAGATGAAAAATCTCAGTTTCAGCTCCCTGGCTCTCAGCCCCTTCCATCGCTTTCTCCAACAGCTTCGCCACATTCATGTCCCTGCGTGGACTTCCGTTGATGGCCACCACCTTAGGCTTTCTGCCTGAGCACGATGCCAGCATAGCGCCTGATCCCATAACAGCCATACTTCCCAAACCCAGCACGGCAGCCTTTATCGCTTCTCTTCTGTTCATATCTTCTTCCACCATTTTATTATTTACCAAATGTCGCTAAATTCTTTCCTAACTGATAAGCATTCTCTAAATCAATCGGCAATTGCTTCTCCCTGTGTTCGGCTTTTTTTTCCGCATTGAACATATTGGAGTAGTACTTGGAGTAATCATCAAACTGATAGGTATCACAAGAATAGACCGCCTCATAATGACCAAAGAAATCAGTCATGCGGTTCTGCATCGAGCGGAACAGATAGCCATACAGGTTCTCACGCCAGTCCTCCGGACAGTTCATCGTATAGATGAAACCCACAGGAATAGTCCTGTCAATGTAGCGTATTGGTTTGCGGTCTTCCGTAAACTTATTAGAGTCAATAGGATACCACAGACGTTCTAGGAATGAGCGCATTACGCCCGTGATATTGTCATAATAGATTGGTGTGCCAAACAAGAGGGCATCTGCCTGGAGGCATTTTTCCAGCAAGGGTTTGGCATCATCTTTAATTACGCATATACGGTTATTACCCAAGCCAGCCAACTTGCACGAGAAGCAGCTCTTGCAACCATTGAAATCATGCTCATAGAGATTGATTCTCTCTATCTCGGCACCTTTCTCACGAGCTCCCTCAATGGCTTTCTCCAGCAAGGTAGCCGTATTTTTGGTCCTACGCGGACTACCGTTAACAACTACTATTTTCATACTTTCAGTTTTTTTCGTTGCAAAGGTAGGTAATAAGAGAAGACAAAAAAAGAATGCTTACCATTTGGTAAGCACTCACTTTTTGGTTAGTATTTATTTTTCAAGCATGAGTTTCCGATGCTCTCCTCCCCACTCCATCAACAGGGCCAGCACTTTATAGAGCGAAACCCCGTGTTCTGTAAGATGATATTCCACAGAAGGAGGAAATGTCTGATACTCTATCCTTTCCACCAGTTTATCCTCCATCATCTGCTTGAGCTTCTGCGAGAGAATCTTGTCGGAGAGACCTGGGGCGAAACGCTGAATATCCTTGAAGCGATAGTTGCCTTTGAATATAGCCCACAGGATAGGTACCGTCCACTTTCCATGCAGCACATCGAGCGCATCCTGCACGAACACGATGTTCTTCCGGATATCAGGACAGTCGTTGTTCCTAATTCTTTCCGCTATTTCTTGCAGATTCTCTTCCATCGCTATTATTTCTTCAAAGCCGCGATGCTTTCCTTGAGCGAAGCGATGATGCTCTCTGCATCATGTTGCTTCTTGCGTTCCAAAGCCACCACAGCTTCTGGAGCATTAGCCACGAAGCGCTCGTTGTTCAGTTTGGCAAGCACGCCCTTCAGGAATCCTTCCTTGGCAGCTAACTCTTTCTCCATACGGGCAATCTCAGCTTCAGCATCAATCAGGTTACCCAGCGGTACGGCATATTCCGTAGTGCCCACCATAAAGTTAGAAGCACCTTCTGCCTTAGCATCCACTATATCGATAGCCGACAGATTACACATCTTATTCAACAGAGAGTTGAAGTCAGCTACAGGATTCTCACCCACCACCTGCAAGGTCAGTTGCTCCTTCTGGGCAATGTTCTTCTGTACACGGATGGCACGAATACCACTGATCACTTCCTTCACAGCTTCCACCTGCTTCAGCAGTTGCTCATCCACCTTACCCACAGGTTGCATCGGACTCACCATCAGGCTCTCGCCCTCCTGGCGCTCGGTGATGTGTTGCCACAGTTCCTCGCTTATGAATGGCATGAACGGATGTAACAAGTGCAACAGTACATCGAAGAACTCAATGGTCTTCTCCATCACCTTACGAGGTATAGGTTGCAGATAAGCAGGCTTAATCAGTTCCAGATACCAAGCCGAGAACTCGTCCCAGAACAGCTTATACACTGCCATCAGGGCCTCGCTCAAGCGATACTTGCTAAAAAGATCGGCCACCTCAAGTGCCACAGCGTTCTGCTTGCTCTCGAACCACTTCATAGCTATCTCCGAAGCCTCAGGTACCTCAATATCAGCTACCTCCCATCCCTGAATCAGTCGGAAGGCATTCCATATCTTGTTGCAGAAGTTACGTCCTTGCTCGCACAATGCATCGTCAAACAGGATATCGTTACCAGCAGGAGCCGAGAGCATCATACCCATACGCACACCATCGGCACCATATTTGTCAATCAGTTCCAATGGATCAGGTGAGTTGCCCAACGACTTCGACATCTTACGACCCATTTTGTCGCGCACGATACCTGTAAAATACACATTCTTAAACGGATAAGTACCCAAATACTCCTCACCCGCCATAATCATCCTGGCCACCCAGAAGAAGATGATATCAGGAGCCGTCACCAGGTCACTGGTAGGATAATAGTACTTAATTTCCTCGTTGCCTGGGTTGTTGATGCCACCAAACAGTGAGATAGGCCACAACCAAGAGCTGAACCAAGTATCGAGGGCATCCTCATCCTGACGTAAATCTGAGAGCTGCAAGTCAGCATTGCCACTGGCCTTGCGAGCCAGCACCAAAGCCTCTTCAGCCGTCTCCGCTACCACGAAATCATCATCAGCATCGTAGTAGTATGCAGGAATACGATGGCCCCACCACAACTGGCGACTGATACACCAGTCCTGAATATTCTCCAACCAGTTCTTATAGGTATTCACATACTTCTGTGGGTAGAAGTGCATCTCGCCCTCCATCACAGGCTTGAGTGCTATCTCAGCAAAGTGCTCCATCTTCAGGAACCACTGCAATGAGAGACGAGGCTCTATGGCAGTATCAGGATTACGCTCAGAGTAGCCCACTTTGTTGGTATAGTCTTCCACTTTCTCCATCAAACCAGCATCTTGCAGGTCTTTGGCAATCACCTTGCGGCAATCAAAGCGATCCATTCCCACATACAAAGTACTCTGTTCAGAGATGGTACCATCAGGATTGAAAATATCAATGGTTTCCAGATTATGCGTCTTACCCAGCATATAGTCGTTGGTATCGTGAGCAGGTGTTACCTTCAGACAGCCTGTACCGAACTCGATATCCACATAGCGGTCCTCAATCACAGGAATTACCCTGTTCACCAACGGCACAATCACTTTCTTACCCTTCAGCCACTGAGTCTTGGGGTCTTTGGGGTTCACACACATAGCCGTATCACCCATGATGGTTTCAGGACGTGTGGTAGCCACCACAGCATAATAGCCACGCTCATCTTTGTGAATCACGTTACCCTCACCGCTCTCGTCGATAGTATCTTGACATTCAGGAGCTACATAATATTTCAGATAGAACAGATGGCTCTGCTCCTCCTTATAGATCACCTCTTCGGTTGATAGAGCCGTCAATGCCTTCGGGTCCCAGTTCACCATACGCAGACCACGATAGATGTAGCCCTTGTTATAGAGGTCAACAAACACCTTGATCACACTCTTGCTACGCTCCTCATCCATCGTAAAGGCCGTACGATCCCAGTCGCATGATGCACCCAACTTACGCAACTGCTGTAAGATGATGCCACCATGCTCATGTGTCCAAGCCCAAGCATGTTCCAGGAACTGTTCACGAGTGAGGTCGCGCTTTTTGATGCCCTCTCCCGCCAGTTTCTTCACCACCTTAGCCTCAGTAGCGATAGAAGCATGATCGGTACCAGGTACCCAACAAGCATTCTTGCCCTCCATGCGGGCACGACGCACCAGAATATCCTGAATGGTATTGTTCAGCATGTGTCCCATGTGCAACACGCCAGTGACATTAGGTGGTGGGATAACGATGGTATAAGGTTCACGACCATCTGGTTTCGAACTAAAAAGCTTATGATCAGTCCAATACTGATACCATTTCCCCTCCACTTCTGCGGGACTGTACTTACTTGCTAACTCCATTTTATCTTAATTCTTTACTTTATTTTAATTTAGGGTGCAAAGTTACATAAAATAATTACAAATGCCAAAGCAGAAAGAAATAAACAGTGATAAATTAGGAGATAGAATCGTAGCCAGGATTTTTAGACTATTTGTTCAAGATAGCGTTATCGATAGCCACCATTAGTGCAGGAATGGCATCAGTCCATGACTCATTCAGCGCTCTCCTGGCAGTTGTAATGCCCAATGAATTGGCTTTAGTTACAGTCTTATAAACCTCTTTATCATTAGAGACAAGTCCTCTTCCTCTTCTGTCATATGTCCTTACATAAAAAGATGTTACAGCTGTCCACTTGCCAACGGGGAATGCACTCGACGAGAATTGATGTCCAACAGCACCCACACCCATCTTGGCATCAGTACCAAAACCAGCGCTATAGCCTCCGATGCCTATTCTAACAGTAATATGATTGGCAATAGGGTTCTTATAATCAGATACATTCACAATTCTCACGGTGGCTCCGTCAAAAGCTTGTCGTACTACCTTCGCAACTTCAGCCACTACTTCTCTAGATGAACATTCAATTTTTGCTTTGGCAGGGAACTTTCTAGTGTCATAGACAGTCACATCCACCGTATCTTTGTTAGTATAACCAGCCCTACGACCTACACCTTGTTCTTTTGGCTGCCACACATACACTTTCTGAGAATAGACAGATGAAACATAGCAACATCCTACCAAACACAATAAAGCAATATGTACCATCCGATTTTCTATTCCTATTTTCAGGACTTTGATTAATGTATTCATAATTATAATAATCTTTCTACTACTTTCTTTTATTTTGGCAAATGTAAGAAAAGAAATTGAATTATCCATATCAGGAGTATCCAAATTATTCGTATATTTGCAATATGGAAGAAGAAAGAAGCATAAGAAATGACGAACTGATTACGGAACAGCCATCTCATTATGACCACCTGGAGGAGATGTCAGTACTTGAACTGCTACAGCACATCAACGAGGAGGATCGAAGCGTGGCGATGGTAGTAAACCAGGCAATTCCGCAGATAGAGGCTTTGGTGGAGGCTATCGAGCCCAGAATGAGAAGGGGCGGACGACTGTTCTATATCGGTGCTGGTACAAGCGGGCGATTAGGTGTGCTGGATGCCAGTGAATTACCCCCTACTTTTGGGGTACCAGAAACATGGGTGATGGGCATTATTGCTGGAGGCGATCAAGCTTTGCGTCATGCGGTGGAACGCGCTGAAGACATTTCGGAGCAGGGATGGAAAGACTTGCAAGCACACAACCCTACAAAAGACGATAGCGTACTGGGAATAGCAGCCTCTGGTACAACGCCTTATGTAGTGGGTACTATCCGTCATGCTCGCCAGAACTGTTTGCTGACAGGCTGCATCACGAGCAACCCCGATACACTGTTGGCACAGGAGGCGGAATATCCTATCGAGACTATTGTGGGACCTGAATTTGTGACGGGCTCAAGCCGCATGAAGAGCGGCACAGCTCAGAAGATGGTGCTGAACATGATATCGACTACCTTGATGATTCGTTTGGGGCGTGTGAAGGGCAACCGTATGGTGAATATGCAGTTGACGAATGACAAGTTGATTAATCGGGGTACGAGGATGCTGCAGGAGTCTTTGGGACTGAGTTACGAGGAGGCGCACAAACGGTTACTGGAAGCAGGAAGCGTGAGCAGGTGCTTATGAGAATGGAGAATGGAGAATTGATAATGCATAGTAAAGAAGAAAAAATGGCGGCTTTTGGCCGACTGCTCGACATCATTGACGAGCTGAGAGAGAAGTGTCCTTGGGACAGGAAGCAGACGAACGAGAGTTTGCGACCGAACACGATTGAGGAGGCATATGAGTTATGCGAAGCCTTGATGAAAAACGATGACCAAGAGATATGCAAAGAGCTAGGCGATGTGCTGATGCATGTGTGCTTCTATGCGAAGTTTGGCGACGAGAAGGGACAGTTTGACATCAAGGATGTGTGCGACCGTTTGTGCGACAAACTGATATACCGTCACCCACATATTTATGGTGATGCTGTGGCAGAAAATGTAGGTCAGG
The DNA here is from genome assembly GCA_946407325.1 of uncultured Prevotellaceae bacterium. Next base: position 35,898 of record CAMJNN010000001.1, on the reverse strand, counting down.
TGTTGCAAAACTGGGAACAACTGAAGATGAAGGAGAAGGGGGGCAACAAGACGGTGTTGAGTGGCGTGCCAGCCTCACTCCCCACCCTCATCAAGGCGTATCGCATACAGGACAAGGCTCGCAACGTGGGGTTCGACTGGGAGGATACCTCTGGGGCTTGGCAGAAGGTGAAGGAGGAGATTGCCGAGTTTGAAGAAGCATCGAAAGATATGACCAAGGAGGAGGCGGAGGCCGAGTTTGGCGATGTGATGTTCAGTCTGATCAATGCTGCCCGCTTGCTGCACATCAATCCAGATAATGCCTTGGAGCATACCAACCAAAAGTTTATCAGCCGCTTCAACTATGTGGAGGAGCATAGCATCAAGCAGGGACGCAACCTCAAAGATATGACGTTAGAGGAAATGGATAAGCTTTGGGAAGAGGCAAAGATATTTAATAAGAATAAACAATAATCTATAACGCCAACTCAAACAATGATTCAGTTTGATGCACTAATTGAGCCTGTGCCTGAAAAAGGTGGATCGTATGTACGCTTCCCGTATGACATTAAGCAGATGTTTGGCAAAGGACGCCTCAAAGTACATGCCACTTTTGATGGAATTCCTTACGATGGAAGCATTGTCAACATGGGTGTGAAAAATAAAGATGGCTCTGTTTGCTACATACTAGGTATGTTGAAAGAAATACGTAAGCAACTAAACAAGCAACCAGGAGACATGGTTCATGTAACTATATCAATTATTGAATAAACACAGACCTCAAGAATTTGGTGATACACCATTGACTATTCAGATTCAATCTTAAAAGTAACCATAAATGATTTTTCTTTATTTATATTGTTGTTTGAGGAAAAAGTAGTATTTTTGCAGCCTCAAATTTTGTACAACTATGGCATTTATTGAAACAAACAATTTAAAGGGCGACATTTTCGGTGGAATTACAGCTGGAATTGTCGCCTTACCTTTGGCTCTTGCCTTTGGTATTCAGGCATTTGGAAGTATTGACGACCCTGCCGCCAGCTCTATGGGAGCGTTGGCCGGACTGGTAGGCGCCACATTGTTGGGCTTCTTTGCATCATTATTTGGAGGAACACATTCACAGATAAGTGGTCCTACAGGACCTATGACGGTCATCACAGCCACATTGATCAGCGGTGTATGGGCATCGCAACACTCGCTAAGTGCCGTACTTATCAGTATGTCGATGGCAGGTTTGTTCTGCGGCTTGTTCCAAATTCTTTTTGGCGTCATCAAGATTGGTAAGTATGTGAGATACATCCCCTATCCTGTTCTATCAGGCTTCATGAGTGGTATCGGTGTGATTATTATTCTGCAACAGCTTTATGCGATGGTTGGCTTAAAATCACCTGTGCTGACGGTAGATATGATTATGGAACTGCCTGAGCGCTTATCGGGTGGCATATCATTAGAAGCTTTGCTGTTAGGTTTGGGTACTATTGTCATTATCTGGCTGATGCCTAAGATTTCCAAGAAGGTACCTGCTACACTGGTGGCACTGTTGGTGATGACGGTGGCATCGCTGTTTTTCAAGATGGAAGACCGCCTGCTGATTGGCGCTATCCCTGGAGGTTTGCCGATGCCTTTTTTCGCTAACAGCAGCATCTTGTTAGCGGGTATCGACTGGTATGAAACGCTCAAGGTGGCCATCGTGCCGGGCTTGACATTAGCCGGTCTGGGTAGCATAGACACCTTGCTGACTTCGGTGGTGGCGGACAACATTACGAAGACGCATCACAACAGTAACCAGGAACTGATAGGTCAGGGTATCGGCAACATGATGGGTGGCTTGTTCTGTGGTATTGGCGGTGCAGGTGCTACGATGCGTACGGTCGTGAATGTGAAGAGTGGCGGTCGTACCAAAATCAGCGGTATGATCCACTCTCTGTTCCTGCTGGCAATTCTGTTAGGTTTGGGCGGACTGGTTCGTTATGTTCCTCTGTCAGTATTGGCTGGTATTCTGATTACCGTTGGTTGGGGCATCATCGACTTCAAGGGTTTCAGGGACTTGCTGAAGATTCCTAAGGCTGATGCCAGCGTATTGCTGATTGTGTTCGGCCTGACGGTGCTGGTGGATCTACTGACCGCTGTGGGCATTGGTATGGTGATTGCCAGCGTGTTATTTATGAAACGTATGAGCGACCTGGTAGAGGGTGGCTACAGTTCGTCGGTAATGACTAACTTCGACAAGGAGAGTCCTTGGGCTGACGAGGGTGGTATACCTGAAAGCTTGAAAGACCATATTTATATTCAGCGCCTGAACGGTCCCATCTTTTTTGGATCTATCACTAAGTTTCAAAGCGTGATGAACGATGTTCCTGTTGATGCGAAGATTGTGATCATCCGTATGCGACTGGTGAGCTTTATGGACCAGAGCGGTCTGTATGCGATGGAGACGGCCATCAAGGATATTCAGTCGCACGGAGCTATGGTACTGATGACAATCATTCAGCCTCAGCCTATGTATATGCTGAAGACAATGGATGTGATCCCTGACCTCGTGCCGGAGGAACATACCTTCAAGACATTCGAGGATTGTACATCTTTCCTTCGCTCTCTAGGAAGATAAATACGCCGCATCACCAAAAAGCATGTGCCGGCAGTGATGCAAGGCCATAAAAAGAGCTGCTCAATTAAGCAGCTCTTTTTTTTATTGTTCTTTCGGAAGTATAGTGAACTTGACTTTCAGGATGCGACGTTTATCGAGCGAAAGCACTTCGAACTCATATCCTTGGTAGATAATCTTTTCGTGGACTTTCGGAAATTCACCCTTGAGCTCCAAAAGTAAGCCTCCTACAGTGTCGCTCTCGCCAGAAGCCTCTTCGAAAGTATCTTCGTCCAACTGGGTAATTTTATAGAAGTCGGTAAGTAAGGTCTTAGCCTCAAACACCCATGTATGGTCGTTGATTTTTGCAAATGAGCGATCCTCGTCATCGTACTCGTCGCGAATCTCCCCTACTATCTCCTCGATAATGTCCTCCATCGTTACCAAACCCGATGTACCACCAAACTCATCCACCACAATAGCGATGTGCACTTTGCTGGTCTGGAAGTCCTTAAGCAGCATATCAATCTTTTTCGTTTCTGGCACAAAGTAAGCAGGACGAATCAACGACTGCCAATGGAAATTGTCTGCCTTACCTAAGTGAGGCAGAAGGTCTTTAATGTATAGCACACCCTTGATGCTATCCACCGTGCCCTGATAGATAGGGATACGTGAATAGACATTGTCTATGATACAACGCATCACATCCTTGTAAGGTGTACGGATGTCGAGGGCAATCATATCCATGCGTGAAGTCATCACCTCTTTGGCAGTCTCACCACCAAAGCGGATGATGCCTTGAAGAATGGTACTCTCGTCAGAAATCTCTTTTTTGTCGGTCAACTCAAGCGCCTGTTCCAGTTCGTCAACAGACACATTGTGCTTCTTGGGAGAGAAATATTTGTTCAAGAAGAACGTACTATGAACAAGAGACTTGGCAAATGGCTTGAACAGTGAACTGCAAAAGCTGATGCCTGGTGCAGCAAAACGACAGAATTGCAGGGTATTCTGGGCCGAATAAATCTTAGGTACGATCTCACCGAAGAGCAGCAAGAGGAAAGTCAGTACCACGGTGAGGATGATGAACTCTGCCAAAGGTGAGGCAAAGTTAAACACCTGCATAAAGAAATAGTTGCATAACAAAATGATGGTGACATTGACGAAGTTGTTGGTAATAAGGATGGTAGCCAACAACCTTTCTTTGTCTCCCAGCAGGCGTGTAATACGTTGATCGGCAGGGTTCTTCTTCTCCTCAATGATATTAAGATCAGCAGGAGAAAGTGAAAAAAAAGCAATCTCAGAAGCCGAAGCAAAGGCAGAAAAAAGCAACAGAAAAGCAGCCACAACAATGGCTACAATGGCCGCTGTTGATGGCTGCTGGATAGTGATTTCATTAAATACAGCTGTTAGCTGAGATAAAAATGAGTCTGAGTCCAAAGAATTACAAATTAGTTAAACATGTTGTTAAAACGGCAAGTCGTCCGTTGGTTCAGCTACCTGCTGTGCTGGTGCTGCTGGCTGAGCTGAAGGAGCAACTGACTGTGGTGCCGCTGATGCCGACTGGTTAGACTTAGGCGTAAGCATTTCCATCTCGTCGACATAAATTTCGGTGACATAGCGTTTGATGCCACTTTGGTCATCATAGCTACGAGTAAATATCTTACCTTCAACATAGAGCTTGTCGCCCTTGTGAACGTATTTCTCTACTGTCTGTGCCATACCATTACGGAACACCAGGTTGTGCCACTCCGTACGATCGGGTACAACAGTGCCGTTCTGCAAGGTGTACCCACGCTCGGTTGTTGCCAATGTCACTTGTGCTACAGCACGTCCGCCTTCAAAGTATCTTACGTTGGGATCTCTACCAACGTTACCAATTAAAATCGCTTTATTCATAACTGTTATTATAAAAATTAATTGTCCGGCACAAAAGTAAAGTAAATTATTGCATCTTGCAAGTTTTTTAGGATGATTTATCTAAAAAAAGTGTGATAAGTCGTGGGAAGGCATAGTCGGCCAATTGTTCTATCTTTATCCGTTGGTAGGTAGGAAACGAGCAAGTGGCTGAAGGTAAGGTAAGTTGATAGAAATCGGCCCAAATGATACGATGAGTAAGCACGTGCTTTACCCCCTGACGGATAAGGGTGAGCTGTGGCTCTTCGCCATCGGCCAACATAGGTTGGATGGCTTGCAGCAACTCAGGTATCGATAGTTGGTGATTGCTCTCCACAAGAGGCAGCTCGTAAAGGTTCTGCCAGATATCACGCTCGGTGCGTTTGCGAATAAAGGTTGTATCCCCAGCTTTTACCCATAGGTAGTGGAAATAGCGAGTTTTCGGCGTAAGCTTCTTTTGTTTTTGTGGCAACTCATCGACTTGTCCGCTACGCAATGCTTCGCAACCCTCAGCCAAAGGACAAGAAGTACACGAAGGGGAAAATGGGGTGCATACCAAAGCCCCAAAATCCATGATGGCCTGGTTGTAATCAGCTGGACATGAAGCATCCAACTGATCTTGTGCCAATGCGGCAAACAATTTCTTCCCCTGGGTAGTGTCAATAGGCTCATGAATGCCGAAATAGCGGGCCAAGACACGATAGACATTGCCATCCACCACAGCATAGGGCAAATTGTAGGCAAACGAGCAGATAGCTGCAGCAGTGTAATCCCCTACTCCTTTGAGAGCTCGGACTTCGTCAAACGTTCGGGGAAACAGAATACCTCCCCTTGCCTTTTCTCTGATTTGAAGGGGCATATCACCATTCAACTCATCGGACGAGTTATTAGGGGAATGCGCATCTGACGTATCCAGCTGATTGCCACAAATACTCTTTGCAGCTGCATGCAGATTACGGGCACGTGAATAGTAACCCAGTCCTTGCCAAAGGCGCATCACCTCATCCTCTGGAGCCTCGGCCAATGCCTGCACAGTAGGAAAACGATCCATAAAACGCAGAAAATAGTCATAACCCTGACTCACGCGCGTCTGTTGTAGGATAATCTCTGATATCCAGATGCGATAAGGGTCAGTTGTATTACGCCAAGGCAAATCGCGCTTGTGGGTTCTATACCATATTAATATATAGTTACTAAAGGTACTCATGCAATTATTGACCAATCCGCCTGCAAAAATAGTAAAAACAAGGGAAGAAAACACCTAATTTGCTCAAAATACGAGTTTTTATAAAAAAAAAGCGCATTCCTATTTTGGGATTTAGAAAATAGGTAGTATATTTGCAGTCCGAAATAACTAACATACTTAAAATTATAAAGAAATGACTAAAGCTGATATCATTAACGAAATCGCAAAGAGCACTGGCGTAGATAAGAAGTCAGTTGCCGCTACTGTTGAAGCATTCATGGTTGCAGTTAAGAATTCTTTGGAGAACGAAGAGAACGTTTATCTCCGTGGTTTTGGTAGTTTTATTGTTAAGAAGCGCGCTCAGAAGACCGCTCGTAACATTTCTAAGAACACTACCCTGATTATCCCAGAGCATAACATTCCTGCTTTCAAGCCAGCTAAGACTTTCACACTGCAGGTAAAGAAATAATTTATTAACCCTTTAATTTTTCAAAAGCTATGCCAAGCGGAAAGAAGAAAAAAAGACATAAAATGGCTACGCATAAGCGTAAGAAAAGACTGAGAAAGAACAGGCATAAGAGCAAGTAAACATTTCTTGGTCTGAATTGAGATAAATATAAAGGACAAATTTGAGTGTTTCTTGTTCAAGTTTGTCCTTTTATTTATATCAATCAACAATGTAACAAAGAGATCTTTAACATTTTTAGAAAAGTAACCCGTGACTAACGAACTTGTAGTGGATGTGAAACCTAAGGAGGTTTCCATCGCCCTGTTGGAAGACAAGCAGTTGGTAGAATTTCAAAAAGAAGGAAACAACACAGCTTTCAACGTGGGTAACATTTATTTGGGACGCGTTAAGAAATTAATGCCCGGACTCAATGCATGCTTCGTAGATGTGGGATACGAGAAGGAAGCATTTCTTCACTACTTGGACTTGGGTGAGAAATTCAGCTCAGCAAACAAGTATGTCAAGCAAGTATTAAGCAACAAGAAGAAACTGAACCCCGTGAGCAAGGCATCCATAATGCCTATCCTACCAAAGGATGGATCTATTTCTGATTACCTGGAAGTGGGACAAGAAGTGGTGGTGCAGATTGTCAAGGAACCTATCTCAACAAAAGGGCCAAGACTGACCACAGAACTGTCGTTTGCCGGCAGGTATCTGGTACTCATGCCTTTCGATGATAAGGTTTCTGTATCGCAAAAGATTAAATCGAGTGAAGAGCGTGCACGCCTCAAGCAGTTGCTGATGAGTATAACACCAAAAAACTTTGGGGTAATTGTCAGGACGGTAGCTGAAGGAAAACGTGTAGCTGAGCTCGACGCAGAACTTAAAGTCTTGCTGAAGAGATGGGACGACGCCATGCTAAAAGTGCAGAAGGCCACGAAATTTCCGACACTGATTTACGAAGAAACAAGCCGTGCCGTTGGTATGTTGCGCGACTTGTTCAATCCTGACTTCGAGCACATCTATGTAAACGATGAAGCCGAATATAACGAGATCAAGGATTACGTATCAATCATAGCCCCTGAGAAGGCAGGAATCGTGAAGCTGTACAAAGGCGAACTACCTATCTTTGACAACTTTGGAGTGACCAAGCAAATCAAGTCGTCGTTTGGGCGTACCATCTCCTATAAAAATGGCGCCTACCTGATTATTGAACATACGGAGGCTTTGCACGTAGTTGACGTGAATAGCGGAAACCGTACCAAGACCGACAATCAGGAAACGACCGCATTGGAAGTGAACCTGGGTGCCGCTGACGAATTAGCACGACAGCTCAGACTGCGTGATATGGGTGGCATCATTGTGGTGGACTTCATCGATATGGCGCTGGCGGAAGACCGTCAGAAGCTGTATGAGAGGATGTGCGCGAATATGCAAAAAGATAGGGCAAGGCATAAAATCTTGCCACTGAGCAAATTCGGACTGATGCAGATTACCCGACAGAGGGTAAGACCTGTACTGGACATAGACACAATGGAAACATGTCCAACCTGTTTCGGCAAGGGCCAGATTCGCCCATCTATCCTCTTTACAGACTCTCTGGAGAGCAAGATCGACTACCTGGTGAACAAGGTGAAGATGTCCAAATTCTCACTACATGTACATCCTTATGTGGCGGCCTACGTCAACAAAGGATTGCTGTCGCTCAAGAGGCAATGGCAGATGAAGTATGGATTTGGCATCAGCGTTATTCCTAATCAAAGTCTCGCTTTCTTGCAGTATAAGTTCTACGACAAGAAAGGTGAAGAAATTGACATGCAGGAAAAACAAGATGCTTAACTTTAAAGAAAGCCCTGAAGCTTTATTGCTTTGGGGCTTTTTTATTATGTGGAAAAAATCTAACTTTGCATTATCATAGAAAAAATACTAACCTTCAGAAATGAATTACGATTTTGATGAAATAATAACACGCAAAGGCACCGACTGCGTAAAATACGATGCAGTGAAAGAGAATTGGGGGCGCGACGACTTGCTGCCCATGTGGGTGGCAGATATGGATTTCAGAACACCGCCTTTTATTGTTGACTCGATACGTAAGCAATTGGAGCAAGGAATTCTGGGTTACACACAGCCCTGTCAGAGATGGTACGACAACATTATAAAATGGGTAGGCAAACGCCACGGAATGAAGGTGGAACAAAAGGACATCTGTTTCGTACCAGGTATTGTAAGAGGCATCGCCTTTGCCGTGAACTGTTTCACCCAGCCAGGTGACAAGGTAATGGTACAACCTCCTGTGTATCATCCTTTTTTCTTAGTAACCGAGCACAACAACCGCCAGGTAGTGTATAGCCCTCTTGACATTCACGACGGACAGGTACATATCAATTTCGAGCGGTTCGAACAGGACATCAAGGACTGCAAGCTGTTCATTCTCTGCAATCCTCACAACCCTGGAGGCAGGGTGTGGAAGGAGGAAGAGCTGCAACGGGTAGCTGAAATTTGTAAAAAGAACGGCACTCTGGTGGTGAGCGATGAGATTCATGCCGACCTAACCCTACCTGGATATAAGCATCACCCGTTCCCTACTGTATCAGAGGAAGCTCGCATGAACAGCGTGACCTTTATGGCACCCAGCAAAGCGTTCAACATGCCTGGATTGAGTAGCTCTTACAGTTTGATTTTCAACCCCGAACTGCGCGATAAGTTCAATAAATATATGGAGTCGAGCGAACTGTCTATGGGCAATATGTTTGCTTATTCGGCTTGTGCTGCTGCCTATGCACATGGAGAAGACTGGCTAAACCAAATGCTTGCCTACGTGCAAGATAACATTGACTTTACCGAACAATACCTGAAAGAAAACATACCTTCCGTCAGTATGCTCAAACCACAGGCCTCATATCTGGTATTTCTGGATTGTCGTCAACTGGAATTAACGCAGGAAAAGTTGGTGAACTTGTTTGTTGACAAGGCCCATCTGGCACTGAACGATGGCACCATGTTTGGCAAACAGGGTGAAGGCTTTATGCGCCTGAATGTAGGATGTCCTCGTAGCGTGTTACAGCAGGCATTGCAACAATTGAAACAGGCAGTGGGTTGATAATTCAAATAATATGTGTATATTTGTGCAGAATTAAATCAATAAAGACATGTACACCATACAGACTAACCAAAGTGGCACACGCTCTATGCAGATCAGTGACGAGCACCTGGCCACCATTCGTAAATATGGGTTATTCAACAACCTGACCGACAGCAACGGTTTTGTGGACGAGAACGTACTCGAGAAACTAAAACTCGGCGTACGATCACTTATTGCTGCTGAAAACGGTGATATTAAAGACCTGTTGACCTTATGTATCGATGTGATCTATCACGATAACATGAAAGCTTTTGGCTTGCAAAAGCTGATGACACTCTACGCTACTTGGAATGAGCAACACCCTGTCGAAGAAGCAGCTCTTGACAACACCGAAGCATGAGTAATTTGACCGATTGGCTCCCTACTGCTAAAAAACAGAGCAAAGTTATTTTGCTCTGCTTACATAAGTAATAACACATGAGCAACTTAACAGACTGGCTCCCTACTACCAAAAAAGAGGTAGAACTGAGGGGATGGGACGAACTGGACGTGATACTGTTCAGCGGTGACGCTTATGTGGACCACCCTTCGTTTGGGGCAGCTGTTATCGGTCGAATACTTGAGGCTGAAGGACTAAAGGTAGCCATTGTGCCACAGCCCAACTGGCGAGACGACTTGCGCGACTTTAAGAAACTGGGCAAGCCTCGTTTGTTCTTCGGTGTCAGTCCGGGATGCATGGACAGTATGGTCAACAAATACACAGCCAACAAACGCATTCGTCATGAAGACGCCTATACACCTGATGGTCGTACAGATATGCGCCCTGATTACCCCAGCATCGTTTATACCAAAATACTCAAACAGTTGTTTCCTGATACCCCTGTGTTCTTAGGGGGCATCGAGGCCAGTATGCGTCGTCTCACCCATTACGACTATTGGGAGGACCGCGTGCGCCCCAGTATCCTGGTGGATAGTGGGGCCGACTTGTTGATGTATGGCATGGGAGAAAAAACTGTGGTGGAGGTTGCTCACAAACTTGAGCATGGAGAACCATTGACCGACACCCCACAGATTGCTTATCTGACAAACGACATCCAGCCACAAGATACTGACATCGTACTTTATTCACATGAGGAATGTCTGAAGGACAAAAAGAAAGAAGCGGCCAATTTTAGACATATCGAGGAGGAAAGCAACAAATGGTCTGCCCAGCGTATCTTGCAACGTACTGGTAAACAGACTGTAGTGGTAAACCCACCCTATCCGCCTATGACGGAAGCAGAGCTCGACCACTCGTTCGACCTGCCCTATACCCGATTGCCGCATCCCAAGTACAAGGGCAAGCGCATACCTGCCTACGACATGATTAAGTTCAGCATCAACCTGCACAGAGGTTGCTTTGGGGGTTGTGCCTTCTGTACCATTTCGGCCCACCAAGGAAAGTTTATCGTAAGTCGCAGTAAGGAAAGCATCTTGAAGGAGGTAAAGAAGGTGATACAGATGCCCGATTTCAAAGGATACCTCAGCGACTTGGGTGGCCCGTCAGCTAATATGTATCGCATGCACGGCAAGAACTTGGAGTTGTGCAAGAAGTGCAAACGCCCTTCATGTGCCCACCCCACAGTATGCAAGAACTTGAACAACGACCATCGTCCGCTACTGGATATCTACCATGCAGTAGATGCGCTTCCAGAAATCAAGAGAAGCTTTATTGGTAGTGGTGTACGCTACGACTTACTGCTACACCGCAATGATAACGAGGAGATAAACAAAGCTAATCGTCAATATACTAAAGAATTGATTACCAAACATGTTAGCGGACGACTTAAGGTAGCTCCAGAACATACCAGCGACGATGTGCTCTACTTGATGCGCAAACCTTCATTCAAGCAGTTCGAGGAGTTCAAGAAGATATTTGACCGTATTAACACACAAGAAAACCTGCGACAACAACTCATTCCTTATTTCATTAGCAGTCACCCAGGCTGTAAGGAGGAAGATATGGCCGAACTGGCAGTAATCACAAAACGGTTGGATTTTCATTTGGAACAGGTGCAAGACTTCACCCCTACACCTATGACTGTATCAACGGAAACATGGTACACTGGATTTCATCCCTACACCTTAGAACCTGTGTTCAGCGCTCGCACGCAACGCGAGAAACTGGCTCAGCGCCTTTTCTTCTTCTGGTACCAGCCAGAGCAACGACGCGAAATCATCAACGAACTTCGTCGCATCCATCGCCCCGACTTAATCGACAAACTCTACGGAAAGCGTTGAAACTTTTTGGAGCAATGAGGGCAGAGTCAAGCATTCGATTTTTGATGAATAAAACTGGCCTATGTTTCTGCAGCGTATAGAAAATCGGGAAAGTTTTCCGTATAAAAACGCAAACAGGGCAGAGCGCTATGTTTTTTTGCGTTTTAGGAAAACGTGAGTGATTTTTAGTGAAAGAAACTCAGACAGTTTTATCATCAAAAAGAAAGTGTAATTAAGCCATAGCGTAAATTTCTCGAAGAACGTAGAGCGCCTGCTCCACACTTGTTACATCCTTCACCAGCATCGAACGCTTATGGTCATTGCGCTCTTTGAGTTCGCAACGACGAGTATATTTCATCATATAGTCGATGAGCTTGCCAAACACAGCACCTTTGTAGTAAGGACTCTCAGGATTCGACACCAGGAACAACGTCATTCGACCACCTTTCAGGAAGATGCGCTCGACACCCAATCGTGCAGCTAACTTACGAAGAGGAACAATGCGTAACAACTCCTCCGTTTCTTGAGGTATCGGACCGAATCTATCTAACAATTTGATTTTGAAATCTTCTACATCTTTATCAGTTGACAGATTATCGAGCTCACGATACAACAACATACGTTCGCTGCTACCCGTCACATAGCTGGCCGGCAACAGCAATTCAAGGTCGCTCTCTATCTGGCACTCATCCACATAGTGCTCACCCTTGTCAGCTTCGTTCCTATAGTTTTCTTCAGCAAACAGTTCGCTGAACTCATCCATCTTGAGTTCGTGAACGGCCTCACCCAGAATCTTCTGATAGGTTTCATAACCCACATCGGCAATAAAGCCACTCTGTTCGGCACCCAGCATATTACCTGCTCCACGAATATCAAGATCCTGCATAGCAATATGAATACCACTGCCCAAACCTGCAAAGTTCTCGATAGCCTGCAGACGACGGTGTGCCTCCTGTGTAAGCGTCGATAACGGAGGAGCCAACAAATAACAGAACGCCTTCTTGTTGCTTCGCCCCACCCTGCCTCGCATCTGGTGCAGGTCGGACAATCCGAAGTTCTGTGCATCATTAATGATGATGGTGTTTGCATTCGGAATATCGATACCATTCTCCACGATGGTAGTAGAAAGCAGCACATCGTAGTCGTAATTCACAAAGCCCAGGATAATCTCCTCCAAGGCCACAGGATCCATCTGTCCATGTCCAATAGCTACACGACAATCAGGTATATGTTTCAGTATCAAAGCCTTCAGCATATCCAAGTTAGAGATGTGGTTATTGACAAAGAAGACCTGTCCGTTGCGGCTCATCTCGAAATTGATGGCATCAGCTATCAGTTCCTCGTTGAAGGTATGCACCTCGGTCTGTATAGGATAACGGTTAGGAGGAGGCGTCTGAATAACAGACAGGTCACGTGCCCCCATCAGTGAGAACTGCAAAGTTCTGGGTATCGGAGTGGCCGACATGGTGAGGGTATCCACATTCACCTTCAGTTGACGCAACTTCTCTTTCGTGCTAACACCAAACTTCTGCTCCTCATCGATAATCAGCAAGCCCAGGTCCTTAAACTTCACCTCCTTACCCAAAATCTTGTGGGTACCAATCAGAATGTTCACCTTGTTCTCTGCCAAGTCCTTAATAATCTGCTTGGTGTCCTTCGCCGAACGAGCCCTACTGAGGTACTCCACCCTGCAAGGCATATCCTTGAGACGTTCCTTGAATGTCTGATAATGTTGGTAAGCCAACACGGTAGTAGGCACCAACACAGCCACCTGCTTGTTGTCGCTCACCGCCTTGAAAGCCGCTCTGATAGCCACCTCCGTCTTACCAAAGCCCACATCCCCACACACCAAGCGATCCATAGGACGATCGCTCTCCATATCGGCCTTCACATCAGCAGTAGCCTTGCTCTGGTCAGGTGTATCCTCGTAAAGGAAAGAAGCCTCCAGCTCCTTCTGCATAAAACTGTCAGGACTATAGGCGAAACCCTTTTCATCCCTACGGGCAGCATACAATTTTATCAAATCGCGAGCAATGTCTTTTATCTTGGTCTTGGTTCTGTCCTTGATGCGTTCCCAAGCCCCAGAGCCCAATTTATTCAGTCGGGGTGGTTCACCGTCCTTGCCCTTGTATTTCGACACCTTGTGCAACGAATGAATAGACACAAACACCACATCCTCGTTCTGATACACCAGCTTGATCACTTCTTGTGTAGTGTTGCCATTAGGAATGCGCACCAACCCAGCAAAACGCCCCACACCATGATCGGTATGCACCACATAGTCACCCATCTGAAACTCGTTCAGCTCCTTCAGACTCTGTGTAATCTTACCACTACGGGCCTTGTCACTCTTCAGATTATACTTATGGAAACGGTCGAATATCTGGTGGTCGGTAAACACACAAATGCGTTGCTGATGGTCAACAAACCCCTCATGAATCGTCTTCTCAACAGCAGTAAATTCAATGTTGTCACCCCTATCTTCGAATATCGCCTTGATACGCTCCGTCTGCTTCTTACTGTCACTGCAGATAAACAAACGATAGCCATCCTGCATATATTGCTGCAAACGCTCGCTCAGCAAGTCGAAATTCTTGTGGAAGATAGGTTGCACATCCGTATCAAACATCAGTGAAGCATCAGGCGTACCAGTAGGCTTGACGCCAATCTCCATCCTGCGGTATTGCAACACCTTGCGCATAAAGTCCTCGCCATCGATAATCTTCCCATCGAGCACCAGCATCCCCTGCTCTTCCGCCTCTCGCGCCTTTACGGCTTGTTCAGAAAGGGCTTCATCATGCACCTGCTGAATGCGTTCACGCAACCAGAACAAATCACGCATCACCATCATTGTCTCAGGTTGTAGGAAGTCAAGGAACGACACCATACCCCCATCCCCCTTGCGCGACAAGCCCGCACTGAGGTCAGGTACAATCACCACACTGTCTTTCTTCTCTTTCGACAGCTGACTTTCTATCTCGAAGGTACGGATACTGTCCACCTCATCGCCAAAGAAGTCTATTCGGTAAGGATATTCTGAAGAAAACGAGAACACATCGATGATACTGCCACGCTGAGCATACTGTCCTGGTTCATAGACATAATCAGTATATTGAAAACCATATTGCTGCAGCAAGTCGGTCACAAACTTCATATCCAATTGGTCGCCCACCCTGATCTTGAGCGTCTTCTCATCCAGCTCCTTACGCGCTATCACCTTCTCGGCCAGCGCATCAGGATAGGTCACCACAAACAGATTGGCCACATTCTTCTGTAAACGGCTCAGCACCTCAGTGCGCAATATCTCGTTGGCAGCATCCTTCTGACCATATTTGATGGCCCTGCGGAACGACGAAGGGAAAAACAGCACCTGTTCGTCGCCCAATATTTGAGTAAGATCATGGTAAAAATAACCGGCTTCTTCGAGGTCTCCTAAAATAAACACAAAGGGACAATGCGTGTTTCCTATTAAGGCAGAGGCATACACAGAAGAAGCCGAAGCCTTCAGACCTCCGCAATAAATGTGTTTTACTTTTCCTTGTTCAATCAGTTGGCTCATGGCCGCTACCTGCGGATGCTTCACCAACAGTTGTTGCAGTTCATCAATCTTCATTTCAGGGTGCGAAGATACAAAAAAATATTATCTCCACCTATACGATACCACAGCTTTTTCTGGTAAGTCAGCCACAAAAGCAGCGTCCCCATTCAGTTTTACATTCACCTGTCGAGCCTCCCCACGATTGCTCACCACCAAACCGTAGGAGCCGTCAGGATTGATGAAAGCTGCATAAGTCAGTCCCTCACCAGCATGCTCGTTGGTCGCAATACGATAAGCCCCAGGCTTTGCAGCCACACTCATGTGCGCCATCGCATAGAAATGCGAGTTGCGTGTAATGGTGGTGTAGTCAGTATTATCAATGTCCACCACCCCATAACAAGTGGCACAAGCCCCTTCACCACGATGCGGACCACGATCGTTGTCCAGCATCAGGTTCCACACCACAGAGCCTCTGCACCAGCCATTTACGGTGGCCAGACCCAATTGTTCTACATCCCTCAAGAGCGACTTCTCCAAGTCCCTGCCGTTGTTCCACGTACCAATACTCGCCTCGCTGAACACCAACTCCTTATCAGGCGCCTCACGCTGTATGCGCAACAATTCAGCAGGTTGGCCCCCATAGTTGTGATATGCCGCCCCAGCAAAGAACCTTGCAGCTTCCGCATCTTCGTAGATATGCAAAGGATATTGCTGCTGGTCAGCCATATTGTCATAGTTGTAGTTATGATCGAAAGCATATATCTTTACAGGCAACGCAGCTTTGCGCAAAGCAGGGCCCAATGCCTGCTTCACAAAGGCTTGTTGTTCTTTCCAACCCATGAACAGCGAAGCCGAATTACCACGATTCAACGGCTCGTTCTGAGGCGTCACACAGTAGATAGGCACCCCAGCCTGTTGCATCGCCTGTATCCACAGCACGAAATATTGCGCATAATCGTCATAGTAGGCAGGATTCAGTTGTCCGCTCGTCCACGAGTCGAAAGGCTCAAGCGAATCGAGGTCCTTTACCTTCATCCACTTCGGACACGTCCAAGGCGTGCCCATGATCTTCAGCGCAGGATTAATGGCCAAAATCTCCTTCAGTGCAGGAATCACATACTTGGTCTCCTCCACCGTCAATGCGAAATGTTCAATGCCAGGCTCGTCGCACAAGGTATATTCGCTCAGCGAGAAGTCCGAGCACCCTATGCTCACCCTCACATAGCTGAAACCAAACTTGTCAGGAGCAAAGGTCTCTTGCAGGAACTGGTGTCTTGCCTCAGCAGGCATGAGCGAAAGGTTGTAAGCCGTAGAACCAGTGATAGCAGCCCCGAATCCATCGATTTCCTGATAGCGCACCGAAGGGTTGATTTGTATTTCAGGCACCCCACTTTTCGAGGTTCCCAGTGTGGCTTGACCCAAGGTCATGTCCCATGTACGTGTAACGTCAGTGGTGTAGCTTACCACCTGTTGAGCCAGCGCAGATACGCCAAAACACACAACGCACAACGCTATTAATATCAGCCTTTTATTCATAACTTGTTAAATGATTGATTTAGAAAGGAAGCTCCCCACTAAATGAGGAGCTTCGCATATTATTATCACTTTTCGAAGCAGCGAGGGCAGAGTCAAGCTTGCTTGAACTATGCCGAGTCGCGACGAAATAGGACGTAGTCAATTTCTGACCTACACAATAATCAGTCGACGGGTGTTGTGGATATGACCAAATTCCACCAGATACACAGTCTCCTCCTTATCCGGTTGCATCAAGTCCTCCATGATTGGTGGCATATACGAGTGGGTGCACGCATAGCTGTATTTCAGGTCGTGATACCCCTGCTTCAAACCACCTGGTTTATCCACGATCAGCGTCACCAGTTCCAGAGGATTCCAGTGCACGTTACCCGACTTCAGCATCTCCTGCCAAGTATAGTCGGCACCATTCAGACGCCACAGAATATGGTCTTTGGTGATTTCCTCACCATCCACCACGATAGAGCCCACCTTTACCTGACTCAAGAACACGCCTCTGTAATAAGGCAGACGGATCTTCACCTGGAAGCCAGTTACCTTGCCCCCTTCGCTGATATTCCTAAATCCTACAGATTGTATAACTTGTTTCTCCATAATGTTTCCTCCAACGCTTTTAATCACCCAAAATTCTCTTCATCATGATGTGCTGCTTGCGCAAGGTCTGACCCACTTCGTATCCCTGATCGTACTTGTCGCTACCCTCATATTCACTCAGCAGGTAGCCGTCCCAGTTGTGGTCAATCATGATTTTCAGCACCTCTTCGTATGGGATCTCAGTTTCATGGAAATCGTCGCTCATATGGAACAGTTTAGCGTGACAGCAATAGATGTAAGGCAGCAGAGGAATAATGTCCTCAGGCTTGCTGTAATAAGCAGTCTGCCCTGGCGTTTCACGACCACGAGTTGTACGGAACACACTGAAGTCGATGTTCAAGCCAAAGTTTTTGGTACCCGTCTTCTTGATAAAGTCCACATAATCGTTGATAAAGCCCTCCGTCAAGCTCGATGGCGTATGTATTTCAGGCAACATCACCAGTCCCAGGCGCTCTGCCAACGGCAACGCCTTCAGAATGATGTCCTGCCAATTGTCAATAGGTGCCAACTGACCATCCTTCACCGTCATCTTGGTACGCAGGAACTTGAACCCCAGACGATGAGCCAGATGCAAGTCACGACTCAGGAAATCCACAGCCTCATCCACATCCAGCAAACGGTCCTGATACAACCTGCAATCCAACCAATGGCCATACTCTACAGGCTCAATCTCGTACTTTTTGCACAGTGCCCACCAATTGTTCACCCACTCCTCTGTAGGGTATGGATAGTTGGCAATATGCGCATTGGCCAAGATCTCGATGCCATGAGCACCCATGTCATGCACATCCTCGAAGCAATCTTCCAAGGTTTTCTCGAAGCCGAATTCGGCTGAATAGCTATAGAACGAAACACCCCTCTTCGGGCCCTTGCGAGCAGCTGCCTTTGCAGTTGTATCGGCCACAGCAGCCTCCTTCTCAGCAGCCATCACCGATCCAGGCAAGACACTGGCCATAGCCACAGCAGAAGCACCACGCAGGAAGTTTCTTCTAGAAATAGAATTATCTTTCATAAATGTCTTTCATTTATTAGTTATGTTATTGATGCAAATATACCATTTTTTTCTAAAATAAGTGAAAAAACAGCCGAATAATGGAGTAAGTAAAACAAAAATGGCTACATTTGTCACCGATAAACCAAAAAACTAACATGCATAAAGTAAACGACAGCATAGTAATCATCCCCACTTACAACGAGTGCGAGAACATCGAGAAGATCATCAGGGCCGTCTTTGCCCTGGAGCACGGCTTTCACATTCTGGTCGTTGAAGACAACTCTCCCGATGGCACCGCAGCTATTGTAAAGCGCCTGCAGGACGAGTTTCCCGAGCGTCTGTACATGATAGAGCGTACAGGCAAGTTAGGACTTGGCACAGCCTATATAGCAGGCTTCAAGTGGGCGTTGGAACACGACTATGACTATATTTTCGAGATGGATGCCGACTTCAGTCACAACCCTGACGATTTACCCCGATTATATGACACCTGTTCCCTTGAGGGAGCCGATGTATCCATTGGATCCCGCTATGTATCTGGTGTCAATGTGGTAGATTGGCCTATGAGTCGTATATTGATGAGCTATTGCGCCTCCAAGTATGTACGTCTCATCACCAGCATCCCAGTACACGACACCACTGCAGGCTTTGTTTGCTATCGCAAGGAAGTGTTGCAGATGATGGACCTCGACAAGATCCGTTTCAAGGGCTATGCCTTCCAGATAGAGATGAAGTTCACCGCATGGCAATTAGGTTTCCGCATCAAGGAAGTGCCCGTTATCTTCGTCAACCGCAAGGAAGGCACCTCCAAGATGAACAGCAGCATCTTTGGCGAAGCCATGTTCGGCGTCATCCAGCTGAAGTGGGATTCTCTGTTCAAGAAATAATATCACACTGTCTCAGTTCTCTATTGTCGTTGCTAAACATTCATTCCTTCACCCAAACATGGAGGATCTCAGCAAGCAGTTGCTGGTGCATGGGGCGACGAACACCGTCTCGGTAATAAGAAGCCTTGATGCTATCATCCAACTTATCCTCATCCCATGAGCCAGTATAGACCAGACGGCACTCGATAAGCAGGTTGCCCTCAAGAATATAAGGTGTTCCCTCTGCTGTTTTGCTGGCCGTCAGTCCGGCATCTTTAATCTTGTCGGAGCCGTCCCTACCCGAATGTGTGCCCAAATAGCGCAGATGCTCATTATATGCCTCAGGGAATGCTTCAACCGTAAAATAAGGATTCTTCATCAGCAAGTCATAAGTATAGCGACTTTCGTTTACATACATGGCAAGCATGCCTTTTCCGCGGAAATAACCCAAGGTTCCCATCGTCAGCATCATAGAGTTAGCTTTCTCGCCATCCTGTACAGTGAGTGCCAATCCGTCTTTAAACAAATTGATGGGGTTTATACCAATCTCTTCTGGCTTTATTTCTTTCCACTCATTGCCTACCTGGGGGAAAACAGATGATGCCATCGCAAGCAAAAGGCTAAAAATCAATATTTTTTTCATAATAACAACTATTTAGTTAAACTTAAATATTCTTTTCAATGACACTTTACCGGTCTCTATTGCGCTACTGCTCTCTGGAGATCTGCTGAAAGGGCATGACGGTTTAAGAACAGGTAGGTAGTGTTAAGTGCGATGTAGTCGCGCGACATGTACCAGGTGCCCTTGTAAGGATAGTTCGTTCCCCAAGAGTTCTTGACCAAATAATAGGGCTTGCCTTGCTCGTCGACAGCCTTGCCATAGATCAGCATTACGTGGTCGTAGGTAAACTCCCAGTCGTTCCACTGCTCCTGACGCATTTCCTGGGTAGGTGTCACTCCGTCGGGCAAGTAGGCCAATGACTGGTTGCGATAGAAATCGCCTGAGACATCGCCTCCCCATGCTACTGTATAACCTGCATCCAGCGTTTTGTCTAAGACATCCATCAGTTGATCGATGGGGATGTTGTAACTGGGTTTGAGTCGCCATTTATAGGGTGACTCGATGACAAACCACTGGTTGAAAGGATGATGGGTGTAGCTGGTCAGACTCACATAGTCGTCGAGGTCGAGGCCAAGGCTTTCTGCGAAGGTCTTCGGAGTGTAGCTCTTTCCTTCATAAACAAATGTGTCGGGACATGCTCCTACATACTGGTCGATGACGGCTTGCACGCTGTCTTGCCAATGTGGCTTGGGTGCTGGGTTTCTCAAAGGGGCCTGCTCTTCTGTGGTAAATCGGTTCAGTTCGGGCTTTCCCTCGCTCCACACGATGCTGCTGACAGTACGTTCCAATTCGGGGAAAAACACCTTGAAGTTGGCCAGCGAGTCGCCCGTCAGCGAGCCTGGAGCTGGCATAGCTTCCTCAGGACAGATGCCATGCTGGCGAATCACCTCGAGCACATCTTCACATGAGCCACCCTCGGAAATCTGACTATAGCCATGCATGCGCACATAATGCGTGGCGCAGTCCATATAGTCCTTGTTCACCACAAACATCTCGCACAGGTCGTAGGTCTTGCCTGTCTTCCGCAGTATCTCGCTCTCCAGATAGCCCAGTGTAGCGAAATCCCAGCACGTACCACTGCGATACTGGTTCTTCACACTCGTTATCGGAATTACCTTCAGCGTTGTAAAGGTCTTTCCTTCAGTTGTAACGGTCTTGCCTCCGTATGATAAGATAACCTGTGGCTGCACGTTCTTTTGTGCCGATGCTGTTGTCATGAACAACCCTACGGCAATGATTGTCAATGTTCTCATGATGTTCATAGCTCTGTTTGATTACACACAGATATGGTCACTACTGTGCTTGCTGCAAAAATAGTAATTTCCTGCAATTATTCCTCATTTATTTCTATCTTTGCAAAAAAAGAATCATCATATTCGACTAACAATACGAAAACAAGGACAGAAAGTATGAAAAGCAAACAGCATAAAACTAACTATAGGAGATGGATATTGGGGATCTTGCTGGTGCTTACCATAGCAATGATGGTGGTGCCAGGGGGCAACGAGCTGTATGCTAAGCATATCTATCCTTGGGTGGGTACGGCATTGGCGAACCTCTCGTCGTGGATTCCTTTCAGCATCAGTGAGGTGCTGGTGATGCTGAGCATCGCATGGATAGTGCTCTACCCTCTCTATGCCTTGGTGCATCCCAAGAAGAAGTTCTGGAGGGCGATGGGGAATGTGGTGGAGTACTTGCTTTGGCTGTTTGTGTGGTTCTACTGGGCATGGGGGTTGAACTATGGACAACCCAACTACTACCAACGTACCAACACGCCACCTGTGGCTTTCGACAAACAGATGTTCAAAAATTTTACCAAACGATATATCGAGTCACTGAACAGCAACTATACATTGGTAGAAACAAAAGATGTGGAGAAAATAAAGGAGAATGTAATGGCAGCATACAAGCTGCAAGGATTCAACCGCATACACGTCGTAAATCCACAGGTAAAGACCATGCTCTACACACCTTTGGCATCGATGGTGGGAGTAACAGGAAGCATGGCACCGTTCTTCTGTGAGTTTACCTTGAACGGAGATGTGCTACCTCACAACTACGCAGCTACCTATGCGCATGAATATGCACACTTGCAGGGCATCACTTCGGAGGGTGAGGCGAACTTCTACGCTTATCTGGCTACCACGCAATCGACGGACAAAGGCATCCGCTTCAGTGGGTATTACTCCATCTTAGGGCATGTGTTCAACAATGCCAGAGTATTGCTGAGCGAGGATGAGTATAAATCGTTGTATGAGGACCTGCGGCCAGAGATAAAGTCACTGTTAGCGTCTGATAAGGCTTATTGGCAAGCGAAATACAACGAATCGTTTGGCAAGGTGCAAGACTATCTATACGACATGTACTTGAAATATAACAAGGTGAAGGCTGGAAGGAAGAGCTACTCGGAGGTGATTGGATTGATTATTGCTGCTGAACGCTGACAGAACAAGAAAATACTGGCAAGTTTTTCTTTTAAGTTATTTCCACCCTTGCATACAATTTCAATCTATCATTCTCACTATAAATTATAACGCTTTTACATACATAGTTACACTACCCCTTTTAAACGATTGAGCCTTAACGGCTTGGAGTGAGTGTAACTTCTTCAGAAAGTTACACTGCCTACTCTACATGCAAAACAAGTTGTTTTGGTGTTGTTAACTAGTAGTTTAAGGCATGAAGGAAGCATCTTAACGGTACCAAAACAAGTTGTTTTGCTGTTGCAAACTACCGTCGTTTTGTATGCAGGTTTGTTGTGCGTTGTTGCTCAACTATCTTACAAAAGTGAAAAATATCCCTTGCAAATACCGAGAACAATAGCTTACATGGTAAGGAATAATAAAACAAATGGTTATTAGTTTTTTCAAAGTTTCTTTCATTATTCAAATTATATAGTGTATCTTTGGCTTTTGAAAGAATAAGATAGATAACTATGCAAAGGACACTGATACATCATGTGACGATAGTGAATGAGGGCAGACAATTCAAGGGTGCTGTCATCATAGAGGGGGAAGTGATTTCGGCCATCGTAGAGGGTGAGGTCTATAATTTGGAGGACTTCGACACTGTGATGGATGGTACGGGGTGCTACCTGTTGCCTGGCGTTATTGACTCGCATGTGCATTTTCGTGATCCCGGGCTGACACACAAGGCGGACATCACTTCTGAGAGCAAGGCTGCTGTAGCTGGGGGTGTGACATCGGTGATGGATATGCCAAATACGAACCCACAGACCACTACGCTGGAGGCATGGGAGGCGAAGATGGAGAACTTTGCTCAGCATAGTCTGGTGAACTACAGTTGCTATTTCGGAGCGACCAACACTAACTACGACTTGTTCGACAAGCTGGACAAGCATCGTGTGCCTGGCATCAAGCTGTTCATGGGCTCGAGCACAGGCAATATGCTGGTGGACAGGAAAGAGAGTCTGCGCCATATCTTTGGGGGTACTGATATGCTGATTATGGCGCATTGCGAGGACCAGCATACCATCAGTGAGAATATGGCAAAATACAAGGGGGATGATGGTGATGCACCTATCGGTTTGCATCCTATGATACGCTCAGAAGAGGCTTGCTGGCTCTCGTCGAAGTTGGCGGTAGAGTTGGCGCAGGAAACGGGGGCTCGTCTGCATATCGCTCATATTTCTACAGCTCGCGAATTGGCGTTACTGTCTGATGAGCCATTGACACAGAAACGCATTACAGGGGAGGTTTGTATCTCTCACTTGATGTTTAACGATACTGATTATCAAACATTAGGAGCTAAGATAAAGTGTAACCCTGCCGTAAAGAGCGTGGGCGACCAACTGGCTTTGCAACAGGCTTTGAATACCCAACGGCTTGATACGGTGGCTACCGATCATGCTCCGCACTTGCTGAGTGAGAAACAGGGGGGTGCCCTGAAGGCAATGTCGGGCATGCCTAGCATTCAGTTCTCGCTGAACTGCATGCTGGAATTGGTGGACAAGGGCATTATCAGTCTCGAGACGGTGGTGCAGAAGATGTGCCACAACCCTGCCCTGCTCTATCGCATCGAAAAGCGTGGGTTTATCCGTCCTGGCTATCAGGCCGACCTGGTATTAGTGAGGCCAAACACCACCTGGGAAGTTACGCCAGAGGTCATCCAGAGCAAATGTGGGTGGAGTCCTCTTGAGGGGCATGGCTTCAATTGGAAAGTTGAAAGGACGTTTGTGAACGGTAAACTGGCATTTGCTGATGGCGCTCCGAGAGAAGGGATCAGAGGGGAAGAATTGAGAATTAAATGAAGAATAAATAACAACTGATATATTATGAAAAGAAGATCTTTTATCATGACTGGTTTGGTAGGTGGTGCTGCTTTAGCTATGAGCAGTTGCAACGCTGCTCCTGCAAAGGAGGAAGAGGCTAAGACCACTGCTGCCGACAACAAGTTTCATTTGAGTTGCGCAGATTGGACTTTCCACAATTTCGACATCGACACAGCTCTCCAGACATTGCAGAAGTGCGATATCCATTATCTTTGCATCAAGGATTTCCATTTACCACTGGATGCTACTGACGAACAAATCAAGGCGTTCCACGCCAAGTGCGCTGAATATGGCGTAACAGGCTACGGTGTAGGTCCTATCTACCAGAACACCGAAGAGGAAGTGGACAAAGCCTTTGCCTATGCTCGCAGAGTAGGTGCTAAGGTCATGTTGTCAGTTCCCCCCTACGAACTGTTGCCTTACGTGGACAAGAAAATCAAGGAATATCCTGAAATAAAATATGCCATCCACTTGCATGGACCTGACTTGGACGTGTATCAGGATGCTACGGTGATTTGGGATAAGGTGAAGGACCTCGATCCTAACATCGGTATGTGTTTGGATATTGGTCATGATTTCCGCAACGGTGCCGACCCTGTGGCCGACCTAGAGAAGTACCATACGCGTGTGTTTGACATGCACATCAAGGATGAGACGGACAACTCGAAAGAGGGCAAGTGCATCGAGATGGGACGTGGCAAGATTGACTTCCCTGCTTTCGTGCGCATGATGCGTAAAGTGGGCTACGAGGGCATGTGCAGCCTGGAGTACGAGAAGGATATGGATAATCCGTTCCTGGGCATTGCCGAGTCATATGGTTATATGAAAGCGGTTTGCCAATTGGCGTGAGCATTGTTAATATATACAGCATTGGTGAAGTAGCAGAGTTTGTGAACTGGCTCTACTTCTTCCATGCGTGGGGTTTTGCTCCACGCTTCGCCGCTATTGCCCAGGTGCACGACTGTATAGGTTGCCAAACCACTTGGGTAAATAGTTTTTCTGAGGAGGAACAAGCCAAGGCTCGTGAAGCCGTCAAGCTGATGAACGATGCCCGTAAATTGTTGGGCGAGTTGGAGGGCAAGCTGACTTGCAAATGTGCTTTTCAGCTGTTTGAGGCAAATGCATCGGGTGATAACCTACTGATTAACGGCGTTTTATTCCCATTGCTCCGTCAGCAGCGTATGACTCGAGAAGGAGAGCCGTATCTCTGTCTGAGCGACTTCGTGCGACCTGTGGAAATGGGAATACCCGACAAAGTAGGAGTGTTTGCGGCCACCATCGACGATTCGGCTTTGTTAGAAACGGACGATGCTTATCGCAAGCTGTTGGTGCAAACGCTGTGCGACCGTTTGGTGGAGGCTTCTGTGGAGAAGTTGCACCTGTATGTCAGGAAAGAGGCGTGGGGCTATGCGCCTGATGAACAACTCAGCATGACCGACCTGCTATTGGAGAAGTTTCAAGGCATACGACCAGCAGTGGGCTATCCCTCCCTACCCGATCAGTCGGTTAATTTCATCATCGATGAACTGATCCATCTTGGGAGCATCGGCATCACCCTCACGGAGAACGGGGCGATGCATCCTCATGCTTCTGTCAGCGGACTGATGTTGGCGCATCCGCAAGCTCGCTATTTCAGTGTGGGAAAGATTGGCGAAGACCAACTTATTGATTATTCACAACGCAGAGGACTGCCTGTTGAAAACATGCGCAAGTTCTTGGCAGCAAACTTATAATACTATGTTACAAAGACTTGCATTCATTTTCGTATTGTTGATTTTTATCCCTGATGCTTATATCTACTGGTTATACATCAGGAAATGGAATAAAGCACAGTGGGTTAGAATCTTGTGGTGGTTGCCTTCTATCATTCTGGCAGCTGGCTTTATCAGTGCCGAATACATCGGTACGCAAAACCCTTTGGTTGAGCGCCAGAGCATCATTGCTTGGCTGGGCATCTTCCTCATTTGTATAGGTATGCCCAAACTCTTTTTCATGCTGGTAGATCTGATTGGTCGCATCCTGCACGCTATCATCAAACCCATCTCCGTGCGATGGTTCACTTGGCTGGGCATTATCCTGGCTGTCGGTTTCTTCTGCATAGCCTTATATGGCAGTACGCTCGGACTTAGTCATTTTCAAGTGAAACAAGTGACCTACACCTCGCCTCGTCTTCCAGAAGGTTTTGATGGCTATCGCATCGTGCAGATATCCGATGTCCATTCAGGCAGCTACAAGGATCGTCCTGACATTATGGAGAAGCTGGTAAAGCTTACCAACGAGCAGCAAGGCGATGTGGTTTTCTTTACGGGCGACTTAGTGAACCAACGTTCTAAAGAGGTGGATCAGTTTGTTGATGTACTGAGTAAGTTGCATGCTCCCGATGGCGTTTATTCCATTTTAGGCAACCACGATTATGGAAGATATTACCGTTGGGCACAGCCTGGTGACGAGGAACTCAATCAAGAACATTTGGAGAAGCAAGAATTTAATATAGGTTGGAAACTACTTAAGAACCAACATGATATAATTTACAGAAATAACGATAGCATTGCGGTAATTGGAGTCGAGAACGACGGTAATCCGCCCTTCCCACAATATGCCGATTTGCCTAAAGCATCTGAGGGCACAGAGGGGATGTTCCGCATCTTGTTGAGCCACGACCCCACCCACTGGCGCAGGGAGGTGTTGCCTACTACTGACATAGACCTCATGCTGGCTGGTCACACCCATGGGACACAGTTCATGCTCTTCGGTTGGTCGCCTGCTGCATGGCTATATGACGAATGGGGAGGCATGTATCAAGAAGGCTCACAAGCATTGTATGTCAGTTTGGGCATAGGTTATGTAGGTTTGCCTTTCCGATTTGGCGCATGGCCTGAAATAACGGTCATCACCCTGCATCGCTAATTATTAAAATACATAACACCATGAAAAAATCATTTCTACTCTTTCTAGTACTGCTCACAGGTCTGTTGCCAGTGAAGGCGGATGAGGGCATGTGGCTGCCACTTCTGATCTCTAATCGAATAAATGACATGCAAGCTAAGGGTTTCCGACTCACGGCCGAGGATATCTATAGTGTGAATAACGCTTCACTGAAGGATGCCGTAGTGCGTTTTGGCGGTGGCTGTACAGGTGAGGTGGTCTCTCCAGACGGACTGCTCTTTACCAACCACCACTGTGGTTATGGACAGATTCAGGAGCACAGCACCGTGGAGCACGACTACCTGAAAGATGGCTTCTGGGCGATGAGTTTTGAGGAGGAACTACCGAATCCAGGACTTACCGTGAGCTTCTTGCAGCGTATGGAGGATGTAACCGACAAGGTCTTGAAGGGCTATGTGCCTTCTATGACCAACGGTCAGCGCGATTCTTTGGTGCAGGCCAATTCCAGAATCATCACCGAGCCTATCAATAAGCAGGGAAAGGGTATCCGCTCAACGGTGGAGGGTCTCTACCAAGCCAACCAGTACTTCCTCTTTGTCTATAAGATCTATTCCGATGTGCGACTGGTGGGTGCTCCCCCCTCTTCCATCGGTAAGTTCGGTGGCGATACCGACAACTGGATGTGGCCCAGGCATACGGGAGATTTCTCTATCTTCCGCATCTATGCTGACAAAAACAACGAACCTGCCGAATACGCCAAGGACAAT
Source organism: uncultured Prevotellaceae bacterium (assembly GCA_946407325.1). The sequence continues at coordinate 8,374 of CAMJNN010000001.1, read as the reverse complement.
GTGCCTTATAAGCCAAAGCACTATTTCACCATCTCCCGCAAAGGTGTGAAAGAGGGTGACTTCACGATGGTGTATGGTTTTCCTGGTACTACCAAGGAGTATGTCACTTCCGACGAGGTGCGCTATACTGGCGAGGTGTCTGACCCTGAGAAGATAGCTCTGCGTACATTGCGTTTGGATATCCAGAAGAAGTATATGTTGCAGGACCAGGCAGTACGCATCCAGTATTCATCCAAGAATGCCGGCGTATCTAATGCCTGGAAGAAATGGCAAGGAGAATCCAAAGGTTTGGCTCGCAGAAAAACGGTGGAGTCGAAGTTGGATTTTGAAGACAGATTCCGCAAGTGGGCAGAAGGGAATGAATACAAGGGACTGCTGGAACAGATTTCTTCACTCTATGAGCGACGTAACCCCTACTTCCGCGCACAGGAATATTATAACGAAACAGTATCTACCATAGAGTTGTTGTCATTTGCCAGCAGAATCCACTCGGCACTGAAGGATGGAAAACCTGTACAGGATGTGGCCGATGACTTTTACAAGGACTACTACCAGCCTATAGACGAAGAGATTTTCGTGGCTATGATGGGCGCTTTCGACAAACAGCTCAGCGCAGAGTTCAAGCCGGCATACCACTCGCAGAAACTGGCTCAATATGGTAGTCTGGAAGCATGGCGAAACGACGTGTTTGCACGCTCCATCTTCACTGACAAGGCCAAGGTGTTGCGTCTTACCAAAGAGGATCTCCCGAAAATAGAGGCCGATCCAGCCTACGAGATGTATAATGCTTACAACCTGTGGTACCGCAAGGATCTGCAGCCTGTGGTGAGCCGTCTGGGACAGGAAATTAGTTTGGCTAATCGCCGATACATGAAAGCACAGATGGAGTTCCAGCCCGACAAGACATTCTATCCTGACGCCAACCGCACGCTACGCGTGTCCTATGGTCAGGTAGCAGGCTATAACCCCTCCGATGCCATCTCCTACGCTCCCATCTCCACCCTCAAGGGCATCATCGAGAAGGACAATCCCGATATCTTCGACTACAACATTCCGCAGACCTTGCGCGACATCTATGCCGAAGGAGGTCATGACGACCAGCCCGTATGCTTCCTGGCTACCAACCACACCTCAGGAGGCAACTCAGGAAGTCCTGTCCTCAATGCCAACGGTGAACTGATAGGCATCAACTTTGACCGAGTATGGGAAGGAACCATGAGCGACTTGGCCTTTGACCCTGAATTCTGCCGTAACATTTCACTGGATATCAGGTATCTGCTGTTCGTGGTAGAGAGGATTGGCCATGCACAGTGGTTATTGAATGAATTGACTTACGCTGATTAACGATTACTTTTTCGGAGCAACGAGTGCCCCTGATCTTCGCTATATGGATGTGCCGGCGGCTGACTGCGAGCAGATATGCCGCCTACACACATCCATATAGGCTTGGCATAGCTCAAGCAAGCATAACTTTGCACACGCTGCCCCAGAAAGGTTGCTCACGAACTTTAGCGGTCAAACAGCAATTTGTAGTCCCGCTCAATGGCAGGCTTGGTCCACTCCTCTGGAACAAGCTTCCATTGGTTCAGCGGTTGTGGATTAACGTCAGGATGCTGCTCGATATACTCCATGAGGTAATAGCGCAAATCCTTATCGGTAGAGACAATCACTCTCTTAATAAGGTCGTCGTGGGCAATGCCGGCACCTTTGGTGAGGTGCTCACCTCCACCATTGCCTCGATAGGAGTTTACAGCTACCTTATAGTGCTTGTCGAGGTCGAAAGGCGTACCATCGGCCATGCTCTCAATCTTTACTTTCTGTCCTGCTGGCTTTGTGGCATCCACCGTATAGATGATGCCTGAAGCTGAGTCGAAGTTGAACATCGGATGCAGGAACTTGGCTCGTCCATCTCCTGCATTGTCTTGTGACAGATCCATCAGCAGCACATGGTCGTTTTTCGACTTCATCTCGTTGATCCAAAGGCCATAGGAGTACTCCAATGCACCCAAAATTTCACGACCTGTGAGGTCCATCGTATAGAGCATGTTTTCATACTTATAGAGGTTGAACATATCGCTCACATATACATCGCCTTCCTTGATCTGAGCATCATACGACAACGGAGCGGCAAAGGAGATGTCGGCTCCGGTGAGGGTCAGTTGCAGGGAATGAATGAGGTCGATAAAGGCAGATGGTCCGAAGTATGCAGGACGTGTGGTAATGGTGGCAGCAAAATGACCTATCTTCTTGGAGATGAACTGCGTAACTGCGTCATACTGCTTAGAGAATTGTTGCATGAATGCCTCGCTCACAGGGAGGTCATCCACCGAAGCCAACTCTCCTTCCACCTGTTTCGAAATCACTCTCCCATTCTCTACTACGCACTTAATGGTGACATCCGACACCATATGTGCCGCATTGCCTGGGTTGATGAGCAACACGCTATCGCCCTCGACATTGACTATCTTATGGCAATCACGGCTGTGGTCATGTCCAAACAACACCACATCGAAGCCAGGTACTCGCTCGGCTACCTCTTGAGCAGCATGTTCACGATAGATGCCACTCAGCCACTGGGCCTCATCACCTGTATGAAACAGACCTATGACCACATCGGCCTTTTCCTGATTCTTCAGGATGGGCATATATTTGCGAGCAGTTTCTTCCATATCGTCAAAGCGCAAGCCTTCCCACAGGTTTTCCGACAACCAAGCAGGGATGCCTGGAGTAATCATTCCCAATACGGCTATTCTAATACCCCCACGCTCGAAAACTACATAGGGCTTGAAATGGGGGGTTCCTGTGTCTGTTTCTATGATGTTGGCTCCCAGTATGGGGAAATCGCAATCTGCCGCCCAACGGTCGAATACAGGACGGCTCACCTCCACATCGTGATTGCCCATATTGCCTGCGTCAAAGCCCATGTAGCTCAGCATCTCTGCAGCCAGATGGCGAGACTGCTGGTCGATATAGTTGTAGTAATAGGCCGAAGGTTGTCCTTGCAGGATATCGCCATTGTCGAGCAGCAACACCCTGTCGCCATACTGTTTACGTTGTTCTTCAACATAGGTATGCACGCGTGCCAAGCTTCCCTTTACGTCTTTTCTGTCGATAAAGTCGTAGGGATAGAAGCTACCATGCACATCGCTGGTTTCTATCACCTTCAGCTCAACCAACTGCTGTTCCTGTGCCATCGTTATCATCGGGCCCATCATTAACAGACTCATCCACCAAAACAGTTGCTTCTTCATATGTAGTCTTTTTTGTTTCAAACCAGTAAATAATCAAGCCTGTGGCCACGATCATCAGGATAGTGCAAGGCAACGAACCTTCAAAGCCGAAGTCACCACCATTCATCAGGGTATTGTCGGAGATACCGAGCTTCAGCAGGGTATTCTTGCCTCCTGTACCACTTACTTCGTAACCCAGTATCGGACCTTGAATAAAATTCCAGAACAGATGCAGGAAGATGGGGAACCACAGATTGCGTGTATAGATATAGGCCACACCCAGCAATATGCCTGCCAATGTGAGGTTCAACAAGGCAAAGTTCGTGATGCCTGGATTGCCCAAGTGCAGACATGCAAACAGGAACGACGAGATGAGTAGTGCCAGAAACTTATTCATGCCCACATCGAGCATGTGACCCAGTACGAAACCACGCATCATCGACTCCTCCATCAAAGCTACCAGTATGTAGAGCAGGAATTGCAAAAGCAGGTAAGTAAAATCGAAGTGAACACCTTCCACGCTTATCCATCCTGCTAACAGCGACACGATAAAACCTACCGCATAAATGGCAGCTGCTACGATAAAACCCCAAAGCAAGTCCTTGCCCTTAAACTGCCATCGGTAACCCATGTCATCGACAAACGACAACTCATCCCAATAATGGATAATCAACCATGCGGCCAGCAGAACGGACACCAATTGAATGCCTTCGATGGCCAATACCGCCCAACGTGCAGGATTGTTTACATCCACCACACCTGAAAAGGCGAATGGAACCATCAAAGCTGCCATAAAGAAAGCTGTCGCTAACGCAAATACGATCAGCTTGGCCAGTAAAATCAGATATTTCTTCATAATATTTGGGTTTATTTTGGTTACAAAGATAATAAATCTTTAACTTTGCACACAAATTCGTAAAATAAAAGTACTATGGTATCTTTTTTTATTGCCTTGGTGGCATTACTGGTCGGTTATTTAGTGTATGGCAAGATTGTTGAACGCATTTTCGGGCCTACCGACCGCCCCACCCCTGCCTATGCTAAACAAGACGGTGTAGATTATATCCCCCTATCGGGCTGGAGGGTATTTATGATCCAGTTCCTGAACATAGCCGGTACAGGACCTATCTTCGGTGCCATCATGGGTGCCCAGTTTGGTCCATCGTCCTATCTGTGGATAGTGTTTGGCTGTATCTTTGCCGGTGCCGTACACGATTACCTCTGTGGTATGCTGTCCGTACGCCACGACGGTGTGGGTGTGCCCGAACTGGTAGGTACGTATCTGGGAAATACCCCCAAGAAGATTATGTTGGCATTCTCCGTATTCCTGCTGCTGATGGTGGGTACGGTATTCGTATATAGCCCAGCCATTATTTTGGGCGAGAAGATGGGTGGTGATACCCAGATGGTGATGATTTGGTGCCTCATTATCTTTTTCTATTACATCATCGCTACGATGCTACCTATCGACAAGATCATAGCACGCATCTATCCTATTTTCGCATTCTCATTGATGTTTATGGCCATAGCCCTGTGTGGGGTATTGCTCATCGATATGCCAGCTATTCCTGAAGTGTGGGACGGACTGGATAATCTGAAACCCAGTGCTGGTCCTATCTTCCCTTGCTTGTTCATCACCATCGCCTGTGGTGCGCTGAGTGGCTTCCACGCTACCCAGAGTCCGTTGATGGCTCGCTGCATCGAGCATGAGAAACAAGGTCGCCCCATCTTCTACGGTGCTATGATTGCCGAAGGTGTGGTGGCACTTATCTGGGCAGCTGTTTCATCCTATTTCTTCTACGGTGGTGCTGCAGAAGCATTGGGTGCTTCGCTCAAAGCAAGTGCTCCACAAGTAGTAACAGCGGTTTCTGAAGGCTGGTTAGGTACGTTAGGTGGTGTCCTCGCCCTGTTGGGTGTGGTAGCAGCACCTATTACCAGCGGCGATACAGCGTTCCGCAGTGCACGACTCATCATCTCTGAGTTCATTCACTTGAATCAGAAGAAGATTGTCAATCGTTTCATGATTTGCATTCCTCTGTTCATGGCAGCATTAGGTCTGTTGTGGTTCAATATCGAGGATGAGAATGGTTTCAATGTCATCTGGAACTACTTCGGATGGGCTAACCAGTCGCTCGCTACTATCGTATTATGGACTGAAACAGTTTATTTAGTAAAACAACGGAAAAACTTCTATATCACATTGATACCAGCTATGTTTATGACAACTGTAACAGTATCATTCCTGCTGCTATCACCTATTGCTTTCGGCTTGGACAAGACCATCGCCTATATTGCAGGTGCAGTGGCAGTAGTCGTTGCTACAGGTTGGTTCTGCCATTGGTATAGGAAAAATAGCTGACATACTGGCATAATTCAGTCGTGGCAAACTATTTGCAGACAAACAAGCAAACAAAGATTACCAATATGAAAAAGATAAACCTACATAAGTATAAAAAGCAAAGAACCAATATGAACTCAGAAGAACAGAAAGAAGAGATGAAGAAAGAGGTGGATGAAACAACTGAGAACACCGTTGAGCAGCCTACCCCAGAGACAGAAGCACCTGTAGAAGGCGAGGCAACACAGGAAGCAGAAGAACCAGCAAAAGAACTCACACCCGAGGAACAATTGCAAGCACAGGTGGACGAACTGACCAAAGAGCAGGAAGAGATGAAAGACAAATACTTGCGTCTTTCTGCTGAGTTCGACAACTACCGCAAGCGCACCATGAAGGAAAAAGCCGAACTTATTCTGAATGGTAGTGAAAAAGCTTTCAAAGCCATTCTGCCTGTGATTGACGATATGGAAAGAGCATTGGCCACCATGCAGAAAGCCACCGATGTAGAGGCTGTTAAAGAAGGTGTTGAACTGATTTATAACAAGTTCATACAGATACTTGGTCAGAATGGCGTACAAGCCATGGATACCAAGGAAAAGGAACTGGATACCGACTACCACGATGCCATCGCCATTATCGATGCGCCATCTGAGGAGTTGAAAGGTAAGATATTAGACTGTGTAGAGACAGGCTATACATTGAATGATAAAGTAATTCGCCACGCAAAAGTGGTGGTAGGCAAATAAATAGACTAAACAAATGGAAGAAAAAAGCTACTACGAGATATTAGGCGTTGAGAAAAATGCTTCGGCCGATGAGATTAAGAAGGCCTATAAGAAGAAGGCCATTCAGTATCACCCCGACCGTAACCCAGGCGACAAAGAGGCTGAGGAGAAGTTCAAGGAAGCTGCCGAGGCCTATAGCGTTCTGTCTGACCCCGACAAGCGTCAGCGCTACGACCAGTTTGGTAAGGCAGGCGTAAGCGGTGCTGCCGGCAATGGCGGTCCATTTGGTGGCGGTTTCGGTGGCGGCATGTCAATGGACGATATCTTCAGCATGTTTGGCGATATCTTCGGTGGACGTGGCGGTTTCGGAAGCTTCAGCGGCTTCGGAGGCGGTGGCGGTAGTCAGCAACGCAAGTTCCGTGGCTCCGACCTTCGTGTGCGTGTGAAGCTGAACCTGAAAGAAATCTCAACAGGCGTAGAGAAGAAGTTCAAGCTAAAGAAATACGTGGCATGTCCACATTGTCATGGCAGTGGTGCCGAAGGAAATGGTGGCACCGAGACCTGTCCTACCTGCAAGGGACGCGGCACCGTCATCCGTACCCAGCAAACCATCTTAGGCACCATGCAGACACAAACCACCTGCCCTACCTGCGGTGGCGAAGGTCATGTCATCAAGAACAAATGTACCCACTGTGGCGGCGATGGCATCATCATGGGTGAAGAAACCGTAACCGTCAAGATTCCTGCTGGTGTGGCTGAAGGCATGCAGCTCTCTATGAGTGGCAAGGGTAATGCGGGTAAGCACAACGGCATTCCTGGCGATCTGCTCATTGTGGTGGAAGAAGAAAAGGACAAGGACTTGATTCGTGATGAGAACGATTTAGTATATAATCTGCTACTGAGTGTGCCTACGGCGACCTTGGGTGGCACCGTAGAGATTCCTACAGTGGATAACAAGGTGAAGGTGAAGATTGAACCTGGAACACAACCTGGCAAGGTATTGCGTCTGCGTGGCAAGGGATTGCCTGATGTCAATGGATACGGCACAGGCGACCTGCTGGTCAATGTCAGTGTCTATATCCCAGAGACCTTGAGCCGTGACGAGAAAAAGGCACTGGAGGATATGCAAGACAGTGACAATTTCCGTCCGTCAGGTTCTGTCAAAGAACGCATCTTCAAGAAGTTCAAGAGCATGTTTGATTAATCATGCCAAAACTATAAGGACTCCCGATGGTTAGGAAATTACTTAACATTCGGGAGTCCTACTTTTTTTAAGAGGTACCATTCTTACCAAAAACTATTGCAAAAAAGCTTATTCAGAAAGATCTAACTAAAGGTTTCCCCCTTGCCACCCTATCCTACTTTAAGATATACTTTATATGGCACCTGTTGTTTTCCGGCCTTGCGGCAAAGTGCACCCAATAGACATAGTTGCCTTGTTTGAACATACGCTCTTCCAGCAGCTCGTCGAAATCCTGGTGCTGGTCTTTGGCAATGTCTAGCAGGATCTGCATGTATTGCCGCGCCTGCTGCTTGTCAGTACAGCCTATATCTACCGCACAACCTTTCATGTGGTTGCTGTTGGGGCTGGGATGATAGCCTGCTTTCTTCATGGCGAGCATCACTTGGTAGGACCTGAAGCCCTGGTTGATAATGATGCCTTTATTTACGCCGCACTGTCTGTTATAACGCTCGCGCAAAGGCTCTAACCAGTTCTCGCAGAGGTCAATCAGATTCTCTACCACCTCCAAGGGTGGGTCGTTATTGTCTTCTGTCTTGAAGCTCGTTTTCGTTAACTCTCCGAGCGAAAAATGCTCGGAGAGGTGTCTTGTTTTGTCTAACATAATTCATTGTTTTTTTTTCTTCTCTTCTTCTCAATATTAATTGGTGTACTCAGCGGGAAAGCAACGCTATAGGCATCGTCAATCATGCTCAACTTCACTTGGTGAAAATTCAAACCGAGTTTGACTTGCACAATAGCATGCAACAAATAGCGGTGCTTACGTGGATATAATGACGGCTTTTTCAGTACATCATAGCCATATACCGGTTCTTCGTCACGCGAAGCACGGTCACAAACC